>NZ_JBHWYX010000051.1:0-57314 GCF_042728795.1 Streptomyces sp. NPDC060184
TCGTGTCCGATTCCCGGTCGAAGCGGGTCAAGCGGTTTTCGCTTTCCAGTTCTTCGCTTTCGCGTTTCCCTTTCCGGCGAGTCCGACTCTATCAGGCAATTCCTTTCCCTCCGACCAGGCCCCCGCAGGCATGCGGAAGTCCGATTCGGGCAGGGTTTCGCTGGGGAGTCGCCACCGGCCCCGGGACCAGAAGTCGCGGTGGGGCCAGGCAGATCTACGACAGTACAGCCTGGCCGGGAGACGAGGCAAATCGTTCGCGGTGCACTTCTACGTCAGCCAAACGGGACATCTCCGGCGGAATCATCACTTGGCATGACTTACCCTGCTGAGGAGCGCGCCGCCCTGCGCCATCAAGGGGTGGCCATCGAGCAGCCAGGCGTCCCAGCCCCACCTCCCGGAGGCATCCATGACCCACGTGACGTCCCCCCTCAGCGGACAGGCCATCGGACTGGCCGCGGTCCCCGACCCGGTCTTCTCGGGCGCGATGGTGGGGCCCGGCACGGCCATCGACCCCGTCCGGGAGCCCGGCGAGGCGGTCTCGCCGGTCGACGGCGTCGTGGTCTCCCTGCACCCGCACGCCTTCGTGGTCGTCGACAGCGAGGGGCACGGCGTGCTGACACACCTGGGAATCGACACCGTCCAGCTCAACGGCGAAGGATTCGAGCTCCTCATCAACAAGGGGGACACCGTCACACGCGGGCAGGGCATCGTGCGGTGGAACCCGGTCGAGGTCGAGGCGGCGGGGAAGTCCCCGATCTGTCCCGTGGTGGCCCTGGAAGCCACGGCCGACTCCCTCTCGGACGTCCAGGAGTCGGGTGACGTGAAAGCGGGAGGCACCCTCTTCGGCTGGCAGTGAACCTGCCCTTCCGTGACGAGCCAGTCGGACATCCACCGCGGGGTTTCCCGCCGCACAAACGGAGACGGGTGACATGGAGACAACGCTGCGAGGCGTCGGTGTGAGCCACGGGGTGGCCATCGGCGAGGTCCGGCACATGGGAACGGCGGTCCTGGAACCGCCGGTCAGGCAGATCCCCCCGGAGGAGACCGCACGGGAACAGGGACGTGCCCGGCAGGCCGTGGAGGCCGTCGCGGCCGACCTGATCGCGCGCGGCAATCTCGCCGGCGGTGAGGCACAGGGGGTGCTGGAGGCGCAGGCCATGATGGCGCAGGACCCGGAGCTGATGGCCGACGTGGAGCGGCGCGTCGCCGAGGGAAGCTCCGCCGAGCGCGGTCTGTACGACGCCTTCGCCGCCTACCGTGCGCTGCTGGCCAACGCCGGGGAGTACTTCGCCGGGCGGGTCGCCGATCTCGACGACGTACGCAACCGGATCGTGGCGCGGCTGCTCGGGGTTCCGATGCCCGGGGTGCCGGACAGCGACCATCCGTATGTGCTGATCGCGCGGGACCTGGCGCCTGCCGACACCGCGCTGCTCGATCCGACGCTGGTGCTCGGATTCGTCACCGAGGAGGGCGGGCCCACCAGCCACAGCGCGATCCTGGCGCGGGCGCTCGGGGTGCCGGCCGTGGTCGCGCTGCCCGGCGCCGGTGAGCTGGCCGAGGGCGTGGTGGTGGCGGTCGACGGCGGCACCGGCGAGGTGTTCGTCGAACCCAGCGCCAAGAAGCGGGCCTCGCTGGAGAGCGCGGCAGCGGCGCGCGAGGCCGCGCTCGCCGCCTCCAGCGGGCCCGGTGCCACCTCGGACGGGCACAGAGTGCCGCTGCTGGCCAACATCGGCGGTCCGGGGGACGTACCGGCGGCGGTGGAAGCGGGCGCGGAGGGCGTCGGGCTCTTCCGTACGGAGTTCCTGTTCCTGGACGACAGCGAGCAGGCGCCCTCGGAGGAGAAGCAGGTCGCGGCGTACCGCACCGTGCTGGAGGCCTTTCCCGAGGGGCGTGTCGTCGTCCGGGTCCTCGATGCCGGAGCGGACAAGCCGCTGGCCTTCCTCACCCCCGCCGACGAGCCGAACCCCGCACTCGGGGTGCGGGGGCTGCGCAGCCTGCTGGACCACCCCGACGTCCTGCGCACCCAGCTGACCGCTCTGGCCAAGGCGGCCGAGGGGCAGTCGGCGCAGTTGGAGGTCATGGCGCCGATGGTCGCCGACCGGACCGACGCGAAGGACTTCGCCGACGCCTGCCGTGAGGCGGGTCTGCGGGCGAAGGTCGGGGCGATGGTGGAGATTCCGTCCGCCGCGCTGCGGGCACGGTCGGTGCTCCAGGAGGTGGAGTTCCTTTCGCTCGGTACCAACGACCTCGCGCAGTACACCTTCGCCGCCGACCGGCAGGTGGGCGCGGTGTCCCGGTTGCAGGACCCGTGGCAGCCGGCGCTTCTGGACCTGGTGGCGCTGTCGGCGGACGGGGCGCGCGCCGAGGGCAGGAGCTGCGGGGTCTGCGGCGAGGCGGCGGCCGATCCGCTGCTCGCCTGTGTGCTGACCGGACTCGGGGTCACCTCGCTCTCGATGGGCGCGGCCTCGCTCCCCTACGTACGGGCGACGCTCGCGCAGTACACGCTGGCGCAGTGCGAGCGGGCCGCCGCCGCGGCGCGGGCCGCGGACTCGGCGGAGGACGCGCGGAGCGCTGCCCGGGCGGTGCTGGAGGGCGCGTAGCCGCCGCCGGGAACCGGCGGCGGAAGAAGCGGCAGGGGACGACGGAAGGACCGGACGGCCGTGGGACCGGGCGACCGGGTGCAGGGGCTTCCCGCCGTGGTGGCGGGGAGCCCCTGCACGTCGGAGCCCCTGCACGTCGGATCCGCTGCTCGTCGGATCCACTGCTCGTCGGATCCGCTGCGGGTCGGGGCCCGCTCGGGGTGGATCAGTGGTGGGGGCGGGGTTCCTCCGCTCCGATGTCGAATCCGGCGCGGTAGTCCACGCCCGGTTCGGGGCCGACCGGTTCGCCGGTCCCGGCGTCGGTGCAGTAGGCGGAGAACACCTCGCCCGCGGTCAGGGGCAGCAGGCTGCCCCGGTCGAGCCGCCAGCCGTGAACCCGGTCCGGTGCGTCGGGCGTCGTGGTGCGCAGGACGACGCCTCCGGGGGCCTCCAGCGCGACGCCGACCGCGAGTACGGTCGCCAGCTCGGTCCCCTCGGCGGGTGAGATGACGGGCGGGCGGCCTCCGTCCTGGTGGGTGCGGAGGACGGCGAGGAGCCGGTCGTCGGTGGAGCGGATGGAGCAGACGATGTGGTGGGTTCCCGCGCCTGCGGCCTCCAGGAGCCGGAGCAGCAGGTGCGAGGCCCGGTCGAAGGCGGCCCCGCCGATGTCCTGGCCGCAGTCGGCGCACGCCCCGAGGTCCGCCAGGAGCACGGTGGCGTACTCCCAGGTCGCGCGGCGTACGACGCGCGAGACGAGGAGCGGGAGAATCCGGTCGAGCGGCTGCCCGGTGTAGGGGACCGTGACGCCCGCGGCGGCGATCTCGGCCGTGAAACGGGTACGGGCGTCGGCGCTGTCGGGGTCGAGCCGGTGTTCGGCGCAGAACTCGCCGAACTCCGCCGGGTCGAAGAGCGCGAGGCTGGTGTGGAGTCCCTCGGCCTCGAAGCTCTTCAGCAGGCCCTCGACCTCGTGGAGATAGGCGGCGTGGTCCTCGAACGGAAAGGTGCGGTAGGCGCGCATCGCCGCGAAGTCCTGGGGGTCGACCAGGACGCCGAGGGTGCCGGGCACCTCGCGGCGCAGGGCACGGCGGGTGGACCGGGGCCGCCGGTCCGGCGGGGCCCCGGTGCGGCGGGTGCGGCGGGCGGGATCGGCGGCGCGGTCGGTGCGGTCGGTGCGTCCGGTGCGGTTCATGAGTGGTGCTCCCCCTGAGTACGGCGGTCCGGGACCGCGGTCTGCGGACGGCGTGCGCGCGCAGACGTACGGTCCAACTGTGCTCACTGAGCGTAACCAGGGGGTCTGACAACGGCCTTCTCAGGGGCGGGTGCGGGCCAGCTCGGCGTAGAAGCGGAGGAGTTTGACGTCGTCGATGGAGCCGGTGTTGACCGCCTTCTCCAGGGGGGTGCCCTGGAGGAGACGCTTGACGGGGACCTCGATGCGTTTGCCGGTGAGGGTGTGCGGGATGCCGGGGACCTGGATGACCTCGTCGGGTACGTGGCGCGGGGAAAGGTTCTCGCGGAGCGTGCGGGCGATCGCGGTGCGCAGGTCGTCGTCGAGCACGGCTCCGTCGGCGAGGTGGACGAAGAGGGGCATCCAGTAGCCGCCGTCGGGCTCCTCGATGCCCACGACGAGGGATTCGCGGATCTGCGGCAGCCGCTCGACGGCCTCGTAGATGTCGGCGGAGCCCATGCGTACGCCCTGGCGGTTGAGGGTGGAGTCGGAGCGACCGTGGATGATCACCGAGCCGCGCCCGGTGAGGGTGATCCAGTCGCCGTGCCGCCAGACGCCGGGGTACGTGGCGAAGTAGCTGTCGTGGTAGCGGCTGTTGTCCGGGTCGTTCCAGAACCGCAGGGGCATGGAGGGCATGGGCGCGGTGACGACGAGTTCGCCGACCTCCCCCAGGTGCGGTTCGCCTGCGGCGTCCCAGGACTGGAGGTCGGTGCCCAGGCAGGGGGCCTGGAGCTCCCCGATGTGGACGGGGAGGGTGGCCACGGCGCCCGCGAAGCAGCTGCAGACGTCGGTGCCGCCGCTGACCGAGGCGATCCACAGGTCGTCGGTGACCTCTTGGTGCAGCCAGCGGAACCCGTCCGGGGGCAGGGGCGAGCCGGTGGTGGCCACGCACTGCACGCGGCTGAGGTCGAAGTCGCGGCCGGGGTGGGCGCCGGCCTTGCGGCAGGCCATGACGTAGGCGGCGGAGGTGCCGAAGAAGGTGGTTCCGGTCTGTTCGGCGACGCGCCACTGGGCGTTGGCGTCGGGGTGTCCGGGGCTTCCGTCGTACAGCACGACGGTGGTGCCGGTGAGGAGACCGGAGACGAGGAAGTTCCACATCATCCAGCCGGTGGAGGTGTACCAGAAGAAGCGGTCCTCCGGGCCGAGGTCGCAGTGGAGCCCGAGTTGCTTGTAGTGCTCCAGCAGGATGCCGCCCTGGGACTGGACGATCGCCTTGGGCAGTCCGGTGGTGCCGGAGGAGTAGAGGACCCAGAGCGGGTGGGCGAAGGGGACCTGCTCGAAGCGG
This sequence comes from Streptomyces sp. NPDC060184, assembly GCF_042728795.1. Taxonomy (NCBI): domain Bacteria; kingdom Bacillati; phylum Actinomycetota; class Actinomycetes; order Kitasatosporales; family Streptomycetaceae; genus Streptomyces; species Streptomyces sp. NPDC060184. Next base: position 5,090 of record NZ_JBHWYX010000051.1, read on the forward strand.
GGTTCGGTGTCGGCGCCGGTGAGGTCGGCCCAGGCGAGGGCGCCTTCGGGGGCGGGGGTGCCGAGCAGCGGGACGTGGACGACGGCGCGCAGGGTGGGGAGTTCGCGGCGGAGTTCGGTGACGGTGGCGGTCCGGTCGTGCTCCTTGCCGCCGTAGCGGTATCCGTCGACCGTGAACAGGACGACGGGTTCGACCTGCTGGAAGCGGTCGAGGACGCTTCGGGCGCCGAAGTCGGGGGCGCAGGAGGTCCAGACCCCGCCGACGGCGGCGGTGGCGAGGAAGGCGACGACGGCCTGCGGGATGTTCGGGAGGTAGCCGCTGACCCGGTCGCCGGGGGTGACGCCGAGGGCGCGGAGCTCCTCGGCGAGGGAGCCGACCTGGCGGCGGAGTTCGGACCAGCTCATGACCGCCTGGGCCTGCGTCTCGTCGACGTGGAAGAGCGCGGGCGCGTCGGCGCGGAGCGGGTCCTGGGCGGTGCGCAGGGCGTGTTCGGCGTAGTTGAGGGTGGCGCCGGGGAACCACTCGGCGCCGGGCATGGCGCGGCTCGCGAGGACGGTCTCGTAGGGGGTGGAGAACCGGATGTCGAACCATTCGGCGACCGCCTGCCAGAAGGTGTCGAGCTCCTCGACCGACCAGCGGTGCAGTGCAGGGTATCCACCCTCGGCGGGGGCCCCGTGGCGTTCGGCCGCCCAGCTCTGGAAGCGGGTGACGGCCGCGGCGGCGACGCGTTCGGGTCCGGGCTGCCAGAGGGGTGCTTCGTCGGCGCTTGCGGTCATGGGGGCGGCTCCTGGCTGACGGGTGCGCGGGGTGGGCGTCGGCGCGCACGGGCAGGGGTGGTGCGCGCGGGCACTCAGGACGATGCCATGTGATCGTCTCCGGCACCAGGGTCGGCAGGGGGCTCCGTGGCGTGGCGGCGGGCGGGCGTCCGCCGTGTCCGGTGCGGGGTGTTGGTGTACGACCGCCGGGCCCCGGGTGAACGGAAGTTGAACGAAATGCTCGCCGGGTTCGGCTGATGGCAAGGTGTGCGCCATGGACGGTCATGGCCTGGTGCGCTCGGTGAAGTTGATGGGTTCGGTCGGTGGCATGCGGACGGCCTGGCGGTCGTGGCGCGGGGACGCGTGGGTGCCGCCGCAGCGCGGTCCGGAGCTGGCCAGGGTGCCCGGGGCGTTGCTGGGGGCGGAGCCCGGGCCGGGGGGCGGCGTGGTGCGGTTCGCCCGTTCGGAGCTGAGCATCCGGGTGGCGGCGGGCGGCGCTGTGTTCTGGTCGTGGGACGGGGCCGGGGGGCGCCCTTCGTACGGTCTGCCGGGGACGGAGCCGGCGCCCGATCCGCGGGCGCGTCTGGAGCCGGGCACGGACGGGGGCTGGCAGGTGGTGTCGGAGCGTCTGACGGTGTCGGTGTCGCGCGTCGGGGCGGTGGAGCTGCGGACCCCGGGCGGCGTTCCGTTGCGGCGGGAGCTGCCGCCGCGCTGGTGGGAGGCGGTCGGCGGGGGACCCGCGCGGTGGATGCAGCGGGCCGAACTCCCCGCGGACGCACGGTTCTTCGGGCTGGGCGGGCCGCCGTCGGGCCCTCGGCTGCGGAACGGCTCGTACCCGTTGGGCGCCGTGGACGCGGGGCGGCTGCCGGACCGGGAGGACGGGGCGGGCGACGCGTGGGTGCCGGTGCTGCCGGTGCAGTTCGTGGTCTCGGACGCGGGGACGCACCTGGCGTTCTACGACACCACCGGCACGGGGCGGATGACCCTCCGCGAGGGTGAGGAGGGCGCGGGCTCGGGGCACGACCGGCCGGGCGCGAGCGAGGTCCGGATGGACGGCGGACCGTTGCGGTGCTGGGCGGTGGCGGGGACACCGGCCCGGGTGCTGCGCGGCTGGACGGGGCTCGCGGGTGCTCCGGCGCTGCCGTCGCCGGGGCCCGCCGTGGAGGGCGGGGCGGGCGGGGAAGGCGAACCGCGGGTGCGGCGGCTCTCGCCCGGGGGCGGGGCGGACGGCTGGCGGGAGTTGCGTGCGGCGCTGGCCACGGTCGTCGGGCGCGGCCTGTGCGGGGTGCCGTACACGGGTCCGGACCTGGGCGCGTGCGAGGACGGCGACTCGGCGGAGCTGTGTCTGCGGCGGCTCCAACTGGGCGCGCGTCTGCCGCTGTTCCGTGCCGGGGACGGGTCGTGCGCCGGGGGCGGGTCGTGTGCCGGGGACGGGGAGCCCGGGGAGGAGGTGCGGGCGCACGCGGGATCCGCGCTGGCCGAGCGCGAGCGGCTCGGCCCGTACTTCCTGACGCTGGCGCACGTGGCCCGGCTGACGGGTGCGCCGTACGTACGGCCCCTCTGGTGGGACGCCCCCCGTGACCGGGCGCTGCGGGACTGCGAGGACGCGTTCCTGCTGGGTGACGGGTTGCTGGTGGCGCCGGTGCTGGAGCCGGGCACGGTCCGGCGGACGGTGCGGCTGCCGCGCGGGCGCTGGTACGACACGGCATCGGGCCGGTCGTACGAGGGGCCGGGGCGGGTGACGGTGGAGGCGCCGTTGTCGCGGATCCCGGTGCTGGCGCGGGCGGGGGTGGTGATTCCGGTGCGGGGTGAGGGCGGCGGGACGGAGCTGGAGGTCTGGGCGCCGCGGCCGGGGCGGCGCGGTGGCGGGGTGCTGGTGCGGGGCGCCGGCACGGGGCGGGGGAAGCCGGTGGTGGAGCGTTTCCGTAGCCGCTGGGAGGGCGGCCGGGTGGTGGTGGAGCGGGACGGCCACGCGGGGCCGGTGCCGTACCCGGTGCGGGTGCGGGGCGTGTGACCGGGTGCCGCGTGCCGGTGTCCCGGCGTCCGCCGGGCCTCAGGCGTACCGGCCCGCGAACCAGGCGCGGGCGGCTTCGGTGTGCAGCGGGAACGCCAGTTCGCGGGGTGCGCGCAGCACCGCGTACCCGGCGGTCTCGTCGGTCGGTACGGACGGTGGAAGCCGGTCGAGGGGGCGGGCGGGGAGGAGGCCGAAGAGGAGGAGGTGGCCGTCCTGGGAGCTGAGCGCGTCGGCGAGGGTCACCTCGTCGGTGGCGGCCTCGATGCCGGTCTCCTCGCGGAGTTCGCGGACGACGGCGTGCCGCCAGTCCTCCCGGTGGTCGACGAACCCGCCGGGCAGGGCGAGTCCGCCGCGCCGGGGTGCGATGGTCCGGGTGATGACGACCAGGCCGCCGCCCTCCTGGTCGGTGACCGGGAGCAGGGCGACCGCGACGGGGAGCGGGTTGCGGTAGGCGGTCGTACCGCAGGTGGCGCAGGGGCGGGGCCAGGCGTCGGCGCGGAGTGCGGACGCGGCGTAGGGGGCTCCGCAGGCGGCGCAGTGGGAGTCGGGTACGGGCGGCGCGGTGGGCTCGGACACGGGCCGGACTGTATCCGATCACGCTTCCCCGGGGGGCCGGAACCTGATAGCGATGTGCACATGACAACGACGACCGCGGCTGGTGCCGCGCTCCGCACCCTCACCGTCCTCGCCGCCGTCCTGCTCGCCGCGACCGTGTCCACCCCTTCGGCGCGGGCGCGGCCCGAGCCGAAGGCGCCGGACGGCTTCGTGGCGCTGCGCTCCGTGGACCCCACCATCGTCGAGGAGATCCGGTACGCCACGCCGCACACCTTCATGGGCGTTCCGGTGGACGGCTACCGGGAGCCGGTGTGCCTCGTGACCCGCCCCGCGGCCGAGGCCCTGCACCGGGCGCAGACCACGCTGCGGCGCGCGGGCTACTCCCTGAAGGTGTACGACTGTTACCGGCCGCAGCGGGCCGTGGACCACTTCGTGCGCTGGGCGAAGGACCTCGACGACCAGACCATGAAGACGGAGTTCTATCCCCGCGTCGACAAGACACGGCTGTTCGAGGACGGTTACATCGCGGAGAAGTCCGGGCACAGCCGGGGCAGCACGGTCGACCTGACCCTGGTGAGGCTGCCCGCCGCGCCGACGAGGGCGTACCGGCCGGGCGAGCCGCTCGCTCCCTGCTACGGCCCCCGGGACGCGCGGTTCCCCGACAACTCGGTCGACATGGGCACCGGTTACGACTGCTTCGACACCCTCGCGCACACCGACGATCCGCGGATCCAGGGCGCCCAGCGGGCCAACCGGCAGCTGCTCAAGGGCACGCTCACCGGCCTCGGGTTCGTCAACCTGGCCGAGGAGTGGTGGCACTACACCTTCACGCCGGAGCTCTTCCCCGACACGTACTTCGACTTCCCGGTGGACGGGCGCTCGGTGCGGGGCCGCTGAGGCCCCGGGACGAACGGCACCGGACGGTCCCGGCGGCCACTCCCCCGCACCTGACCGGCGGGACCGTTTCCCGGCGGGGCCGGAGCCGTTACCTTGCCCCTATGACACAACAGACGTTCGATTCGTACGAGGAGTTCTGGCCCTACTACGTGGCGATGCACTCCAAGGCCGCGACCCGCTGGGTCCATCTGACCGGGACCCTGACCGGGCTCGCGATCACCGCCTACGGGCTGGCGCGCGGCCGGAAGCGGTACGCGGCGGCACTGCCGCTGTTCGGGTACGGGACGGCCTGGCCGGCGCACTTCTGGATCGAGGGGAACAACCCGGCGACCTTCGGCCACCCCGCCTGGTCGCTGCGCGGGGACGCGCAGATGATCCTGACCATGCTCGCCGGGCGTGACGCGGAGCTGGCGGAGACGGCCGCGAAGTGGCTGGCGGAGAACGCGGACCGGCCCGCCGAGGGATGAGCGGCCCGGACGAACCCCCTCAGGTGCCGGCGGGCTCCCGGAGCCGGCCGGTCCGGGCCAGCGCGTGTTCGACGAGCTCGACCAGGACGTCCCGGACCGAGGACCGTTCCCGGGCGTCGCAGAGCAGGACCGGGGTGTCCGGCCCGAGGTCGAGGGCGGCCCGCACGATGCCGGTGGGGTAGGTCTCCGCGCCCTCGAAGCAGTTGACGGCCACCGCGAACGGGATCGCCCGGCGCTCGAAGTAGTCGACGGCCGCGAAGCACTCCTCCAGGCGGCGGGTGTCCGCGAGGACGACCGCGCCCAGGGAGCCCTGGGCCAGCTCGTCCCAGAGGAACCAGAAACGTTCCTGCCCAGGTGTGCCGAAGAGGTAGAGCACCAGCTCCTCGCGGAGGGTGATGCGCCCGAAGTCCATCGCCACGGTGGTGGTCCGCTTGGTCTCCACCCCGGCGATGTCGTCGACGGGCCGCCCGGCCTCGGTGAGGTGCTCCTCGGTGCGCAGCGGTCTGATCTCGCTGACCGCGCCCACCAGCGTCGTCTTGCCCACGCCGAAACCGCCCGCCACCAGGATCTTCAGGGTGACGGGCGCGACGGCCCGCTTGCGGCGGCTAGAGCGCCCGAAGGCCATTGATCACCTCGCGCAGAAGGTTCACGTCCGGCAGTTCGGCCGGCGGAACGGGTCGGGTCACCTGCACCAGCTCCTCCTCGACGAGATCCGCCACCAGGACCCGTACCACTCCCACCGGGAGGTCCAGACCGGCGGCGAGTTCGGCGATCGACTGGGGCACGGCGCAGCAGAGTTCGACGATCTCCACGTGTTCCGGGGAGAGGGACGCGTCCCGGTCGGGGTCGTCGGCGGCGGGTTCGGGGACGACGACCGCTATCAGGTCGAGCCGGAGGCTGACGGCGCCCGCGGTGCGCCCGCGGGTCATCGCGTACGGGCGTACGACCGGTCCCGCGTCCGCGTCGAACCAGGGGAGGGGCCGGACGCCGGAGGCGGCGTCCGGCGATCCGGGGACGGTGTTCCGGGCCGGTTCTGCGCTCATGCCACCCCCTCACCCTCCGGCGGACGTACCGGATGTACGGGGTGCGTTGACCAGGTGGGCCCCCACGCGCTTGACCATGAGCGTCATCTCGTAGGCCACCTGGCCCACGTCGGAATCCGCGTCGGCCAGTACGGCGAGACAGCTCCCGTCCCCGGCCGCGGTGACGAAGAGGAACGCCTCGTCGAGCTCGACGACGGTCTGGCGCACCTGACCGGCGTCGAAGTGGCGGCCCACGCCCTTGGCCAGGCTGTGAAAGCCGGAGGCGACGGCCGCGAGGTGTTCGCCGTCCTCCCGGCTCAGGTCCCGGGAGGTGCCGGTGGCGAGGCCGTCCCGGGACAGGACCAGGGCCTGGCGGATGCTGGACACGCGGTCCACGAGTTCGTCGAGCAGCCAGTTGAGTTCGCCGGACCCCCTGCGTTCGGAGTCGTATGCGGCGGCGTGCGGTGCGGTCATCGACCGTCCCCTCCCGGTGGTGTTCCTGGGTCTGAGTCGCCCGTGTCGGTCGTCTCGCCTGCGTTCTGCCGGCGTCCGCGCTGCCAGCCCCGCTGCAGCGAGGCCATGCGGTCGCGGACGTGTTCGGCCTCGCGCTGGATGTCGTCGCGTTCGAGGGCGGGGGGCTCCGGCTCGGTGCGGGCCTCCGTCTCCTCGCGGAGCTGCGGCACGAGGCTCGCCTGGCGGATGCGCCGGGGCAGTCCGCCGACGGTGTCCACGGACCGGATGGTCACGGGTTCGGCGTCCGGCCGCGAAGGTGCGGGTGCCTGGACCGGTGCCTGGGCCGTTGGCGGTACGGGCACGGGTGCGGGCGCCGGGTCGGCCTGCCGGGGAACGGAGCGGGTCGGCCCGCCGGACCGGGGGGCGCCGACGCGTCGGCCGTGCTCGGCGACGAGGGTCGGGGGCGTGCGACGGGGCAGCGGCGCGGGTCCGTCGAACCGCATGGGGCGGACCGGCGGCACCGGGCCCTCGCGTTCGTCGCCCGCCTGCTGGTGCTGTTCCGGTCCGTCGCCCCGGCGCGTGTCGCGGGCGCGGAAGAGGCCGCCGCGTTCGCTGTCGCTGTCCTCCAGGTCGCCGAGGCTGCCGAGGACGGGGGCGAGGGCCGGATCGAGCGCCCGGTCGCGGTCGCGTTCGAAGGCCGCCCGCTCGCGGGGGCCCATCGGCGCCTCCAGCTCGACCGGGCCGTCGATCGGGCCCGGCGGGAGCGAGGACGCCGCACCGGCCGCGTGCTGCTCGGAGCGCGGTCCGGGCAGGGCGCGCTCGCTCCTGCGGTCGAGCCGGAACCCGGTGCCGTGGGTCTCCGGCGCCTCGGTGAGCAGGTTGGCGGGGATGAAGACGACCGCGGTGGTGCCGCCGTACGGGGACTTCTGCAGGGAGACCCGCACCTTCTGGCGCTGGGCCAGCCGGCTGACGACGAAGAGGCCGAGCCGGTCGGTGTCGGAGAGTTCGAAGTCGGGGGTCTCGGCGAGCCGGAGGTTCGCGTCCAGCAGGATCTCGGGGGTCATGCCGAGTCCGCGGTCGTGGATCTCCAGGGTGAAGCCGTTGGTGACGCGCTCCCCGTGCACCTGTACGCCGGTGTGCGGCGGGGAGAACGCCGTCGCGTTCTCCAGGAGTTCGGCGATGAGGTGGGTCAGGTCGGCGACGGCGGGCCCGCCGACGCCGATGCGCGGGAGCCTGCGGACCTCGACGCGTTCGTAGTCCTCGACCTCCGCGACGGCGGCGCGCACCACGTCCATCAGCTGGACCGGCTTGCGCCACTGGCGGGAGGGGGCGGCCCCGGAGAGGATCACCAGGCCCTCGGCGTGCCGTCGCATCCGGGTGGTGAGGTGGTCGAGGCGGAAGAGGTCGGCGAGCTCCTGGTCGCTCTCGGTACGCCGTTCCATCGCGTCGAGCAGGGTCAGCTGGCGGTGCAGCAGCACCTGGTTGCGGCGGGCCAGGTTGACGAAGACCTCGGAGACGCCGCGCCGCATGTCGGCCTGTTTGACGGCGGCTTCGACGGCGGCCCGCTGGAGGGTGTTGAGCGCCTGGCCGACCTGGCCGATCTCGTCGGGTTCGTAACTCAGGTGCGGGGCTTCGGTCTCCACGTCGATCTGCTCCCCCGCCGCGAGCCGCCGCATGACGCCCGGCAGGCGTACGCCCGACGCCTCGTGGGCCTCCTTGCGGAGGCTGGAGAGGTCGCGGACCAGCTCGCGGCCGATGCGTACCGACACGAAGACGGAGACGAGCAGGGCCAGGAAGCCGAGGACCCCGGCGACGCCCGCGAGGACGAGCACCCGGTAGCCGGCCGGGTCGGCGCGGTCCTGGAAGCGGTTGGTCATCTCGGTGTAGTCGTTGGCCAGCCGGTCCAGCACGGGGGGCGCGGCCTGCTGCCAGCGTGCCGTGTCGATCCCGGCGCGGTCCCGTGCCTCGCCGCCCGCGATGAGGGCGCTCTCGGCGGTGCGCAGGGGTTCGGTCTCGGGGCTGGCCCAGAACCGTTCGACGCGCAGGCGTTCGTCGCTGGGGAGCATGTCCAGGTTGACCTGGTAGAGCAGTTGGCGCTGGGCGACGAGGGCGGCGAGCTGGCGCAGATCGGCGTCGGTGAGCCGGGAGGTCAGGAGTCCGGAGGCGACCAACGCGTCCTCGCGGGAGAGGAGTTCGCGGGCCCGGGAGACGCCGACGAGCGCGCGGACCTGCTTGTCCAGGGAGACGTGCTCCATGGTGCTCAGGCCGTTGAGGAACCGGTAGGCGGGGTCCACCAGGCCGTCGTAGAAGTCCATGGCGCGCAGCCGGGTGATGCCGCGGTTCTCCACGGACTGCCGGAGGGCGGGGAGTCCGTCGACCGCGCTGAGCACGGCGTCGAGACGGCCCCGGGCGTCGTGGCTCAGTCCGTCGCGGATGCCGCCGCGCCCGGCGCCGTCCCTGATCTCGGCCACCGTCCGGTCGGTGATGGCCTGTTGGCGGCGGAGCAGCGGCAGCGCGTCGGAGGCCCGGGGGTCGGCGAGGAAGACGAGTGTCTGGCGGCGTTCGTCCTGGAGGGAGCGGACCGCCTGCTCCAGCGGGTGGCCCACCTTTTCGACCGTGGCGCCCGCGTCCATCATCTGGCTCGCCTGGCGCCCGGTCACGTACGTGGCGAACGCCCAGAGTGCGGTGAGGGAGACGAGGGGCACGAGAAGCAGTGCCGCGATCTTCCTGCGGATGGACTTCCCGCGAAAGCGCATGGCCTCCCCCAGCTCGACCCCCGCAGGCGGGGGTGTGTCCGTCGGTCCCGCCTCTGCGAACGGCGCGAGCCTACTACTGACACTCTGACAACTCGAAGGATCGTCCGGGCGATTTTCGGCCTTCCCGCGCGGAGTTGACGCGAATCATTCCCGCGTTTCCGGTCGGAGAACTCGGCGTGCGGCAGGGAGACGTGTGTCGGACGCCCGGAATTCCGGTACCGGACACTTGGCCGGAATGACGTGTTTCGTGACTCAAGACCGGGCCGGTCGTTGCCCACACGCGGGAATCTTCGTACCCACGTATTCGTCCGTACGTACGGGGCAGGAGTCACGCCGGAGGCCGGTGCGGCAGGACGGCGCGATCCGCCGTGCGGTCGGCCCGGCCGGTCCGCGTAGAACGCCGGCAAGCCGGGCAGTCACCCTCAAGTCGGTCAGCGGTGGGGAGTTGAAGGTCCTTTGAGCACTCGGGAATACCGGGGCGCCGCGTCGTCGGACGCCACACCGGTGCGGGACGTGCGTGTGCCTCGGCAGTTGTGGGTGGAGGAGCCCGCGGTCCGCCGACGGATGCCCGATCCCGTCCGCACGGCAGCGGTGCGCGCCGTGATGATCGTGTCGTTGACGCTCATCCAGGCCATGGTGGCGTTCCTGTGCACCCTGACGGGGTCCTGGCTCGCCTTCCCGATGGTGCTCGGCGGGGTGGCCGGCACGGTCGGGGCGACCTGGTCGGTGCTGGACGTCTGGGTGACCCGCCAGGTGTGGAACCAGCGCCACGGTGTGGTGTCGGTGCCGAGCAGCACCGCGCGGCAGATGCGCCGCGAGCGCCGGCGGGCCCGCCGCGCGGAGCGCCGGGCCCCGCGCGAGGGCGGCGCGGGCATAGGAGGACACGGGCACAGCGGTACGGGCCGGGGGCGGCTCTCCCGGGTGTGAGCCCCGGGCCCCACGCGCCGACCGCCCCGCGGACACGGCCGCTGAGGCCGTATGCCCGCACCCGATGCCCGCACCCCGTACGGCACGGGCATACGGGGTGCCGTGCAGCACCTCGTACGGCTCGCTCGTACGGCTCGCTCGTACGGCACGGGCACGCCCGCCGCGGTGCGGGCGTGCCCGTGCCGTCCTGCCGGATCAGGCCGTGGCCTGCTCCGTGCTCCGCTTGAACATCCGGGTGGCCGTGATCTCCCCGTGCACGGTCTCGCCCTCGGGGTCCTGCTGCGGCAGCCCCGGACGCAGGTGCTCCTCGACGCTGATGTACTTCAGCCCGGCCCGCAGGTCCGCGTCGTTGCGGAGCCTGATCACCAGCGGGAACTCCGCGAGCGCCGTGGTGTCGAACAGGCCGGTCGTGTAGAGCAGTTGGACGCCCAGCGCGTCCGACACCGCGCGCTGGAGCTCCAGCAGGTACGTGGCGTTGGCGCGGCCGATGGGGTTGTCCAGGAAGAGCGTGCCGGCGTGCCGGTGCTTGTCGCGGCCCCGGTCGTTGCTGCGGAGCGCGGCCATGGTGCAGTACAGCGCGATGGCCGCCGTGAGCAGCTGGCCGCCCGAGAAGACGTCCCCCATCTGTCCGACGGGTACGCGTTCGGCGCGCAGCACCGCGTCGGGCTTGAGGATCTCCACGGCGATGCCCTTGGGCCGCAGCGCCGCCTCGACCCCGCGCAGCAGCAGGGACATGCCGTCGCGGCGCAGGTCCGCGTTCTTCTTGAGGGCCGAGTGGGTGGCCTCGTCGATGACCTCGCCGAGGCGCTCGGTCAGGGTCGCCTGGTCGGGTTCCTCGAAGCGGATGCGGAGGAACTCCTGCCCCGACCACTCCCCCAGTCCCTCGGGCAGCCGGGACAGCCGCTGCGCGGAACGCAGGGTGGCGAGGGAGGACTCCACCAGGCCGCGCAGCCGGTCCACGATGGAGTCGCGGTTCCGTTCCAGCTGGGCGAGTTCGTCGGTGAGGACGCGGAGCCGGGGGGCGAAGGCGTCGGCCCACTTCTGCGCGTGCTCGGGCAGGGCGGAGGCCGGGAGTTCGCGGATCTGCTGGCGGGCGGGGGTGCGCACCTGTTCGTACCGCGTGGAGTTGGCGTGCCGTACGAGGATGTCGCTCGCCTCGCGGACCGCGGCCTCGGCGGCGGAGAGGTCGGCCGCGCAGCCGCGCAGCGAGCGGCGGGCCTCGGCGGCGGAGGTCCGGGCCTCTTCGAGGGTGCCGGGGTGGGGCTCGGGGCCGTCGTCCTCGTCCTCCGTGCCGTGGTCGCGCAGAAGGTCGCGCAGCAGGGCGGCGGTCTCCTCGAAGCCGCCCGCGGAGTCCTCGGCGGTGCGGTGGGCGTGCAGCAGCTCGGCGTGCGCGGCGCGCGCGGTGTCCAGGGCCGCGGTGGCGGCGGAGAGTTCGCCGGTGGCGGTACGCAGCAGGGTCTGGGCCTGTTCGGCGTCGGCCGGGACGAGCTCCTCGGGCAGTTCGGTGTGGTGCGGTGACTCGTCCTCGGGGGCGAGGCGTTCGGCCTCGCCGCGCAGCCGGCCCAGCTGCTCGCTCGCGGTGTTGGCGCGGGTCTCCAGGAGCTGGACGAGCGACTCGGCGCGGGCCGCCGCCGCCTGCCGGGAGGGGCCGTCGGCGCCGTCGGTGCCTTCGAGGAGCTGGGCGGCGCGGGTGCGCACCTTGTTGCTGAGGCGGTCGAGTTCGGAGAGCGCGGCGCTCTCGTCGCTCTCGGCGCGGGCCTGTTCGGCGCGGAGGTCGGCGCCGACGCCGACCTTCTCGTACAGCTGGGAGGCGGCGCGGTAGGCCTCGCGGAGGGTGGGCAGGGCCTGGCGGGCGGTGTGCTCGTCGGGCTCCGGCAGGGTCTCCGGGGCGCCCGCGATCTCGGCGCGCTCGGCGCGCAGCGCGCGGGCGGTGCGGCGGGCGTCGTCGGCGGCGCGCTGGGCGGCCCGGCGGTCCTCGTCGGCGGCGCGGGCGCGGTCCAGGAAGGTCCCCGCGCGGGCCTCGGACTCGGCGGCCTCGTCGGCAAGTTCGCGGAGCCGGATCTGCCAGCCGGCGCGTTCGCGGAGCCGGTGGGCGAGACCGGCCAGGGCGTCGGCGGCGCGGCGGGCGCGCTGGGCGGCCTCCTGGCGCTCCTCGCGGACCCGGGCGGTGTCGGCGGCGGCCTCATCAGCCTCGGCGCGGACGGCCCTGGCCTCGGCGAGGGCTTCCTCGGCGGTCTCGGCCGCGGTCCGCGCCGTGGTGGCTGCGGCGGCGAGTTCGGCGAGCATGCCGGGCGGGCAGTCGGCGCGCCAGGCGCCGATGCGGGCCGCCAGCGCGCGGTCGCCGGCCAGCCGGGCGGCGAGGGCGCGGATGTCCTCGTCGCGGTCGGCGGCGCGGGCGCGCAGGGCCTGGCGCTCCTCGTCGGCGGCGAGTTCGTCGTGCATGGCCGGGTTCGGCGGTACGAGGAACACGTCGTCGGTGCCGCCGGCCGCGTCGGGCACCGGGGCGAGCAGTGCGGCGGCGGTGCCGACCGCGACGGTGGAGCGGGGCAGCAGGGCGGCGCCGCCGAGGACCTCGCGGGCGCGGGCGTGGGCGCCGGGGTCGGTGATGACGACGCCGTCGACCAGTTCGGGGCGGGCGGCGAGGACGCGGGCGTGGTCGGCGGGGTCGACGGCCTGGGCGAGGTAGCGCCAGCCGGGCAGGGCGGGAATGCCGTGCTCGCCGAGGTATTCGACGGTGGCCAGCACGTCGGGGCCGGGCGGCAGCAGTCCGCCGTCGCCGAGGGCGCCGAGGATGCGGGAGTCGTCGGCGGCGGCCGTACGCAGGTCGAAGAGGCGGCGTTCGGCGGTCGCGATGCCCTGGTCGAGGAGGTCGCGCAGTTCGTCGGCGCTGCGGTCGAAGTCCTCGGTCGTCAGGGCGCGGGCGGTGACGGTGCGGCGGTCGGCCAGGGCGACCTGGCCGTCGGTGCCGTGCGGGGCGGACCCGGCCTCGCCGGGGTTGCGGGCGCCCTGCTGCGCGGTGCCGTGCGGTTCGTCGGGGTCCGCGCCGCTGCGGGGCTGGGGAACGCCGGTGCCGGAGGGCAGACCGAGGAGGTCGGCGAGGCGGCTCTCGGCGGCGAGGGCGTCGGCCGCGGCGCGCTCGTCCTCCCAGGACCGTTCGGCGGCCTTGGCTGCGTCGGCGGCGCGGGCGGCGGCGAGTTCGGCGCGGCTCTCGGCGGCGGCGGCTTCCCGGGCGTGGTCGGCCAAGGCGCGGGCGGCGGCGCGGGCGGTGTCCCAGGCCGCGACCGCGGCCTGTTCGGCGTCGCTCGCGGCGAGCGCGGCGCGGGCCGGGTCGGCGTCGGGGGCGGTGTCGTCGAGCCAGCCGGCCCGGACGGCCTCGGCGGTCTCCTGCTCGACCTCGGCGAGGCGCTGGCGCAGGTGACCCGCCTCGCTGCGGGCGCGCTGGGCCTCGGTGGCGGCGGTGGTGGCGTCGCGGTGGGCGCGCTCGCCCTCGGCCTGGAGGGTGTCGGAGCGCTCCTCCTCCTCGTTGGCCACCCGCTCGCCGTCCTCGGCGGCGGTGTGCAGGGCGCGTACCAGGTCGGCGGCGGCGGTGGCGCGGGCGGCGAGCGCGGGTGCGGCGTCGCGTTCGGCCTCGCGGATGGCGGCGGCGACGCGGGCCGAGCGGTCGGCGGCGGCGCGGTGGCGCAGCACGGCCTCGGCGGCCTGCCAGGCGGAGTGCAGCGTACGGGCGTCGCCCAGCTCGCGGCGCTGGGCGGCGGCGGCCTTCTCGGCGGCGGCCAGCGCGAGGGAGGCGTTGCGGTAGGCGAGTTCGGCGGCGACGAGGGCGCGGTGGCCCCGGGTGCGTTCGCCCTCGGTGACGGTATGGGCGGCGGCGGTGACGTGCTGGGCCAGCTCGGCGGTACGGCCGCGTTCCTCGGTGGCGCGGGCGGAGAGCCGGCGGGCGAGGGTGCGGGTGCGGCGTTCGGCGCCGGCGTGGACGTCGCGGCTGCGGGACCGGGCGGCGGTGGCCTCGACGATCCGGCCGAGGAGGTCGGCGGAGCCGGCGGTGAAGTCGCGTTCGGCGGTGAGTTCGGCGCGGCGGCCGAGCTTGTTGCCGAAGCCGCTGACGAGGTCGGCGAGGCCGTCGGTGTCGCGGGTGTCGGTCACGGCCCGCAGCAGCAGGTCGGTGAAGTCGGAGTCCTTCTTGACCGCGAAGAGTCCGGCGGCCTCGCCCTCGTCGGCGTTCATCTCACGCTGGTAGCGGAAGAGTTCGGGGTCGAGTCCGAGGTCGCCGAGGTGTTCGTTCCACCGGTCGTGGATCTCTTCCCAGTGCACGTCGAGGTGCTGGTAGAACTTCCCGGCGTCCATCAGGGCGTCGCGGAAGCCTTTCATGGTGCGGCGCCTGCCGCGGGCGCCGGAGGTGCCTTCGGCGGGGCGGCCGACGGCGGTGGCCTCGGCGACGGGGAGGTTGTCGAGGCTGAGCCCCGGCCCGGGGCGGAAGGAGTACCAGGCCTCGGCGAACCGGCGCGGGTCGTTGGAGACCTGGTGGCCTCGCCACTCGCTGACCTTGCCGACGACGACGCACTCGCCGGTGAGGGTGTGCTGCCATTCCAGGGCGACGTGCCCGCAGTCGTCGGCGAGCAGGAACTTGCGGAGTACGCCGGAGCTGGCGCCGCCGAGGGTGTTGCGGTGGCCGGGCAGCATCACCGAGAAGATCAGCTTCAGCAGGACGGACTTGCCGCCGCCGTTCTCCAGGAAGAGGACGCCGGCGGGGGCGGGCCGGCGCGGCGGGCCGACCGGCTCGTCCTCGAAGAACTCGGCCTGCGCCGGGGCGGGTTCGGGTACGGGCGCTCCGACGCCGCGCAGATCGAGAACGGTGTCGGCATAGCGCGCACCGGCCGGTCCGATGGAGTAGAGGCGGACCCGGGACAACTCGTACATGGCGGCGGACTCTCGTCGTTCGTGAAGCGGAACGGGCAGAACAGGTGGGGCGTGGGGGCGGGCGCGCCGGGCGCGTCAGCCGTGGAAGGGCAGGCCGGCGTCGGCGGCGAGGTCCAGGTCCTCGGTGTCGCGCGGGGGCAGCAGGGTGGCGGCCCCGTCGGTGACGGGGACGACTCCGAGTTCGAGGAGTTCGGCCATGGCGGCGCTGCCCGCCATGTCGCGGACCTGGAGCTGGTAGCGCGCGGTGGTGCGGTAGGTGCCGCCCGCGTCGTCGCCGGTGCGCTGGAGGAAGCCGGAGTCGGTGAGGAAGGCGACGGCCTTGCCGATGATGCCGGTGGTCGATCCTGCGAGGCGGCGGGCGTCCTTGGTGGCGCCGGTCGCGCTGCGGCGGGCGTAGACCCGCCAGCCGGCTTCGAGGCCGGGTGCGTCACTGGTGGGGTCGGTGTTCTCGCCCTGCTCGGCGGCGCGTTCCTCCAGCCGCAGGCACGCCTGGCGGACGAAGGCGTCGACGCCGTTGACGGTGATGCGGCCGATGTAGGCGTCGTCGGCGAGGTCCTCGGGCCGGGGGAACGCCATGGCGGCGACGGCGAGGTGGGCGAGGCCGTGCAGGAACCGGTCGGCGGCGTCGGAGGAGGCGCGTCGGGCGTAGTCGCCCATCCGTACGGCGAAGACCGAGTCCTCGTCGGCGGTGACGGCCATCCCGGCCCGGGTGGAGACCTCCAGGACGACCAGGCCGAGGCCGGTGGCGACGGCGTCCGCGAGCCGCCCGAAGGCGGGTTCCTCGCGGTAGCGGCGGAGCAGGTCGGCGTACTCGGCGTCCCGGGCGGGCACGAGCTTGGGCTGGAGGCCGAAGGAGACCAGGCGTGCGGCGTCGGCGGCGTCGGCCGGGGTGACGGCCGCCTGCCCCGGGGCGGGAGTGGGCTCCACTGCGGGGGTGACGGCGGGTTCGTCCCACGCGTCGGTGTGCTCGGCGCGGTGGTCGCTCACGGCTGGGGCTCCTCGGTGCGGAGTTGCTTCGGTACGGGGGTGCGGACGGGTGCGGGGCCGCTGTTCGCCGGCGAGGCGCTCATGTCGCCTCCTGGCGGTCGGCCGCCATGCCCACCGCGTCGAGCAGGGCGGTCCCCACGATGAGGTCGGCGCCGCCGAACTCGGGGTCGTCGAGCTCGGTGCCGTCGTCCACGGCGAACAGCAGGCGACGCTCCCCCTGGCGGTAGGCGGTGCCGACCGGCGGGCTCGCCGCGTGGACCGCCAGCAGGGCCACCAGGTACGGCAGTTCGGGGTCGTCCACGTGGGTGGCGCGGGCCTCGGCCAGCAGTCCGGAGAGCCGGCGGGGGGCGTCGTGCTCCAGGTCGAGGAGGGCCGTCGCACGGGCGAGCTGGTCCTCGCTGAACCGGCTGTCGTCGGGGGTGGCGATCAGGTCGGGCTCGGGCATCTCGGCGCCCAGGTGCTCACGCTCCACGGGCGGGGCGAGCAGCAGGTCGACGAGGTCGCCGACGCGTACGGAGGTGGGGGTGCGCAGTCCGGTGCCCCGGGCGAAGAACGCGTCGGTGGCGCGGATGGACTGGTCGACGGGGAGCGGCAGGATCGGGGCGAGGAGCTGCCCGTAGAGGTCGAGGCCGGTGCGCGAGGCCGGGGTGGCGAAGGCCTGCCGGTCCTGTTCGGCGCGGAAGAGGGGGCCCGCTTCCAGGAGCCGGGACTGGAGCTGGGTGTGGCGGCGGATGCAGTCCTTGACGATGTCGACGAGCTCGGCGGCGCGGCGCTTGTTCTCGGGTTCCTCGGCCTCGTCGCGCGCCTTGCGGATGTTGGTGAGGATCGCGTTCTCGTGGCGGTAGCGGTCGGCGACGTGGTCGAGCGCTTCGGCGATCATGTCGGGGACGGCGTTGAGCCAGTCGACGGCGCGGACGTTGCGGCGTGTCGCCTCCAGCGTGCGGCGGAGCGTCTCGGCGTACTGCACGGTGCGGTAGCGGGCCTGTTCGGCGGCGAGTTGCGCGTCGGCGAGACGGCCGCGGCTGACCAGCACCTCCAGCTTGACCTCGGCGGCGATCTGCGCGCTGGTCACGTCGGTGTCCAGGGCGCCGACGAGGACGTTGACGGCCTCGTCGGTCGCCCGGAGGAAGACGGTGCCGCCGTGGCCGGGGACTTCCTCGACGAGCTTGAAGTCGTAGTCCCTGCGGACGTAGACGCCGTCGGGTCCGAAGGTGCCGTAGACCGCGCGGAACCCGCGGTCGACGCTGCCGACGTTGATGAGGTTGTCCAGCACCCAGCGGGCGACCCGCTCGTGTTCGGACGCGGGGCGGTCGGGCGCCTGGGCGTGGACCCGGGGCAGCAGCCTGGTCACTATCTGTTCGTGGTCGGCGCCGGTGTCGAAGTCCATGTGGAGGGTGACCACGTCGATCGCGGCGAGGGCGATCTCGGCCATCGCGTAGACGGTGTACTCACCGGCGAGGTTCGCCTTGCGCACGTCGAGATCGTGCAGCGGCGCGGTGCAGGCGAGCGCGCGGAGCCGCCGCGCGAGCCCCTCGTCGGCGGCCGGGCCGGGTGCGGGCCGCGGGCCCGCGCTGAGCTGGGGCGCGGCGTTGTCCGTATCGGCAGGCGAAGTCACGCGTCACAGATTAGGTCCTCACCCTGACAACGGTCGAAACGGCGCAGATCCGACCGCCCCGCCCGGGACGTGCCCGGCCCCGCGGGAGGGCGTCGGAGGGGGGCGGAGGGCACCGCCGGAACACCGGTTCTCCGGCGGTCGCGGATGCGCGGGATCCGTCCCGGGGCCGGTCGCGGGCGGCCCCGGCCCGGCTCCTCGCCCACGCACGGTGAGCGGAGGCGGAGGCGGAGGCGGAGGCGGAGGGCCGGGGCTACCGGGGTGGCACGGGTCGTACGGCGGCCAGCGCGGCGAGCACCGTGCGCCGGTGCTCCTGGTCGAGGCGGGCGGTGGTGCCGAGCGCGGCGTGGCCGGCCTCCCGGGCGGCCATCAGGAGGAGCTGGGGCAGCAGGTCGGTGGAGCGGCGGGCCAGCCACCCCGCGCCCTCGGTGACGAGCAGCCGTACGGAGGCGGCTCGGCCGGGGCGGGGCAGCCGGGGTTCGGGGCCGGGCGGCGCTCCGGTCGCCAGGCCGCGCGCGGTGAGCAGTCCGTGGAAGTCGGCGGCGACCTTGCGGTGGCCGCGTTCGGCGGGGTGCAGGCGGTCCGGGCTCCACAGCGAGCGGTCCGCCACCCAGGCGGGGTCGCAGGCGTGGAGGTGGACCGCCGCGTACCGGGCCGAGAGGTGGTGCACGACCGCGTTCACGCCGCTCTGGCGGCGCGCGAGCGGGCGGCCGAGGACGGCGGGCAGTCCCAGGACGGCTCCCGGGTCCGGGAGACAGGCCGTCAGGAGTACGGCTCCGCCCGCCGCCAGCTGTCCGCAGACCTCGTCCATGCGGTGGGCGAGGCGGTCCAGGTCGAAGGGGTGGCGCAGGGTGTCGTTGGTGCCGAAGACGACGGCGGCCAGGTGCGGGCGGAACGCGGCGGCGGCCGGGGCCTGGCGGGCGCGCACGTCGGCCGAGAGCGATCCGCTCACCGCGTAGTTGCGGAACTCCACGCCCCGGGACCCGTCGTCGAGCGCGTCCGCGAGGAGTGCGGCCCACCCCCGCCTCCCCTGGGCCACCGGGTCGCCGACCCCGGCGGTGAACGAGTCGCCGAGCGCCGCGAACCGCAGCCGGGCGGGCGGTTCTCCCGCTCCGTCCGGGACTCCGTCCCGGGCCGTGACGCCGGTGGGCGCGCTCATGTCCGGGCCTCCCGGGCCCCGTCGCGGCGCGGTACGTCGTGGGCCGCCAGGAACGCGGTGACCGAGCGGTCCCAGCCGTAGAGTCCGGCGCGTTCGCGGGCCGCGGCCCGGCGGTCCCTCTCCGGGCGGGCGAGGAGTTCCCGTACCGCGGCGGCGAACGCCTCGCCGGTGTCGGCGGCGGCCAGGCCCGCGCCGCCGAGGACCTCGGGGAGCGCCGAGCCGGCGCTCGCCACCACCGGGGTGCCGCAGGCGAGGGACTCCAGCGCGGAGAGGCCGAAGGTCTCGGCGGGGCCGGGGGCGAGGACCAGGTCGGCCGATGCCTGGAGGCGGGCCACCCGGTCGCGGGAGGCGATGTGCCCGAGGAACAGCGCGGGGAGGCGTTCGGTCCTGGCGCGGCGTTCCAGCGCGGTCCGCAGCGGGCCGTCCCCGGCCACCACGAGGCTCGCCCGGACCCCGCCGTGTGCCCGGAGCGCGGCCAGGGCGTCCAGGGCGCGCCCGGGGCGCTTCTCCACGGAGAGGCGGGAGCAGAGCAGGAGGAGGACGTCCTGGCCCCTGAGCAGGCGGGCTCGCAGCCGCGGGTCGTGGCGTCCGGGGGCGCAGCGGTGCAGGTCCACGCCGAGGGGTGCGCGGACCACGTTGGCGGCGCCGGTCCGCAGGAACTCGCGGGCGGCCCACTCGGTGGTGCAGACGATCCGGGTGAAGGCGTGCGCGCTGCGGAGGTTGAGGCGGTCGGCGGCGTGCCGGGCGGTGCGGTCCGGGACGCCCCAGGTGCGCAGCACGCCGTGGGCGGTCTCGTGGGAGACCATGACCGCGGGGACCCGGGCGCGGCGGGCCCATGCGCCGGTCCAGCGCAGCGTGGTGCGGTCGGAGACCTCCAGCCGGTCGGGGCGCAGCTCCTCCAGCAGGGCGGTGAGCCGTCGGCGGCCGAGCAGGACGCGGTAGCCGCCGCTGCCGGGCAGCACGGGTCCCGGCAGGGTGATCACCCGGCCGGCCGGGGTGCGCCGGTCGCCGTCCTCGGCGCCGGGGACGACGAGGACGGGGTCGTGTCCGGCTTCGCGGTAGCCGCGGCCGAGTTCGTCGAGTGCGGTGCGCAGTCCGCCGGAGGCGGGGGTGACGAAGTTGGCGAGTCTGACGATCCTGAGCCCGTTCACGCGGCCACCGCCGTGCGCTCGCGCAGTACCTCGTCGTAGTGGTGCAGGAGCAGGTCGCCGACCGCTTCCCAGGTACGGCCGCGTACCGATGCGCGCCCGGCCCGCCCGTAGGCGGCGGCGCGTGCGGGGTCGGCGGTCAGCGCGTGGACGGCGTCGCGGACGGCTCCCGCGTCGAGCGGGGGCACCAGCAGTCCGGTGCGGCCGTGGTCGACCAGGTCGAGCGGCCCGCCCGCGGCGGGGGCGACGACCGGCAGCCCGGAGGCCATCGCCTCCTGGACGGTCTGGCAGAAGGTCTCGTACGGGCCGGTGTGGACGAAGACGTCCAACGAGGCGTAGAACCGGGCGAGTTCGTCGCCGGTGAGGCGGCCGAGGAAGACGGCGCCGGGGAGGGTCCCGCGCAGCGGGGCGCGGCTGGGCCCGTCGCCGACGACGACGACCTTGACGCCGGGCACGGTGCAGGCGCCGGCGAGGAGTTCGACGTGTTTCTCGGGGGCGAGGCGTCCGACGTACCCGACGAGGCGTTCGCCGTCCGGGGCGAGGGTCCGGCGCAGCCGCTCGTCGCGCAGGCCGGGGCGGAGCGTCATGGAGTCGACGCCCCGGGGCCAGAGGTGGACACGCGGGACGCCGTGCGCGACGAGGTCGCCCAGTGCGGCGGTGGAGGGGGCGAGGGTGCGGTCGGCGGCGGTGTGGATGGCGCGCGTGCGGCGCCAGGCGGTCTGCTCGCCGGTCCCGAGGTAGGTGCGGGCGTAACCGGCGAGGTCGGTCTGGTAGACGGCGACGGCGGGCAGTCCGAGCCGTCCGGCGACGTTCATGCCGCGCGCGCCGAGCACGAACGGGCTTGCGAGGTGGACGAGTTCGGCGCGGTGGGCGGTGAGGGCGGCGGCGAGCCTGCGACCGGGCAGGGCCACCCGGACCTGTGGGTAGCCGGGGAGCGGGAGGGAGGGGACGCGGACCACCGGGCAGGGGGCGTCGGCGTCGGGAGAGGTGTCCGCCGCGTCGGTGCCGGCCGTGGCCGGGGCGATGACGAGCGGCCGGTGGCCGCGGGCGGCGAGGTGCCGCGCGGTCCGCAGAGTGGTGTGGGCCACGCCGTTGACGTCCGGCGGGAAGGATTCGGTGACGATGACGACACGCATACGGGGGTTGTTCTCACCGCGGGCGTGAGCGGGCCGACAAGGATCTGTCCGGCCGGAAAACGTCCTGTGGCCGTTCGCACCCGTGCGGGGCGCACGGACCGGCGCCCGGCCGGGCGGCGGTGCGGGCCGCCGCGCGCCCCGGGGATGTCACGGTCCCCGGGGGCGCTTCGCGCGTTCCGGCCGGGTCAGACCCCGGTCGCCTCGGGTTCGATGCGGCTGCGCACCGCGGTCTGCACCTCGGCCTCCTCGGCGGGGTCGGCGGCGAGTCGTCGCAGCCGCTCGGCGACGCGTACGTCCCCGGTCTCCGCGTGCAGCGCGGCGATCTCGCGGGTGGTCTCCTCGCAGTCCCACAGGCACTCGACGGCGAAGCCGGTCGCGAAGGACGGGTCGGTGGCGGCGAGCGCGCGGGCGGCGCGGCCCCTCAGGTGCGAGGAGGGGGTTTCCCGGTAGACGTGGCGCAGGACGGGGGCGGCGCAGGCGATGCCGAGGCGGCCCGCTCCGTCCACCAGCGGCCCGAGCCGCAGGGTGTCGGGCCGGCCCGCGCGCACGGCCTCGCGCAGCGCGCCGAGGACGAGGGGGGCGTCGGCGGGGGTGCCGCGGCGGGCGAGCGTGCCGGCGGCCGAGGCGCCCAGCGCGTCGGGCCGGTGCGCCCAGCGGCGGGCCCGTTCGACGGCGGCGTCGCCGGGCATCCGCTCGAAGGCGGCGACGGCGGTCTCGGCGACCGTGCGCGAGGGGTCGGCGGCGGCGGCGTCGATCAGGTCGAGCACGGCGGGGTCCTCGGCCTCGGCGAGGTAGTGCAGGGCGGCGCAGCGGGCACCCTCGGGGCCGCTGCGGGCTGCCGCCACGATCGCGGGCCGGTCCTCGGCGCCCGCGACGGCGGCGAGGCAGCGGGCGGCGGGCACGTGCAGGGCCTTGCCGCGTTCCAGGGCCTGCTGGGCCCAGTCCAGGACGGCCTGGACGCTCCATCCGGGGCGGGGGCCGCCGGGTGACATCTGGCGCTGCCAGCGGTCGAAGGAGCCGCGTTCGCCGGCGGCGCGGACGCGGGCGCCGACGGCGGCGCGCGGGTCGTCGGCCCAGAGCCGCCAGGGGCGCGGTTCGAAGGCGTCGCGTACGGCGGCGGCGAGCTCGGCGGCGCCTTCGGGGGTGTCGGCGAACCGGGCGAGGACGGGCAGCGCGAGGGAGCGCAGGCCGGCGTCGTCGTCGCGCAGGGCGAGTTCGTCGAGCGCCCAGGCCCAGTTGGCTCCGGTGGCGGCGTACGTCCGCAGCAGCGCCAGGGCGTCGCCGCGTCCGTACGAGGCGAGGTGGCCGAGGACCGCGAGGGCCAGGCCGGTACGCGCGTCGTCGGTGTCGAGGTGGTCCTCGGGATCGGCGAGGTGGCGCTCGATCTCCTCCAGACCGCCGTCGAGGTCGATGTAGAGCCGGGCGTAGTAGAGGGAGCGGTTCTCGACCTGCCAGTCGTGGCGGGGATCGCTCAGAACGCAGTGGTTGAGTGCCGCGAGCGCCTCGGTACGGGGTGCGGCGAGCGCGTGGAGCGTGCCGTCGCCGCGGCCCCTCTGCAGCAGGCCGAGCAGGGTGCCGCTCGGCGCTATGAATGGATCGAACATGGAGAAAGCCTCACATCAAGCTGTCGACGCGACCGGGACTGTTCAGTTCCTGGGTGGTGTCCGGAGGATCAGGGGCGGACAGGGGGCTGCCCCTGCCGTGATCCGTCGGTCACCCGCCTAAACCGCGCAGCGACATGATCGGCCGACCGCCGTCTTCTGCCTGGTGTAGAGCATCTTCCTCAGCCTCTCGTCGGTGGTCCGGAGCGGACCCGCGACGTCATGATGACCCAGCCATTTCGCCACCGCGACCACATTTCCGACGGACCGGTCGTCGTGGGCCGCGCCGCCCGCGCGGGCGGCGGTCTCAGCGGGCACCGAAGAGTTCCAGCAGGTCGGCCTTGCCGAACATGCGCGCGGTGTCCACCGCGGAGGGGGTTCCTCCGGCGGGATCGGCGCCGGCGGCGAGCAGCGCCTCGATGACGTCGTCCTCGCCCTTGAAGACGGCTCCGGCGAGCGGGGTCTGGCCCCGGTCGTTGGCGCGGTCGGGGTCGGCGCCCCGGGCGACGAGGGCGGTGACGGCGGGGGCGTGGCCGTGGTACGCGGCGAGCATGAGCAGCGAGTCGCCCCGGTCGTTGGTGAGGTCGGCGGGCACGCCCGCGTCCACGTAGGCGGCGAGGGTGTCCGTCTCGCCGCGGCGGGCGAGGTCGAAGACCTTCGTGGCCAGCTCGACCACCTCGGGGTCGGGGGTTTCGCTCATCGGTCGGACCGCCTTCCATGGCCGCTGTCGTTGCCGTTGTCGTCGCCGCTGCCCGGCCGGGGCGTACGGCCGGGGGCCGCGCGGGTAAACCGACAGGGTACTGCCCCGCAACGGCGCGGGTCCGGGACATCCGGAGGGACGGGTCCGGGGGTGCGGTGGGGCCGGGGCCCCGTCGCGCGCCCTCGCCTCCCGGTGCGGTCTTCCTCACATCCGGGGCGGGGTTCCGGCGCACCCGGCGTACGGCCGAGTGGCCACCTTTCCTGGACCGGTCGGGTGAAAACATCACTGTCTCACCCGAATGCACCTTTTATCGTATAGATACACCGGGTGAGCCTGGAAGGACTCATGGTGACCGTCCCTCTTCACCCAGGAGAACCGCTCATGATCCTTTCCATCTCGGGCGTGGTACTGCTCGGCATCATCGTCTTCCTGTTCTTCAAGAAGGACGGGCTGAAGGCGTCCCACGCACTGATCTGCGCCCTGTTCGGCTTCTACCTGGCCGGCACCGCCATCGCGCCCAGCATCACGGCGGGCGGGGCGAGCCTCGCCGGCCTGCTGGGCGGGATCAAGTTCTGACCCTCCGCACCGAACCCACACCCCCACCCAGGAGACAGACGTGGCCCGGCGACCACTTCCCCGCATTCTGAGCAGCGGCGGCGCTTCGATCACTCGCGGTCGCGAGCTCGCGCGCACGGCCGCCGACAGCGCCACCGACGTCCTCCACCCGCTGATCACGGTCACCCGTGGCCTGCGGCTGCTGGCCGTCGCAGGACGGCAGAGATGGGCCGCGACGCCCAAGGACCGGCGCGGTTCCAAGCTGCTCCTCGTCGCGGCCTGCCTGACCGCGGTGGCGCTCATCCCGCACGGGCCGGTGCTGGCCCTGATCGCGGTGATGGGCGCCGCCGCATGGAAGGGCCGCGACCGCACCCCCGCGAAGACCGGACCGGGCGAGGCGGAGGAGACCCGGCTGCGCACCCTGTACGAGGCGCTGGTCCCGTACTTCTCGGTGGCGGACGACCCCGCGCCGCTCTTCGCCCACGGCGGCGACTGGGAGCAGCCCTTCGGCGACTGGGCCTTCGACGGCGACGGCCGGCTCGTCCGGCTCCGGGTCACCTACCCGGCCTGGTTCACCGACGGCGAGAGCGAGGCCCGGACCCGGATCGAACAGGTGGTGCACGCCAAGTCCGGCCGGGGCCGCGAGTACCACTTCGCGTGGGACGAGGAGGCCAACCAGCTCGCCATGACCGTGCTCGGCCCGCTCCCGGCCACGATCGCCGCCCAGCGGTTCGTCACCGCGCCGGGCGAGACCCTCCTCGGCTTCACCGACCCGGGCGCGGTCGGGCGCACCGTACCGGTCCAGGACGGCGACGAGCACCACGACGCCTCTCCCGTCGTCTGGCGGACGGGCCCCCGCTCCGCGGAGCCGCATCTGCTCGCCGTCGGGACGCCCGGCAGCGGGACGACGACGCTGCTGCGCTCCATCGCGCTGCAGGCGCTCCGGGACGGCGACGTGCTGGTCGTGGACGGCGGCGGCACCGGCGAGTACGGCTTCCTGGCCGGGCGCGAGGGCGTCCTCGCCGTCGAGTGCGGGCTCGCGGGCGCGCTGGCGACGCTCGAATGGGCGGCGCACGAGACGGAACGGCGGCTCATCGACGCCAACCGCGAACGCCAGGCCGGACGCCCCGCCGCCGAGACCACCGGGCGGCCCCTCTGGATCCTGCTGGACCGGCCGTCCGTCCTCGGGCACCTGGCGGCGGCGGACGGGCGGCCCGACCCGCAGGACCTTCTCCAGGTGCCGCTGCGGCACGGCCGGGCGGCCGGGGTCACCGTGGTGCTCGCCGACCAGTTCGACGCCGTGGACGGCCTCTCGGACGCCGTAATGGCCCACACCCGGGCCCGCGCCGTCCTCGGCGCCGCCTCGCGCGAGCAGGTGTCCGCCGTCCTCGGCGCCGAACCGCACACCACGCCCGTGCCCGGGGTGCCCGCCGGACGCGGCTACGCGCGGCTGGGGGCGGGCGAGGTGCTGAGGCTCCAGGTCCCGGCCACTCCCGACCCGTACGACGAGGCCGCCGCGGAGGCGGACCGCGCGGCCGTGCTCGCCCTGCTCCCGGAGCGCACCGCCGGGGACGCCGCCCCCGAGGCACCCGGGGCGCCGGCGGACGACCCCTTCGAGAAGCGGGACGCGTTCCGGGCGCCGCTGCCGGCGGTCGCGGAGGGCTGACGGGCGGTACGACGGGCGCGACGCACACCGCGGGCGGGCACGGACCGGAGGGTCCCGGCCCGCCCGTCGTCCGTTCCGCCCGGTGCGCGCCTCAGGCCACGAAGGTCCGCGGCATGTCGGCGCCCGCCCCCGCCCCGGCCCGGACCAGTGCCGCCGCGGCGGCCAGTCGCGCCGCGGCCTCGTCCGCCACCGGGCTGCCGACCGTGAACGGCAGCCGCACGTATCCCTCGAACGCCCCGTCCACCCCGAAGCGCGGTCCGGACGGCACCCGTACGCCGACCCGCTCGCCGGCCACCGCCAGGCGCGACCCGGAGAGCCCGCCGGTGCGCACCCAGAGGGTCAGGCCCCCGCGCGGCACCTGGAACTCCCAGTCGGGCAGCTCCCGGCGCACCGCGGCGACCAGGGCGTCCCGGTTGTCCCGGGCCTGTTCGCGCCGGAGCGCGACCGCCTCGGTCCAGCCGCCGGTGCGCAGCAGCCAGTTGATGGCGAGCTGCTCCAGGACGGGCGTACCCATGTCGGCGTACGCGCGTGCGGAGACCAGGCTGCGGATGGTGTCGGGCGCCGCCCTGACCCAGCCGATCCGCATCCCGGCCCAGAACGCCTTGCTGGCCGATCCCACGGTGATCACCGTGCTGCCCGCCGGGTCGAAGGCACAGACCCTGCGGGGCATCTCCACGTCCTCGTCGAGGGCCAGTTCGTGCATCGTCTCGTCGACGACCAGGACCGTGCCTGCCGAGCGCGCCGATTCCACCAGGCCGCGTCGCTGCTGCTCGTCGGCGAGCGCGCCGGTGGGGTTGTGGAAGTCGGCGACGACGTAGGCGAGGCGGGGGGCGGCGTCGCGCAGGACCTGGCGCCAGCGGTTCATGTCCCAGCCACCGAGCCCGTCCCGCATGGCGACGGGCACCAGCCGGGCGCCCGTCTCCCGCATGAGCTGGAGGATGTTGGCGTAGCTCGGCGACTCGACGGCGATGCGTTCGCCGCGCCCGGCGAAGAGATGGCAGATGGCGTCGATGGCGCCCATCGCCCCGGTGGTCACCATGATCTGCTCCGGCATGGTGGGGATGCCGTCCTCGGTGTACCGGTCCGCGATCATCCGGCGCAGGGCGGGCAGCCCCGCCGGGTAGTCGCCGTGCGTGTGGGCGTACGGCGGAAGCTCCTCCAGGGCGCCCTGGACGGCCCGGGTCAGCCAGGGTTCCGGGGCCGGCAGCGAGGCGCAGCCCAGGTCGATCATCGCGCCGAGCGCCTCGGGGGGCAGTGGTTCCAGGCCCCGGGCCGGCAGCGGGTTGCCCGCGGGAACGGCGGTCCAGCTGCCCGCGCCGCGCCGGGACTCCAGGAAGCCCTCGGTGCGCAGCGCCTCGTAGGCCGCGGCGACGGTGGTGCGGCTGACGGCCAGGGCGAGGGCGAGCTCGCGTTCGGCGGGCAGGCGCGCGGCGACGGGCACGCGGCCCTCCAGCACGAGGAGCCGTACCCCGTCCGCGAGCGCGCGATAGGCGGGCGGTTTCCTGGCTCCGGGGAGGCTGGGGCGGGAGAGCGAGGCCTGGAGCTGGCGCGCGAGCTGGGCGGCTCCCACGGTCGAAGTCCACTGAGCCATGAAATCAGTCCACCTTCCTCGGATTGGCCATGGCTGGCGGCCAATCTCCCGCCACAGAGTGACATGAGTCAGTCCACCACCATCACAGCAGGGGGTACCCATGTCCGCCACCGCCGTCCCGCACCACTCCTCTCTCCCCCGCCGGTCTCTCCCCCGCCGTCTGGTGCGGCTCTACGCCGGACTGGTCCTGTACGGCGTGAGTTCGGCGCTGCTGGTCGTCGCCGGGCTCGGGCTGGAGCCCTGGGGCGTGCTGCACCAGGGGATCTCGGAGCTCACCGGCGTCGCCATCGGGACGGTGTCGATCGCGGTCGGCGCGCTCGTGCTGCTGCTGTGGATTCCGCTGCGGCAGCGCCCGGGGCTGGGCACGGTCTCCAACGTCTTCGTGGTGGGCCTGGCGATGGACGCCACCCTCGCGCTCGTCCCCGAGGCGCACGGCTGGGTGCTCAGGACCGCGGTGATGGTGGCCGGAGTCGTACTGAACGGGATGGCGACCGGGCTCTACATCACGGCCCGGTTCGGTCCGGGGCCGCGCGACGGGCTGATGACCGGTCTGCACCGGGCGACCGGCCGGTCGGTGCGCCTGGCGCGCACGGTGATCGAGGTGGCGGTCGTGGCGGCCGGTTTCGCGCTCGGGGGCTCGCTGGGGATCGGGACGGTCGTGTACGCGCTGGCGATCGGGCCGCTCGCCCAGTTCTTCCTGCGCCTGTTCGCCGCCCCCGGGTCGCCGGGAGCGACCGGGGCCGTTGCCGGGCGGTCACCGGAGGCGGCCATACTTCCGCAGTGACCTCAGGACGCCACCCGTACCTCGACCATCCGTCGACGATCCCGTTCGCCCACCGCGGCGGCGCGGCAGGCGGGCTGGAGAACACCGCCGCCGCATTCCGCCGGGCGGCGGCGGAGGGATACCGCTACTTCGAGACCGATGTGCACACCACGGCGGACGGCCGGCTCGTCGCCTTCCACGATCCGACCCTGGACCGGGTCACCGACGCCGGGGGCCGGATAGCCGACCTGCCGTGGAGCGAGGTGCGGCGGGCCCGGGTGGACGGCCGGGAGCCCCTGCCGCTCTTCGAGGAGCTGCTGGAGGAGTTCCCGGAGGCCCGCTGGAACGTCGACGTGAAGGCCGCGTCCTCGCTCGAACCCCTGCTCGCGCTGATCCGCCGGACGGACGCCTGGGACCGGGTGTGCGTCGGCTCGTTCTCGGAGGCCCGGGTGGCCCGCGCGCAGCGGCTCGCCGGCCCCCGCCTGGCCACGTCGTACGGCGTGCGGGGCGTACTGGCCCTGCGCCTGCGCTCGTTCGGGATCCCGGCGCCGCTGCGCCGGGGCGCGGTGTGCGCGCAGGTGCCGGTGAGCCAGAACGGCGTCCGGGTCGTCGACCGCCGTTTCGTCCGTACCGCGCACGCGCTGGGCCTCCAGGTCCATGTCTGGACGATCGACGAGGCGGACGAGATGACCGCTCTTCTCGACCTCGGCGTGGATGGCATCATGACCGATCACATCGGAACGCTGCGTACGGTGCTGAGCGAGCGCGGGACCTGGTCCTGACGCCGGTCCGGCCGGACACGGACGGAACAGACCGAGCAGGGGGCGCGGGTTGAGCACCGGAACCACAGGAACGGCGGAACCGGCGGAACCGGACGGGCGACCGGCGGACGCGGCACGGGCCGTCGCCCGCAGACGGGAGCAACGGGGCTGGTACTTCTACGACTTCGCGTGTTCGGTCTACTCCACGAGCGTGGTCACCGTCTTCATCGGGCCCTATCTGACCTCGGTGGCGAAGGCGGCCTCCGACTCCGAGGGGTTCGTCCATCCTCTCGGCATACCCGTGCGGGCCGGGTCGCTCTTCGCGTACGCGGTCTCCGCGTCGGTGATCCTGGCGGTCGTGCTCATGCCGATCGTGGGTGCGGCGGCGGACCGGTCGGGCCGCAAGAAGCCGCTGCTCGCGGCAGCCGCGTACACGGGTGCGGCGGCCACGACCGGGATGTTCTTCCTGGACGGCCACCGGTATCTGCTCGGCGCCGTCCTGCTGATCGTGGCCAACGCGGCGATCTCGGTGTCGATGGTGCTCTACAACTCCTACCTGCCGCAGATCGCGGAAGCCGACGAGCGGGACGCGGTCTCCTCGCGGGGCTGGGCGTTCGGCTACACCTCGGGCGCGTTCGTCCTCGTCCTCAACCTGATCCTCTACTCCGGGCACGACTCCTTCGGCCTGACCGAGTCGGAGTCGGTGCGCATCTGCCTGGCCTCCGCCGGTCTGTGGTGGGGTGCCTTCACCGTGGTGCCGCTGCGCAGGCTGCGCGACCGCCGGACGGCGCCGGGCGGCGAGGGGGCCGTCGGTTCGGGCTGGCGGCAACTGCTCAGCACCCTGCGCGACATGCGGCGCCACCCGCTGACGCTCGCCTTCCTGCTGGCGTACCTCGTCTACAACGACGGGGTGCAGACCGTCATCACCCAGGCCTCGGTGTTCGGCTCCGAGGAACTCGGCCTCGACCAGACGACGCTGATCACCGCCGTCCTGCTGGTGCAGATCCTGGCGGTGGCGGGCGCGCTCGGGATGGGGCGGCTCGCCCGGACGTACGGCGCGCAGCGCACGATCCTGGCGTCGCTGGTGGTCTGGACGCTGATCCTGGTCGCCGCCTGGTTCCTGCCGTCCGGGGCACCGGTCTTCTTCTACGTCCTGGCGGCGGCGATCGGGCTCGTCCTCGGCGGGAGCCAGGCCCTCTCCCGCTCCCTTTTCTCGCATCTGGTCCCGCGCGGCAAGGAAGCCGAGTACTTTTCCGCGTACGAGATGAGCGACCGCGGGCTGAGCTGGCTGGGACCGCTGGTGTTCGGCCTGGCGTACCAGCTGACCGGCAGCTACCGGCAGGCGATCATCTCGCTGGTGGTGTTCTTCGTCATCGGTTCGGTGCTGCTCGCCAGGGTGCCGGTACGGGCCGCCGTGGCCGCCGCGGGCAATCCCGTACCGGAACGGATTTAGACGTTGAAGTAAAAGGCCGGTAGTGTACGCCTTTGGCCTGCCCGGAAAGACCGTTACTGCGCGTGGATGACGTCAAACTGTTGGGTGACACATCCGTTCAAAAGTGACAAACCGGGCAGCGGTGGGTATTCAACCCTGATACAGCAGCGGCAAGACGGGCGACGCGTGGCCGGCAACGGGAATCTTTACCGCCGAGCGGACGTTGAACGGATGACGACGACAGCGACACCTGTCCTGTGGGCGACAAGCCCGGGAGGCACGATTCATGAGTGAGCGAGCTCTCCGCGGCACGCGACTCGTGGTTACCAGCTACGAGACGGACCGCGGCATCGATCTGGCCCCGCGCCAGGCGGTGGAGTACGCATGCCAGAACGGGCATCGATTTGAGATGCCCTTCTCGGTAGAGGCGGAAATTCCGCCGGAGTGGGAGTGCAAGGCGTGTGGCGCCATGGCACTTCTGGTGGACGGGGATGGCCCCGAGGAGAAGAAGGGCAAGCCTGCGCGTACGCACTGGGACATGCTCATGGAGCGGCGCACCCGCGAGGAGCTGGAGGAGGTGCTGGCCGAGAGGCTGGCGGTCCTGCGCTCCGGTGCCATGAACATCGCCGTGCACCCGCGGGACAGCAGGAAGTCCGCCTGATCCGCGCGAGCACCGAACGGACGGCCGCACCGCATGCGGCCACTACAGCCGCGGGCCGTGACACGTCTTCTGTGTCACGGCCCGCGGCTTTGTGCGTGCCGGTCCCGCGGGTCACTCGGGTTTCGGCCCCGCAGCCCTACAGGGTTGTGTAGGTCCCCTCGGGGCTCACGGAGGTCCCTCAGGGTTTCGTGGGTCCCCCGCGGGTCCCGCAGGTCCCTCAGGGGGTCAGCGGGGGTCGGGGGCCCCGGGTTCCGTCGTCGCCGTGCGGGGGCGGCGGCGTGCCGTCCTCACGGATGACCTCGCCCTGGACCACCTTCCCGTCCGGGCGGTGCATACGGGCCTGCTGGAACGCACCGGAGAGGCTTCCGGAGGCAGCGGCGCTCATCCGGCGCTCCACGGCCCGCTCGGTGAAGCCGCTGAGGGCCTTGCGCACGGGCGGCACCAGGAGCAGGAGGCCGGCCAGGTCCGAAAGCATGCCGGGGACCATCAGCAGGATCCCGCCCAGCATGAGGAAGCCGTTGCCCCGGGCCGCCGGTCGCGGCTCCGGCCGCTCCGCCCCGTCGCCGGGCTGTCCCGGCGTCTGCCGGAGAGTCTCGGAGAGGTTCGAGAAGGCGCGGCGCCCCGCCTTCTTGACCACGGCCGCGCCGCACACGAGACCCGCCACCAGGAGCAGCAGCACGGTGAACCCGCCGGCCGCGTCGGCCACCAGGATCAGCAGCCAGATCTCCAGCACCAGCCAGGCGGCGATGGACAGCGGCAGGAATCTGCGGACGCGCGAGCGCCGGGGACGGTTCGGGGGCGGTGTGCCGGTCGTCATGCCCCCAGTGTGCCTGCACGGCGGTACGAGCGGCACGGGCGGGGGGTCCGGCCCGGAACGCCCGGGGCGTCACCGCCCCGGGATCGTCCGCCCCGGGTTCCGCTCCCGGAGCGGCGCGCGCGTCAGGAGGGGTCGGTGTCCGGAGCGGTGGCGGCCGGGGCTTCCGGAGTGGCCGGGGCTTCCGGAGCGGCGGTGTCCCGGGGGGCGGCGCTCGGCGCGTCCTCGGCGGTGGCGTCCTCGGCCCGGTTGTCCTTGACCGTGGAGTCCTCGGCCCGGTTGTCCACGGCCGGGTTGCCCTTGGCCGTGGCGTCCTCGGCGGTGGCGTCCTCGGCCGGGGCCTCCGGGTCGGCGGCGTCGGCCGGACGGGCGGGCCTGCGGCCCAGCACCTTGTCGGTGACCTTGTTGGTCCGGGCGGTGATGCCCCAGCCGGTGACCCGGAACAGCGCCTCGACCAGGATGTCGCGGCTCATCTTGGAGTCGCCGATCTCCCGGTCCACGAAGGTGATCGGGACCTCCACCACGTGGAATCCGGCCTCCACCGCGCGGCGGGCCAGGTCGACCTGGAAGCAGTACCCCTGGGAGGCGACCTCGTCCAGGCCGAGCCCCTTGAGGGTTTCGGTGCGGAATGCCCGGTAGCCGCCGGTCACGTCGCGCACGTCGAGGCCGAGCGCGAGCCGCGAGTAGAAACTGCCGCCGCGGGAGATCATCTCCCGGCTCTTGGGCCAGTTCACCACTCGGCCGCCCGGCACCCAGCGCGAGCCGAGGACGAGGTCGGCGCCCTTGAGGGCGGTGAGCAGGCGGGGCAGCTCCTCGGGCTGGTGGGAGCCGTCCGCGTCCATCTCGACGAGTACGCCGTAGCCGTGCTCGGCGCCCCAGCCGAATCCGGCCAGATAGGCGGCGCCCAGCCCTTCCTTGCCCTTGCGGTGCAGCACGTGCACGTGGCCGTCCTCGGCCGCGATCTCGTCGACGATCTTGCCGGTGCCGTCGGGGCTGTTGTCGTCGGCGACCAGGATGTCGGCCTCCGGGACGGCGGAACGCACCCGGTCGACGATCGGCTTGATGTTCTCGGCCTCGTTGTAGGTCGGGATGATCACCAGGACTCTGCCGAGCGGGTCGTACCGCCGCTGACCGCCGTCGTTCACTAACTGCCCCTTAAAGGTCCGTACGCAGATGCACACCATATCGACCGTCCGGGACCCGTCGTGCGCCCCGGGCGCGAGGCGGCGCCCGGACCGTGGGACAGACCCGTGGAAGTGAGGACAGATCAGCGCCGGGCCCCGGTGGCTTTCCGGTGAACGGCGGGCGAAGCACCGGTCCCCCGCACCGGCGGCGGTCCTGCGGATCGGGGCCCGGCGCCCTTCGGGCCGACCTGGCGCCCGCTGGCTGCGGGTCGACCGAAAGCCGTTGTCTACTGGACGTCCGGGCCCCACCCGGGTCGCACCCGCCGACCGGCGAAACCTTCCCTCGCCCCCGAGGCGCGGGCGCTGAACCTGGCTGTCAGTGATGGTGGGCCGGTGCGGCTCACCACCCCGTGACCCAGCGGCGTTCGACGACTGCATGGAGGTTCGACCGGTGGACGTCCTGTGGTGGACCCGGCCGAACCTACCGGCCGGTGACCGCTTTCTGTCAACAACGGTCCGACCTGCGGTCTTGCCTCAAATTGCCTGGTCAGCGGCGAAGATCCGCAGGTCGCGTGCGACCACTCCCCCCATCGATCGGCGGTACGGAAGATCGCCTCATCACTCGTTCGGTCGTACGTAGACAGTCTGTCCGCCCACGACGGTGCTCAGGCAGACCGGGAGATCGGCCGCCGGGGAGAGATCGGGCAGGCCAGGGGTGCCGGAGCGGGGGTCGGTCGACCACCGGGCGACCCGGTCGTCGGGCGCTTGGACGACCAGTTCCGAGGTACGCCAGATCGCGTAGTCGGCCGGAGCCCCGGGCACCAGGATTCCCGCGTCGTCGCGGCCCGCGGCACGCCAGCCACCCCGGGTGTGGGCGGTGAATCCGGCGCGCACCGAGATCCGGTGCTCCGGGTTTTGGTGGAAGGCGGCGGCCCGCACGGTGCCCCAGGGGTCGAGCGGGGTGACCGGGCTGTCCGAGCCGAACGCGAGCGGTACGCCCGCACGCAGCAGGGCCGCGTAGGGGTTGAGGCCGGCGGCGCGCTCGGCGCCCAGGCGCCGGGCGTACATGCCGTCCTCGCCGCCCCAGGCCGCGTCGAAGGCGGGCTGCACGGAGGCGGTCAGGCCGAGTTCGGCGAAGGCGGCGATGGTCTGCGGGGTGAGCATCTCCGCGTGCTCGACGCGGTGACGCGCGGCCCGCACGCGGGCCAGGCCGACCCGCTCGGCGGCGGCGCGGATGCCGTCCACGACGGCGGTGATCGCGGCGTCGCCGATGGCGTGGAACCCGGCCTGGAGCCCCGCTTCGGTGCAGGCCGCCACGTGGGTGGCGATGCGCGCGGCGTCCAGGTGGGCGGAGCCGGTGTGCGGGGCGTCGGCGTAGGCCTCGTGCAGACAGGCGGTGTGCGAGCCCAGTGAACCGTCCGCGAACAGGTCCCCGGCGGCGCCGTGGGCACCGAGTTCGCGGATGCGCGCGGCACCCTTCCCGTCCTCGACGTGCTCGGCCCAGAGCCCGAGGACCCGGGGGCCGGGCTCGGCTCCGGCCAGGGCCAGCAGCGAGGTGAAGTCGTCCTCGTCGGAGATGTCGGGGCCGCCGCACTCGTGGACGGTGCCGATGCCGAGCGAGGCGGCGTGGCGCAGGGCGGCGCGCTGGGCGTCCGCCCGCTGCCGCGCGGTGACGGAGGCGTGCGCGGCGGCGCGTACCGCGTGGTGGGCGTCGCCGGTCAGCGGGCCGTCGGCGCGGTAGCCGGACAGGGCCGTGACCCCCGGGACGCGGTCCAGCAGGGCCGTGGTGACGACCGCGGAGTGCACGTCGATGCGGGTCAGGTAGAGGGCCCTGCCGCCGGCCGCCTCGTCCAGCTCGCGGCGGGACGGGGGCTGCCGCTCGGGCCAGCGCGCGGCGTCCCAGCCGTGGCCGAGCAGGACCGCGTCGGCGGGCCGGCCGTCGGCGAAGGCGCGGACGAGGTCCAGCGCCTCGGAGAGGCCGCGGGCGCCGGACAGGTCGAGCCCGGTGAGCGCGAGACCGGTGGAGGTGGTGTGCACGTGGGCGTCGGTGAAGGCGGGGGTGACCAGGGCGCCTTCCAGGTCGACGACCTCGTCGGCGCCGCCCGCGAACGCGTCGGCGGCCCCCTCGGATCCCACCCAGGCGACATGCCCTCGTTCGACGACCATCGCGGTGGCGAACGGGTCTGCGGGGCTGTGGACGTCTCCACCGCGCAGCAGCACGGTGCGGTGTTCGGGGGCGCTCAGGGGGGCGGTGCTCTGGGTCATGGGACCAGTCTCCCGCGTGCCCCCTCGGCGCCCGTCCGCGCCCCTCCCGGGACGGCGCGCCCGACGCGGGAAGAGACGGACCGGACCGGTCGTGTACGACCGCGTGTGGCCGGACACGGCCCGGGAACCGGCGCGGACCGGCCTACGCCCCGCGCCCGACCGGTCAGATGCGCGGCGGCCGGGCTTCGTACGGGGTGGACAGGACCACCGTGGTCCGGGTGGAGACCCCGGCCAGCGAGCGGATGCGGGTCAGCAGGTGCTCCAGCTCCAGCGGCGTGGCCACCCGCACCTTGAGGATGTAGTTCTCGTCCCCGGCGACGCTGTGGCAGGCCTCCAGTTCGGGCACGCCGGTGAGCCGCTCGGCGATGTCGTCCGGAGCGCTGGGGTCGAACGGTTTCACCGAGATGAACGCGGTGAGGGGCAGGCCGACGGCCTCGGGGTCGACGACCGCGGCGTAACCCCGGATCACCCCGCGCTGCTCCAGCCTGCGGACACGCTGATGAACGGCCGATGTGGACAGGCCCGTGGCCTTGCCCAGGTCGGTGTAGCTCATCCGCCCGTCCTTGACGAGCAACTCCACGATCTGACGGTCCAGCTCCTCCATGCGGTCAACCTATTGCCCAGGCTCCTGTCCGCAAAGTCCCGCGACACGCCCGGCGGACCCACCGCGGGGTGCCCGAGGCGTACGGACGCGGGGCGGAGCATCGTTTCCACGCCGGACATAGCTGCATATTTCTCACGGAACGCCCTCCGGGCACCCCTGGTTTCGCAGGCCCTGCGCGGCTTCGCGGGCACCCGCCCGGCTGCCCGGAGGGCGGCCCGGAGAAGGCCGGAAGGGCCCTTGCGTGCCCCGTGTGACCAAGGCCACATGTTTACCGCCTGTTGTCGACCCCGGTGGCGGTTACGGCGGAGTCACGGAGGGAAGTGCTTGCTGTGGTCGAGGCCACAGTGCCTCACCGGCCCACTGAGGGGGGATTTCCCATGCAGAGCCTGAAGCTCACCGGTCACAGCGAACCGGAGCCCGTCGATACGGACGAGGACAGCGTGTCCGACGCGTACGACACCTTTGAGATGTACCGGGTCTTCTGCCCGGACTGCGAGCAGCCGATCGCGCTCCTGGCCGACGAGGACGTGTTCCCCGAGCACGCACTCTGCCCGACCCCCTGGAACCCGTTCGTGCTCACCGTCTGCGCCGGCACGGGCCGCGACGCCGCCGAGGCCGAGCCCGCCGACGAGACGCTGGAGGCGCAGGAGCAGGAGACCGCGCTGCTGCTGACGCTCCCCCAGGGACTC
Organism: Streptomyces sp. NPDC060184; assembly: GCF_042728795.1. Taxonomy (NCBI): domain Bacteria; kingdom Bacillati; phylum Actinomycetota; class Actinomycetes; order Kitasatosporales; family Streptomycetaceae; genus Streptomyces; species Streptomyces sp. NPDC060184. The sequence goes on from NZ_JBHWYX010000051.1 coordinate 41,121, forward strand.
GACTGGCGCATGCAGCCCTTCTCGCACGCCGGGGGCCCCGGCTCACGCCCGATGCGCATGCCGCAGATGCGCCGCGCCGCCTGAGTCCCGAAGTCCGCCGAGCCCGTACCCCGCGCACCGCGACGGCGCCGCCGACGTGGTGCGGGTACCGGTCTCCGCACCGGGTCGAACACCCGCGCGCCTCTTTCGCACAGTGACCCGGCGCCGCCCCGGGCGTTGGTCCGGTATGACCATCCCGGACACCGCGGCGGGCTCCGGTCGTCGCCGTCTCGTCGCACCGCCATCCGAAGAATCGGTTCCCCGGCTCACGGCGCCGCCCCGCCCGGAGCCGGCACCCGCCGCCCGCCCCGGTGCGGGCGCTCCCCCGGCGGAGGCGCGCCGCGGGGTCTTGCCTCCCGAGGTCCGGACCCCGCCCGCCGTCCTCTCCCCGCCCGCCGATCCCCCCATCTACGTCGCGCTCCTGCGCGACTGGGAGGGTTCCGGGCGCACCCTGCCGGGCGGTCACGACCAGGAGTGGACCCGGATCGCGACCACGCCGGTGTGGTCGGGGCTGCCCCAGCGGATCAGTGCGATTCGGGGCCGGCGAGGTGGCGGGCGATGACCATCCGCTGGATCTGGTTGGTGCCCTCCACGATCTGGAGCACCTTGGCCTCCCGCATCAGGCGTTCGACGGGGAAGTCGCGGGTGTAGCCGTAGCCGCCCAGTACCTGCACGGCGTCGATGGTGACGCGCATGGCCGCGTCCGTGCAGAACAGCTTCGCCATGGCGGCCTGCCGGGAGAAGGGCTGTCCGGCGTCGCGGAGCCGGGCGGCCTCCAGGTAGAGCGCCCGGCCGGCCTCGATCTGGGTGGCCATGTCGGCGAGCAGGAAGCGCAGCCCCTGGAAGTCGGCGATCGGGCGTCCGAACTGCCGCCGGTCCGTGGCGTATCCGACGGCCTCGTCCAGCGCGGCCTGGGCGACGCCGATCGCGCAGGCGGCGATGCCCAGGCGGCCGGAGTCGAGCGCGGAGAGCGCGATGGCGAAGCCCTGCCCCTCCTCCCCGATCCGGCGGGCGTCCGGGACCCGTACGCCGTCGAAGTTGAGCTGGGCGGTGGGCGATCCCTTCATGCCCATCTTCCGCTCGGGGGCCGCCGCGTTCAGCCCTTCGGCGTCGCCGGGGACCAGGAAGGCGGTGATGCCCCGGGGTCCGTCGACGCCGGTGCGGGCGAGCACCGTGCAGAAGTCGGCGATGCCGCCGTGGGTGATCCACGCCTTGGTACCGGTGAGGACCCAGTCGTCGCCGTCCTTCACCGCCCGGGTGTGCAGCGAGGCGGCGTCGGATCCGGACGCGGGCTCGGAGAGGCAGTAGGCGCCCAGGAGTCCGCCGGAGAGCATCGCGGGCAGATGCGCCTTCCGCTGCTCCTCGGTACCGAACCCGGCGAGCGCGTGGCAGGCGAGCGAGTGGACGCTGACGCCGAGTCCCACGGTCAGCCGGGCGGCTGCCAGTTCCTCCAGGACCTGGAGGTAGACCTCGTACGGCTGGTCGCCGCCGCCGAAGTCGGAGTCGTACGGCAGACCCAGCAGACCCGACGCGGACAGGAGGGAGAAGAGTTCGCGCGGAAAGTGGCCCGCCTCTTCTTCGTCGGCCGCCCGGGGCGCGATCTCGTGGGCGACGATGTCGCGGACCAGCGTGAGCAGTTGCCGGGATTCCTCGGTGGGCAGACGGCGTTCCACCTGCTGCGGGGCTCGGTCGGGCATGACGGCGCTCTCCTCCCTGTCGGGCGTGACGGCGGGCGGGCCCGGGGTGGGGAACCGCTCGCCGAGTGGTCCGGGCGGGGCCCGGCACAAGCGGTGCGTGCCCAACCGATCCTGCCCTTCCGGATCGCGGAAGACGCCGGTCAGCGGCTGTGGCGCGTCGAGTATGCACGATCGGGGCGCCGCCGTCACGGGGTCGCGGGGACCTTGATCAACCGTCAGCAGAGGCCGTACGCCGGCCGCGCGCGTCGCGGCGGGCCGCCACGCGCACCACGGTCGGCCGTCCACGCGCACCACGGTCGGCGGCCGTCGGCGGAGGTCACATGAGTCCGGCCCGGGTGACGAGGAGGGCGAGGACGACGACGAGGGTCCAGCCGAGGACGTGTTCCAGGACCTTCGGGCCCCGCTCCCCCGGGCCTCCGGTACGGGCGCGGCGGGAGAGGTGGAGCTGGTCGGCGGCTGCGGTGGTCGCGGTCATGGCATCTCGCTCGGTCGTACGGCTGTGGTGTCCCCCGACCGCACCACAGTGCCCGAGAGACGGTGCCCTGCGGAAGGAGATCCCCGTCACCGTGCTCGCCGCGCCCCGGTCGCCGGGGCGGGGACGGACCAGCGGGCACAAGGGGAGGGACGCCGAGGGGCGCCCGGTGCGGGGCGGCGGCTGTGCCGGACGCCACAGGCGGGTGCGCGGCGCGCCAGGGGGTCGCGTGCGCGGGAGCGGTGGGCGCGGGATGGCGTGCGCGGGAGCGGTGGGCGCGGGATGGCGTGCGCGGGGCGCCGGGTGCAGGGGGCGACGGGCGGCCGGGGCCTCAGCCGGTGGTCGGAGCGTCGCCGCGGTCGGTCGGCGCTGCGTGCGCGGTCTCGGGGGTGGCCCCGAGGGTGGTGAGACCTCGGCTCAGCAGGGAGAAGGCGTGGTCGGCGTCGGCGAGGGCTTCGGGGCGGACGTCCTGCGCGGACCTGCCGTCCACGATCCGCTGCCAGTTCGTCATGGCCAGGATGCGCTGGGTGGCGACCAGTTGGCCGGCCAGCAATCGGGGCGTGACCTCCCGGGACTCCTCGCCGAGCGTTTCGGCGAGCGCGCGGGCCAGCTCCTCCTCGGCCCGGGCGAGGTACTGCGCGGAACGCGCCACGAGACCGGGGGTGGAGTAGAGGAGGCGGTGGAAGGAGAGGACGGCCTCGTGGTCGCTGAGTCCCGTGACGGGGTCTCCGGCTTCCAGCCCTTCCACGAAGTGCCGGTGCAGGGCGTCGAGCGGGCCGACTCCGGCCGGACGGTTCCGCACCACCTCGGCGGCCTCGTCCTGGTGGTCGGCGAAACGCTGGACGACCAGGTCCTCCTTGGTGGGGAAGTACCGGAAGAGCGTCGGCTTGGAGACTTCCGCGGCGGCGGCGACGTCGGCGACGGAGACCTGGTCGAATCCGTGCTCCAGGAACAGCGCGATCGCGACCTCGGAAATGGTCTCCCGCGTCCGCTGCTTCTTGCGCTCTCGCAACCCCATAGACCCGTCCACCCAGCAAGTCTAAGGGCGGCCCTTGCCCAGGGGATCGGCCCGGCAGGTGTCCCGGTACGCGCCCCGGCGCGACGGTCCGGACCGGGCGGTGGCGGCGGTGTTCCCCGGGGGCGTCCCCACCACGACCACCTGGTCCCCGGCGCTCCACACGCGCCGCTCGCCCTTGGGCGGGTTGAGCCGGACGCCGTGGTCCGTACCGGGGGCGGAGCGGTCGAGGCAGCGGTAGCCGATCGCGCAGTCGCCCCGGTCGCGGGCGGCTGCGACGACGGTGGCGAAGGTGGTCTCGGCGCCCGTACGGACGTACGTACCGGCGGGGCGCAGCAGGACGTTCGCGCCGTCTCCGGAGAACAGCTCGTCGAACACCGGGGCGAGATGCCGGTTCTGGGTGATCTGGGCCATCAGCAGTCCGGTCAGTTTGCCGCTGACGATGACGTCGGAGCCGTGGTTGACGGGAGCCAGCGGGCGGTTGCGGTCGTCGGTGAGTTCGGTGACGACGCGCAGCTCCCGTCCGGCGCGCTCCTCCAGCAGCCGCAGGGCCAGCAGGGTGACGAGGGTCCAGTCGTCGGGCCGGTCGGGACCGTCGCCCGGATCGGGTCCGAGGACGACCAGTCCGTCGTACGGGGTGAGGTCGAGCCCGAGCAGGGCGTCGGGCCTCGACAGCTCGGCGGACCGGAACCGTACGGTCGCGCCTTCGGGTGTGCCGTTCGTGGACGGGGGTGTCGTGGGCGTCCCGCTCACGGGTTCCCTCGGTGCGGGGACGGTGCTGTCGGTGATCACGTCCAGGACGGAGCCGGGGCGGGCCGTGTCCCGCAGCTGGCCGACGACGAGCGGGGCGCGCCGGTTCCAGCCGAGCACCAGCAGGCGGGTCGGGTCGTCGTCGGGCGGGGGGTCGTCCGTGGCGGTCGCGGCGGGATCGACCAGATGCCGGCAGTCCTCCACCCGTGTGCCGGCGTCGTCGAGGGCGAGCACGATCAGGCGGCTGCCCGGCTCGACCGGGGTCTCGGCCGGCGGGTTGAGCAGCGTACGGCCGTCGGGGGTGAGCAGACCGACCGCACAGGAGTCCGGGTGGCCCAGCAGCGCCGTGCCGAAGGTGTCCCCGTGGAAGGCGGTGGCGTCGGCGAGGTGGAACTCGTCACCGGCGAAGTCGAGGAGGTCGCGGAGTACGAGGGAGAGTCCGGGCCTGCCGACGCACTGGGCGATCAGCCGGGCGGTGACGGTGTCGGTCTCCAGGACCGTGCCGCGCGGCCCGGCGGCCAGTCGGGCGGGGGCGCGGTACCGGTCGTCGCGCACCGCGGCGAGCACCGGCGGCCCGTCGGTGCCCTCGCCGAGCACGGCGCGCAGCGACAGCAGCACCCGCAGCACCTCCGCGTCCGCCGCCGGTTCCCCCGAGGGCAGCACCAGCACGGTGCTCGCGGTGTGCGGGCTGACGAGCGCGAGCACCTCGGGATCGCTCGCGGGGCCGCTGCGGCAGATGATCCGCCCCCGGGCGCACAGTGGGAGGTGGGCGGCGAGGGCGCGTTCCATCTCGGCCTTGTCCCGGTCGGCGAGCAGCACGACGGCCCGGGGCCGGTGCGGTGCCTGGGCCGCCACCAGCTCGCTCACCACCGTGGTCGCCTGGTCCGACCAGCCGAGCACGACGACGTGCCCGTGCTCCAGGACCCGCGACCGGCCCCGGCTCAGCTCCGCCATGCGGTCGGCGAGGCCGGTGGTGACCACCCCGACCAGGGTGGAGACGCCGAGCAGGGCGACCAGCCCGAGCAGGGCCGACAGGGCGAGCCGGAGCGGGGCGCCGGTGGCCGAGCCCAGGCGGAGCGTCTCCGCGCTGGTCCGCCACACGGCGGTCAGCCGGTCCGCGAGCGACCGGGGCGCGGCGGGGTCGGTCCACACCAGCACCGTGCTCACCGGGACCACGACGGCCAGGCAGATGAGGACCAGCCAGCCCATCAGGGTGCCGGTGGACCGCGCCAGCGTCCGGTCGAACAAGTAGCGCGCCCGGTCCCGCAGCGGTGCCGGTGGCCTCCCCTTGACTGGTTCCACGGTCACTCCCCGGTCACTCCCCTCACGCCCGCTCCCGCGCTGCCCGCGCCCGGCGCGGAGGTGACGGCACCACCCGCCCCTTCCGCACCGTGGTGCCTGCGATGTCGGGACACGCCGCATTCGAGGGCAGGTTCACCCTTTCGAGCGGATACTTCGGGCCGACGGGGCGGAGCTCCCGCTCTACCCGGTGGAACACGACTGGGCACGCACCTGACGGCCGGTGAGCACCGAGGTGAGCGGCCGTCACCGCTACGCTCCGTACCGGCGTCAGGTCCGTCGGCGCCGAGGAGGCCCGGAGAGCTCCGGCGCGCGGGAGCGTGCCGGAGCCGTCGCCCTCCTCCCCCTTTTCGTCCGGGCGGTACGAGCCGATGGGTTCCGTGCGCCGGAGTCATCCACCGGAACACCGGACGTCCTCGCAATCGAAATCACGTTCGGGTCATATCGGTGCACCATGTTAGGTTGCGGCCATGCACAACGGGCGTCCTCAGCTGTCCGACCGCCTGACCACGGCCCGCGAGCGGGCCTTCGTGGGGCGCTCCCACGAACTCGGCCGGTTCCGCGCGGCGCTGACGGCGGATCCTTCCGCTCCGTCCGTCCTCTTCGTCCACGGGCCCGCCGGGGTCGGCAAGTCGACACTGCTGAGACGGTTCGCCGACGAGGCGCTGACCGCCGGACGCCGCCTCGCCCGGGTGGACGGCCACCACATCGACCCGTCACCGGCGGGGTTCGAGGCCGAGGCCGCCAAGGTGGACTCCGCCGAGCCGACCGTGCTGCTGGTCGACGCCTTCGAGCACTGCCAGGGCCTGGAGGACTGGCTGCGGGAGAGCTACCTGCCCGAACTGCCCCAGGGTTCGGTCGTGGTGGTGGCGGGCCGGCTGGCGCCGGACACCCGCTGGGTCCACGACCTGGCGTGGCAGGGCGTACTGGAGGTGCTGCCGCTCGCCCCGCTGGACACCGGCGACGCCCGGGCGCTGCTGGAACGGCGCGGGGTGCCCGCGAACCTGCGGGAGGCCGTCCTGGCCTTCGCCGGAGGACACCCCCTGGCGCTCAGCCTCGCCGCGAGCGTCGCGGTGACGGAGTCCCCGGTGGCCGAGGACTGGTCACCGACGCCGGACGTCGTCGCGGCCCTGCTGACCTCGCTGGTGGGCGAGCTCCCGCCCGCGCGCGAACGCCTCGCGCTGGAGACCGCGGCCCACGCCCTCGTCACCACCGAGGGCCTGCTGCGCTCGGTGGTCGGCGAGGAGAGCGCCGCCGAGATGTTCGCCTGGCTGCGCTCCCTGCCGTACGCCGAACTCGGCAGGCACGGACTGTTCCTGCACGAGACGGTCGCCGAGGTGATCGACCGCGATCTGCGCTGGCGGGACGCCCAGGGGTACGAGCGGATGCACCGCAGCGTCGGCCACCACCTCCTGCAGCGCGCCCGCACCGCGCCCGAGGAGGAGGCCATGGCCGCCATCCGGGCGCTCACCCACCTCAAGCGCTACGGCCCCATGGGGGCGTACTTCTCCGGCATCACCCGCGAAGGCGACGCGTGGGAAGGCCCGTTGAGGCCCGACGAGCACGACACGGCCGTCCGGATGACGGCCGCGACGGAGGGTGAGCGCTCCGCCGGGATCGCGCGGTACTGGCTCCGACGGCGCCCCGGCGACTTCTGGGCCTACCGCTCCGCGCGCACCGGCGAGCTGGTCGCGTACATGGCCTGGCTGCGCCTCAGCACGCCCGGCGAGGGGTCGGAGGCGGACCCCGTCGCGGCGGCGGCCTGGCGGCACGTCACCGACACCTCCCCGCTCCACCCCGGCCAGCACCTGCTGATGTGCCGCTTCATGGTCCACCCGGCGGCCTACGGCGAGATATCGACCGTCGGGCACCTGATGCAGCTGCGGATCTGCCGCGACTGGATGCGCACCCGCAACCTCGCCTGGTCCTTCATCGTGTCGCCGGACGCCGCGCTGTGGAGCGGTCTGATGCACCACCTCGGACACCGCCTGGTGGCCGAGGCGCCGTGGGACCTCGGCCGTGTCTTCGCCACCTTCGGCTGCGACTGGCGGGTCACCCCGCTGGAGATCTGGTTCGACCGCACCCAGCCCGGCGCGCTGCACGCGAGCACGCCGACCGGCACCCCGGACGCGGCCGTCCAGGACCTCGGGCGCACGGACTTCCTGGCCGCCGCCCGTGACGCGCTGCGCTCGGTGCTCCGGCCCGGGGCGCTGAACGGCAACCCGTTGCTCGGCAGCCGTGTCCTCGCCGACCGGGCGCTCACCAGCGAGGCCGAACCCGCCGACCTGCTGCGCGCGCTGCTCGCCGAGGCCGTGGAGCAGCTGGGGAAGGACGAACTCCACCGCAAGGCGCACCAGGCCGTGGTGACCACGTACCTCCAGCGGGTCAGGACGCAGGAGAGCGCGGCGCAGCGGCTGGGGCTGCCCTTCAGCACCTACCGGCGCCATCTGGCCCTCGGCACGGACCTGGTGTGCGGCGCCCTGTGGGAGCGCGAACGGGCCCTGGCCGCGCTGGGCGACGCGCCGTAACCCTCGGCGGGTACCCGAGCCGTTGGGCATCCGGGACGCCGAACGACGAGACTCGGCAACGGACTTGGGGCTCCACCGCTCGCCACGCACGCCGGGAATGGCCTACCGGCGGCGGGCGTTCGGTTCGAACGTACCGGCGTCCGGGAGAGGCGCGCCGGACGGACGGAGGGACAGAGATGCCGGCAGCAGTGGTGATCGGAGCGGGGCCCGGAATCGGGGCGTCGGTGGCCGACCGGCTGGCCCGCGAGGGGATGTCCGTGACGGTGGTCGCGCGGAGCGGCGAGACCGTCCGGGCCACTACCGAGCGGCTCGAACGGAGCGGACGGAAGGCGCTGGGGCTGACCGCCGACAGCACGGACGAGGCCGCGTTGCGGGCCGCACTGGACACGGCGGCGGCCGAGAACGGGCCGACCGGACTCCTCGTGTACAACGCGGCGCTGATCCGCCCGGACGCGCCCGGGGAACTCGACGCCCAGGGGCAGCTCGACGCCTGGGCGGTGAACGTCGTGGGCGCGCTGACCGCCGCCGCGCACCTGGCTCCCGGCATGGCCGCCCGGGGCGGCGGGACCATCCTCATCACCGGCGGCATGCCCCGCGCCAAGCCCACCCACGTCAGCCTGTCGCTCGGCAAGCTCGGGGTACGCAATCTCGTCGAACTCCTGGACGGCGCCTACGGAGCCTCCGGAGTCCACGTGGCGTCGGTGACCGTGCCCGACCGGGTCGTGCCCGGCACGGACCACGACCCCGACGACATCGCCGAGCACTACTGGAAGCTGCACCTCCAGCCGCGGGAGCGCTGGCAGCACGAGGTCGTGCACGGCGTACGGCCCGCGGTCTGACGGGAGTCGGCCCCGGACCGGGCGCGGGCACGGACCCGGACCCGGACCAGGGCCCGGACCGGGTGCGGCCCGGACCGGGTGCGGGCCCGTGACACCGCACTCCCGTCCCCTCCCCCGAACGGCGAGCGCGGGCGACCGCGGGGGCTCCCGGGGGAACGACGCCGTCACACGCCGACGGCGGGCGGATGCCGTGGCATCCACCCGCCGTCGGTGCGTCGCCCTCGCGTGCCCGGCCCGTTCACCGTGGCCCGCGCGGGCTCCGCGCTGTTACGCGCCCGCGCGGTAGACCGAGATCTCGGTCAGGCTCGGGGTGTACTGCTCCGTGGCGATCTGGCTGGTGAGAGCCACCCGCAGCTTGGAGCTGGTGACGGTGCCGAAGCCCGTCACCGTGAGGTCGTGTCCGACACCCGCGTCACGGGTGGCGAAGGTGACCCAGGAACCGGTGGCCGCGTCCCAGCGCTGGAGCTCGAAGGACTGCACGCGGGGGTTGGTGCCCGCGTCGGTGTACTCGTCCAGGTAGACCTGGTCGAACGTGGTGTCCGCACCGAAGTCGACGTCGAGCGTGATCGGGTAGGTCGCGTCGTCGGCGGCGGCCCAGCGGGTGGACAGGTTGCCGTCGGTCAGCTTCTCCGCGCCGAGCGAGCCGTTCGCCCCGGGGTGGGTCGAGCTGGCGGTCACGGGCTTGCCCAGGGCGAGGTTCACCCTGTTGTCCGTCTCGTCCTCGATCGGGTCGGTGTCGACCGGGTGGGCCACCTTGCGGCCGGACTTGGACTCGGCGATGCCGATGTCCGGGGCGTCGCCGTAGTAGAGGTGCGTACCGAGGAAGTCCTCGGTGCCCAGGTGCGCGTTGTAGCGGCCCGCGTCGATCAGGGGCGAGTCCTTGCGCAGCGCGAAGGGCGCGGCGGCCTTGCGGATCTTGTCGACGCCCGCACCGGTGACGTAGTGCGCGGGGTCACCGACGAACTTCGGGTCGGCCCGCAGCCCGTCCGGGTCGGCCGGCTCCTGCGCGGAGTGGACGCCGGACGCCTCGTAGTAGTCGTTGTTCGAGAACACGGCCTGCCGCAGGGCGCCGGTACGGCGGTACCACGGCGTCGGGGTGGTCTCCGAGGTGTTGTAGAAGATGTTGTTCAGGAAGTAGACGCGGCTCAGGAACGTCTCGTCGTGGACGGTGTTCAGGTCGGCGCCGTCGTAGACGAAGGTGTTGTTGGTGAAGTAGGTCGGCGCGTAGTTCGTCGACAGCATGTTCTTCACGAGCACGCCGTTGTCGTTGACGCTGAGGTTGTAACGCGCCACCGAGTTGGAGCTGTTGCCCATGTAGGCCATCCAGCCCGCGGCGTTGTCGTGCGAGTAGTTGTACTGGTAAGTGACGTTGAAGTTGGTGTACTCCAGGTCCCAGGGGGTGCCGTCGTACTCGTTGTCCGGACCGCCGTAGACCTCGTTGTACTGCATGGTCGAGTCGGCGCCGGCCCACAGGTAGAGCCCGCAGGAGACCGCGTTGTAGCGCTCCAGGAAGCCGTTGACCTCGTTGTACTCGACCGTCATCCGCTGCGAGTCGGCGAGCTGGAAGGCGCCCTGACCGATGCTCTTGGCGTAGTTGTGGCCGATGTAGACGTCACGGCTGTACAGGTCGCGGGTGCGCACCCACAGCTGCTCCCAGCCCTCGTGCCACTTGCCGGCCTCGTCGTACTGGCCGGAGTCGGCGCTGTCGGCGGCGAACCAGTTGAACGCGAACTGCACGGCGTGCAGTTCGACGTTCTCGAAGGTGTTGTTCTCGATCCGGACGTCCTTGAAGTGGTATCCGCCGGCCGGGTACGCCTTGTAGCTCTTGCTGCCGAAGACCTGGAAGTCGACCGCACCGTAGTGGATCTTCTGCCAGCTGCTCGGGCCGTCGAGGTTGTGGACGTAGATGTCCGATATGCGGAAGTGGTCCATGACCGTGTCCGCGCCGTCCGGGAAGAGGTCGGCGTTGATCGAGACCATGATGCCGTCGCGGACGTAGGTGCCCTTGGTGATGTCCGTGGCGAAGTCGTCGTCGTTGGACAGCTCGACGTTGTCGATGTCCCAGTACTGCTGGTTGCGCAGCACGATGGCACCGGTCAGACCGACGGTCTGCGGGTTCTTCGTGCCGTCCGCGTTGAACGGGCTGGGCACGTGGCCGTTGGTCGCGATGTAGGGCCGTCCGGCGCGCTTGTCGCCGTACGCCGAGATGGTGATCGGCTTGCCCGCGCTGCCGGAGCCCTTCGGCCACAGCTGCTCGTTCTGCCACTGCTCGCCGGCCTTGAGCAGGATGCGGTCGCCGGGGTGGAACGTCGTCGCGTTCGCCTTGGCCAGGCTGCGCCAGGCGTTCTTCGGCGAGGTGCCGGCCGCGGTGTCGTGGCCGAGCGTGGCGTCGATGTAGTAGTCCTTGCCACCCGTCGCGTTGTGCTTGTTGCCGGGCCAGGACGTGGCGGCGGCGGCGGGGGCGGCGGCGTGCTTCGGTTCGCTCGCGGCGTGCGCGGCCGGGGCGAGCGAGCCCACGAGCAGCGCGGCGAGCGCGGAGGCGAGGCCGGTGCGAACCGTCCGCGTGGTGAGCCACGGGCGCTTCACCGACGCCTCGTCGGCGGGCGGGCCGATGTCGGCAGGTCTCATTGCTGCACGTCCTTCGCGTTGATGGCGGCCACCGCCGAGCTGTCGACGTGCATCGAGGCGTCGTCGGCCCGGCGCTGGAGGTAGGTGGCGTACTTCTTCTCGACGAGCGACTGGCGGATCCGCTGGGAGTACTCGGTGTACGCCTTGTCCTTGTCGGTCTTCACGCTGTCGAGCTGGTAGTACGTGATCTGGCCGGTGCCCTTGACGGGCCCGGAGACCTGGCCTCGATGGAGGTCCCCGAGTACGGAGACGAGGTCCTGGTCGTGGGTGCTCAGCCCGGTCGAGCCGCTGCCGCCGTAGGTGCCGGTGGTGAGCTTCGCGCCGTCCACCCCGGTGACGTCCGCGAGGTGCCCGGCGGCCGTCACCCGGCGCTGGAGGGCGGCGGCGAAGTCCGCCGGGGCGCCGTCCGGCACCTGGACCACGAGTTGCGTGTACGCGTACGTGGTCGCGTTGGCGCTCCAGGAGTCCGGGTCCGCGTCGAAGGCCTTGCGGACCTCGGCGTCGGTGACGTGGAGCGGGTCGCCGGGATTCTTGCTGAGCAGGTCCTTGAGGGTGGTGGTGAGTTCGGTCAGCCGGTGGGTCCAGTACTCCTCGGGGGAGAAGTCGGTGACCCCGTAGACGGTCTGGCCGGCCTGGACCGCCTGGGCGCGGGCTTCGTTCTCCGCCGTGCGCTCCGCGGAGAGGTCCGCGAAGTCGACGGAGTCGACGAGACCCCGCTGCTGCGCGAGGACGAGGGTGGCCCGGTCCTGGCGGATCTCGTCGAACGCGCTGCTCTCCAGGCGCTGGAGCGCGGTCTTCGCCCCCGCCTTCGCGTCCCAGCTGAACGGGGTCGCCAGGTGGTAGGTGGTGGTCAGCTCGTTCTGCACGGTGGGCGCGAGCCGTCCCATGTGGAAGAGGAGTTCCTCGCGGGTGACCGGGCGCCCGCCCAGGGTGGCGACGTCGTCACCCCGGTGCCCGCCGGACATCGTCACCGTCGCGACGACCACCGCGACGACGGCGAGGACGGCGCCGGTCACCGCGGCGAGGGTCCGCCGCGACGGGCGCCGGGGCGCCGGTGCCGTGCGGGCGGCGGCGACGGCGCCGCGCCCGGCGGCCGGCTTGCGGGAGCCGGGCTTGCGGGAGCCCGCCGGGGGGCGCGGCGTCCGTGTGCCGGGCGCCGCGCCCTTCACGAACCCGCCCCGATCGCCGCCACCCGGGCGACGACGGGGGTGTCCCGGGTCGCGGTGATCGCGAACTCGACCGTGTCGACCTCGGCGGGCGGGAAGGTGAGGATGCGCTGGTAGCCCACCGCGCGCGTCTCGGCGAGCGTGGTCCACTCGCCTTCCCGGCGGCCCCGGACGACGACGTGCTCGACGCGCTGGCCCTGGGTGATGTCCTCGCCGAGCACGACCGCCTCGACCCGGCGGGGTCCGTCGAAGGCGAGGGTCACGGTGGGGCGGGTGTCGGTTCCGTCCGGGCGCCAGGGCGCCTTCGCCCTGCCGGGCCAGGCGGTGGCGACGTCCCCGGGGGCGCCGGAGGTGACCGTGGCGCTCGCCCCGATCCGGCGGGAGCGGAACTCCTCGATGCGCCGGCCGAGTCCGCCCAGGGCTGCCACGTCGGCGTCCCGCAGACGTCCGTCCGCGGCCGGGGGGACGTTCAGCAGGAAGCAGGAGTTGCCGCCGACGGCACGCTGGTAGATGGTGAACAGCTCGTCCACCGAGCGGACTTCGGTGTCCTCGGCCGTGTGGTGGAACCAGCCGGGGCGGATCGAGGTGTTGACCTCGGCCGGGTACCAGACCAGGTCCGACTCGTGCCCCTCGAGCGCGGCCCGGCTGCCCAGGTCGCGGTCGTCGCTGCGGACGAGCCGGGAGAATGCGCCGTCGTCCGCCTGCTGCGAGACGGAGGCGGTCCGCTCGGCGTCCTGGAGGGCGCGCGGGACCACGCTCCACTCGTCGGGGCGGGTCTCGCCGGCCTCGTTGCCGCACCAGCGGACGTCCGGACCGCACACGTTGATCACCGCGTCGGGCTGGAGCTCGCGGACCACCGCGTAGTAGCGCTCCCAGTCGTAGACCTGGCGCTTGCCGTTGGGGCCCTCGCCGTTCGCGCCGTCCAGCCACACGGAGAACACCGGGCCGTAGCGGGTGAGCAGTTCGGTGAGCTGGGCGACGTAGAAATCGTCGTACGCGCTCCCGGAGCCGTAGGACGCCTCGGTGCGGTCCCACGGGGAGAGGTAGACGCCGAACTTCAGGCCGTGCCGGCGGGCGGCTTCGGCGACCTCGGCGACCACGTCGCCCTTGCCGCCGCGCCACGGCGAAGAAGCGACCGAGTAGTCGGTGGCGTCGCTCGGCCACATGCAGAAGCCGTCGTGGTGCTTGCAGGTGAGGATGACGCCGGTCATCCCCGCGCTCTTGAGCGAGGCCACCCACTGGTCGGCGTCGAGGTCGGCCGGGTCGAAGAGGGCCGGGGCGTCGTGCCCCTCGCCCCATTCCCGGTCGGTCATCGTGTTCATGCCGAAGTGGATGAAGCCGTAGAACTCCATCTCCTGCCAGGCGAGCTGCCGCTCACTGGGCCGGACCTCGGCGAGCGCCCGTGCGGACGTGGCCGCGGTGGTCACTGGTACCTCCGGTTGTACGAGGCGAGCAGGGCCATCAGCCCGGCCAGCGCGAGGAGCATGATGCCGAGGTGTCCCCAGCCGATCGTCCTGCGCTCCACCACGACGAGCGCCACGCAGGCCGCCGCGACGAGCGTGCGCACGCCGACGAGCAGCGCCGTACGCGTCGAGTCCTTCATGTCGGTCCTTCCTTCCACCGGGGCCGCTCGGGCCCGGTCGCTGTGGGGCCCGTCAGCCCTTGACGCCGCCGGATGCCATGCCCTCGATGAGCCGCTTCTGGATGAAGGCGTAGACGATCAGGACGGGGACGATGACGATGACCATGCCGGCGTACAGGCGTCCGTAGTCCGCCGCCGCCTTCTGTGCCGTGAACAGGTTGAGCAGGCCGACCTGGACGGTCTTTCCCTCGCCGGGAAGCAGGGTCAGCGAGATGATGAAGTCGTTCCAGTAGGCGAGGAAGTTGAACAGGATCACGGTGGTGATCGCGGGCCGGGCCATCGGCAGCATGATCCGGGTCATGATCCGGAACCGGGACGCCCCGTCGATCGACGCGGCCTCCTCGTAGGCGACCGGGATGGACCGGAAGTACGCGGTGAGCAGGTAGATCGTGAACGGGATCGACGTGGCCGCGTAGACGAGCGAGAGCACCGAGGGGTTGTCGAGGAAGAACCCGCCGGGGAAGACGTCGACGAGCGCCTTGTCCCAGTCGACCAGCATCAGGAAGATCGGGACGACGATGTAGTTGACGTTGACGAAGAGCCCGCCGAGCAGCAGGAGTTCGACGAAGCCCTTGCCCTTGAACTCGTACCGGGCGATGACGTACGCGGCCGGCACGGAGACCGCGAGGACGAGGACCAGGCCGAGCACGGTGACGAACACCGAGGTCGCGAAGTACTGGCCCATGTGCGCGTCGGTGAACGCGTCGACGTAGTTCTGCAGGCGCAGTCCCTCGGGCAGCGTCCAGGGGCTGCCGAAGAACTCGCTCTTCTTCTTCAGGGAGGCGAGCAGTACCCAGGCGACCGGCACCGCGATGGCGAGGGCGAGGGCGATGACGAGCACGTACGTGAGTACGCGGCCGATCCGCGAGCGGGCGGCGGGAGGGCGGGGTGTGTTGATCACGGTCATGGTGTCTGTCCTCAGAACTGAAGGGGCTCGCGCTTGGTCGCCCGGCTCATCAGGAGCGACACGAGGAAGGAGAACGCGAAGATGACGACACCGATGGCCATGCCGTAGCCGTACGAGGAGTTCGTGTACGCCTGCTTGTACATGTAGCTCAGCAGGACCTCGGAGGAGCTGTCGGGACCGCCGCCGGTCATCGCGCGGACCAGCACGAAGCTGAGGTTGACCGCGCTCATGATGAAGAAGGTCAGCGAGGTCCGCAGGTTCTGCCAGATGAGCGGCATCGTGATGGAGAAGAACTGCCGGGTGGCGGAGGCTCCGTCGAGCCCGCTGGCCTCGTACAGCTCCTCGGGGATGCTCGACATGCTCGACATGTAGAGGACCATGTAGTAGCCCAGGGACTGCCAGACCATCGCGATGCCGACGGAGTAGAGCACGACCTTCTGGTCGCCGAGCCAGACCTGCTGCCAGCTGTCGAGGGAGACCAGCCGCAGCATGCTGTTGAGCAGACCGTTGTTCTGGTCGTAGATGGCGGAAAAGACCGCCGCGATCACGACCACGGAGAGCACGTTCGGGATGTAGAGCACGAACCGGAGGAAGTTGCGGCTGCGCAGCTTCTGCCGCGTCATGATCGCGGCGAGGAACAGGCCCATCCCCATCGTCACCGCGGTGACCACGACCAGCAGCGTCACCGTGTTCTGGAACGCCCGCACGAACTGCTCGTCGTCGACGAGGTGGCGGAAGTTGTCCAGCCCCACGAACTTCATGTCCGGGGAGAAGCCGCTCCAGGTGTAGAGCGACATCCGGAACACGTTCACGGTCGGGTAGACCATGAACACCGCGAAGAGCACCAGCGCGGGAAGCAGGCAGGCGAGCACGAAGCGGGTGTGGCCGGACCGGCGTGCGGGGGACGCCTTGCCGCGCCGGGATTCACCGGCGGACGTGCGCGTTTTCGATACGGGGTCCGCTGAGTCTTGGGGTGGGGTGGAAAGGGTCGTCACCGTGCCGGTCCTTCGGTCGTACGAGGCGGTCCTGAGTGGGGTGGGGAAGGTCTCCCGGCCAGGGGGTGTGTCGAACGTCGCGCCGTCCGCCCGGAGAGCGGGTCCGGCGGTGCCGGGTGCGGGCGGTCCCGGCACCGCGGCGAGCGTGCGTGCCGGGCGTCGCCGGACGGGCGGGACGTTCGACAACGCCCTGGTGGAGGCGCCGGCGGCTGTCTCT
>NZ_JBHWYX010000052.1:0-54947 GCF_042728795.1 Streptomyces sp. NPDC060184
CAGCCCGTAGGACGGGTGACCGGGCTCCGGCATCGAGTGTCGGGTTGTTGAGCTGTTCAGCCGTGCAGGTACCGCACCGGGGGCTCAGTGCTCCTTGAGCGTCTCCACCTGCCACGCGGCGTGCAGGCGGCGGGTGTGGTCCACCTTCCGCGCGGGGCCGGTGAGCGTCACCTCGGCGGTGAGGCGCGGGTCCGTGGTGGAGGCGCTGAGCCGCAGCTCCAGCGCGCCCGGCTCCACGACGCGCGCGCCGTCGCGGCCGGTGAACGAGGCGAGGTCGGTGGGGACGCTCACGCGCACCCTGGCGGCCTCGCCCGCGGCGAGCTCGACCCGTACGTAACCGGCCAGGCGCTGCACCGGCTGGACCACGGAGGCGACCGGGTCGTGCAGGTAGAGCTGGACGACCTCGACGCCGTCGCGGTCGCCCGTGTTCCGTACCGTGCACTCCAGTTCGGCCGCGCCGTCCGTGGGGATCCCGGTCGCCGCGACGGCGAGGCCGGACCACTCGAACGTCGTGTACGTGAGCCCGTGGCCGAAACCGAACGCGGGCGTCGGGTCGATGTTGGAGACCTCGTTCGCGTGGCCCAGCCGGGCCGCGAGGTAGGTGGACGGCTGCGCGTCCGGCTTCTTCGGCACGCTGACCGGAAGCCGCCCGGACGGGGCGACCCGCCCGCTCAGCACCGAGGCGAGGGCACGGGTGCCCTCCTCGCCCGGGAAGAACGTCTGCACGACGGCCGCGGCCTCGTCCACCGCGCGGCCGAGCGCGTACGGACGGCCCGCCAGCAGGGTGACGACGACGGGGGTGCCGGTGTCCAGGAGCGCGTCGAGCAGTTGCCCCTGCACGCCCGGCAGGGTGAGGGAGCCGGCGTCGCAGCCCTCGCCGCTGGTGCCCCGGCCGAAGAGGCCGGCCCGGTCGCCCAGGGCGGTGATGACGACGTCCGCGTCGCGCGCGGCGGCCAGCGCCTCGCGGAATCCGTCCGTGCTGTCGTCGTCGATGCCGCAGCCGGCCACCGTGACGATCTCGCTGCCGGGGAACTCCGCCACCAACGCCTCGCGCAAGGTGGGCAGTTCGACACCGGCGGGCAGGTGCGGGTGCTGGCTGCCGACGTGCACGGGGAAGGAGTAGCAGCCGAGCACCGCGGTGGGCAGGTCGGCGTTGGGGCCGATCAGCGCGATGCGCGTGGGGGCGTTCTCGCCCTTGAGCGGCAGGATGCCGTCGTTGCGGAGCAGCACGATGGCCTGCTCGGCGATGCGGCGGGCCAGGGCGCGGTTGGTGTCGCTGTCCAGGACCACCGCGCCGCGCAGCGTCTCCGGGGCGAGCTCGGCACCGGCGAGCGCGTCGGGCACCGGGTTCCAGTCGGCGTCCAGCAGACCGAGCTGCGCCTTCTGCACGAGGACCCGGCGGGCGGCGCGGTCGATGTCGGCCTCTGCGATGAGCCCCTCGGCGACGGCGGCGCGGAGCGGCTCACCGAACGTGTTGACGGTCGGCAGCTCCACGTCGACGCCGGCGAGGAGCGCGGCGACGGCCGCTTCCCCGAAGGTCCCGACCACACCGTGCAGGGTCTTGAGGAACGCGATGCCGAAGTAGTCGGCGACCACGGTGCCGTCGAAGCCCCAGACGTCCCTGAGCAGTCCGGTCAGCAGTTCCTTGTCGGCGGCGGACGGAACGCCGTCGGTGTCGGTGTAGGCGTGCATCACCGAGCGGACACCGCTCTCGCGCACGGCCATCTCGAACGGCGGCAGGATGACGTCGGCGCGCTCGCGCGAGCCCATGCCGACCGGCGCCAGGTTGCGGCCCGCGCGGGACGCGGAGTACCCGGCGAAGTGCTTGAGGGTGGCGACGATGCCGGCCTGCTCCAGGCCCTTGATGTAGGCCGTGGCGATGGTGCCGACGAGGTACGGGTCCTCGCCGATGGTCTCCTCCACGCGGCCCCAGCGGGCGTCGCGCACCACGTCGAGCACCGGGGCGAGCCCCTGGTGGACGCCGACCGAGCGCATGTCGCGGCCGATCGCCCCCGCCATGTCGCCGATGAGCGCCGGGTCGAAGGTCGCGCCCCAGGAGAGCGGCACGGGGTACGCGGTCGCTCCGTAGGCGGCGAATCCCGCGAGGCACTCCTCGTGGGCCACGGCCGGGATGCCGAAGCGGTTGGCGGCGGTGATCGCGCTCTGGGTGCGCAGCAGGGAGAGCGCGCCGAGGGCGGGGTCGACCGGGACCGTACCGAACGGGCGGGTGAGCTGGCCCAGTCCCTCGGGCAGCAGGTCGGCCAGCGGCGGCGGCTCCTCCATGTCGTGCTGGTGCGGGGCGACTTCGGCCCCGTCGTCGGAGGCGCCCACCCAGACTCCGAAGAGCTGGGCGATCTTCTCCTCCAGCGTCATCTCCTGGAGCAGGGCGTCGGCGCGATCGGCCGGGGAACGGGACGGGTCCCGCCACGACGGGAGCGTCACCTCTTCGGCCGGTTCGGTCTGTACGGACACGTGGTCGGTCACTTTCCTCCGACTCCCATCAGCCCCTGGACCAGGGCTCGGCGGGCGAACAGATATACGAGCAGGATGGGGATCATGGAGATCACGACAGCCGCGAGCATCGCCGGCATGTCGACCCCGTGTTCGGTCTGGAAGTCGTAGAGGCCCATGGTGACGACCTTGGACCCGGCGGACTGCGTCAGGACGAGCGGGAAGAGGAAGCCGTTCCACGCCTGGAGGGCGGAGAAGACGACGATCGTGGAGATCCCGCTCTTGGAGAGCGGCAGCACCAGCTGGAAGAAGACGCGCCGGTGGGTCGCGCCGTCCATCGTCATGGCCTCGTAGAGCTCCGGGGTGATGTCGCGCATCACGCCGGTGAGGATGAGGGCGCACACCGGCATCGCGAAGGCGGCCGTCGGCAGGATGACGCCGATGAGGTTGTCGTAGAGCCCCGCCTCGCTGATCGCGAAGAACATGGGCACGATCACCGCCTGGGAGGGGATGGCGAGACCCAGCAGGAAGAGCCGGAACACCAGGCCGGTCACCCGGCTGCGGCTGCGGACGATCGCGTACGACAGCGGCGCCACCAGCAGCACCACGATCGCCACCACGGAGAGCGTGACGATCACGGTGTTCAGGAAGTACTGCCCGAACCCGCTGTTGAAGTCGTTGACGTAGTTGTCGAACGTGAAGTGCTCGGGCAGCGCGAACGGCCCGTTGGACCCGTAGTCGGCGCGGCTCTGGAAGGTCGCGACGAGCATCACGTAGAGCGGCAGCCCCACGACGAGGAGCCAGACGGTGGAGCCGAAGCCGGCGAGGAAATTGGGACGGCGCCTGCTCACATGCCCTCCATGGTGCTGTTCATCTTGTCGTAGCCCGTGAGGCGCACCATCACCAGCGAGATGACCGTGGCGACCAGGACCAGCATCACGCCGATGGCCGAGGCCGTTCCGTAGTCGAAGGTCTTGAACGCCTTCTGGTACATGTAGTAGGCGCTGATGGTGGTGTCCGTGCCGGGTCCGCCCTGGGTGAGGATGAGGACGGTGTCGAACGTCGTCAGACCGCCGACCACCATCAGGATCATCGAGGTGACGACGCTGTTGCGCAGCTGCGGCAGGGTGATGTGGAAGAACTGCCGGTACCGGCCCGCCCCGTCGATCTCCGCGGCCTGGTAGAGCACCCGGGGCACCGAACGGGCCGCGCCCTGGTAGATCAGGGTGTGCAGCGGGGTGAACTGCCACGTGCCGACGAAGATCAGGACCGCGATCGCGGTGCTCTGGTTGCCGAACAGGTTGCCGTCGCCGAACAGCCACTCGGCGTGCGCGGGGACACCGAAGTTGGGGTCGAGCACTGCGCGCCACAGCACGGAGACGGCCGTGGCGGAGAGCAGCAGCGGGACGAAGTAGATCGCCGACAGCACGGCACGGTTGCGCTGGTGACCCGCGGCCCACACCCCCAGGAGGATGGAGAGCGGGGTCTGCACGACGACACCCAGGAAGGTGAGCAGCAGGCTGAGCCAGAGGCTCTTGATCATGATCGGGTCGTCGAACAACTTCTTCCAGTTGTCGAGACCGGCGAACTCCGGGTCGGAGAGCCCGTCCCAGCTCGCGAAGGAGAGGACGACGACCAGGAGGAGCGGGACGATGGCGAAGAGGCCGAAGAAGACGGCGGCCGGAGCCGCCCAGGCAAAGCCGGGGCGGCTGGCGCCTTCATGGGAGCGGCCGGGTCGACGGCCGCTCCGCTCGACCCCTTTGCTGTCCGCGGGGACCGCGGTGGCAGTTGTGGTCATGAGAGGTGTTCCAAGTCGGATGGTGGAGCGCGGTCAGGAGGTGGGCAGGCCCTGCATCGCCTTGATGAAGCCGTCCACGTCGATCCCGCCGTTGAAGAACTGCTGCACCGCGGTGCTCAGGGCCGTGCCGGCGGTCTGCGGGTACGCCTGGTCCCAGGAGAGCTGGAAGGAGGGCGCGTTCTTGACGAGGTCGTACTGGAAGTGCGCGTAGTCGGGGCTGGCCGCGGTGTCCAGCTGCGCTTCGGTGTTGGTCGTGGTCGGCAGGTTGCCGATCGAGAGCTGCGCCTTCACGAACTGGTCGGAGTACATCAGCTTCAGGAACTCGGCGACCTCCTCCGGGTGCTTGGTCTTCTTCAGCACGGAGTAGAAGTTGTTGGTGTTGCCGACGATGTCGGTCGGGGCACCCTTGCCGCCGTCGATGGTGGGGAAGGCGCTGTAGTCGAGGTCGCTCTTGGCGAAGTCCGGCTGGGCGTCCTGCAGGGTGGAGTACTCCCACGAACCCATCAGCTCGAAGGCCGCCTTGCCGGAGGCGAGCAGTGCGGGCGAGCCGCCGTCGGTGAACTTCACCGAGTCGAAGTTGGTGCCGAAGGCGCCCGCGTCGATGAGCTCCTTGAGCTTGTTCAGCGCGTCCCTGCTGCCGTCGGTCGCCCAGACGTCCTTGTCGCCCTTGACCGCGCTCTGCACGAGCTCCGGGCCGGCGACGCGGTCGAAGAGGTACTCGAACCACATCAGCGTCGGCCACTTGTCACCGCCGCCGAGGGCGATCGGGGTGATGTCCTTCGACTTGAGGACCTTCACGGCGTTCAGCAGCTCGTCCCAGGTCTTGGGGGCCGTGAGTCCGTTCTCCTTGAGCACCTTGCTGTTGTTGAACATCAGCACCGGCTGCGTACCGCGCATCGGGATGCCGTAGGCCTTGCCGTCCACCACGGTGCTGTTGAACACGGACGGGAGGAAGTTGTCCTTGAGCTTGGGGTCCTTCGCGATGAAGTCGTCCAGCGGGAGGAGCAGTCCGGCGTCCACGAAGGGCTTGATGCTGCCGCCGCCCCAGTTGAAGAAGACGTCCGGCGCCTGCTTGCTGTTGATGATCGTCTGCAGCTTGGCCTGGTAGTCGGCGCCCGGGATGGTGTCCAGGACCACCTTGACCTTCGACGTCTTGTTGAAGGTGGCGACGAGCTGCTTCTCCACCTTGTTCGTGGCGTCCCCGTAGACCAGCACGTGGATCTTGTCGCCGCCGGATGCGGAGTCGTCGCCTCCACAAGCGGAGAGGGACAGGGCCATGGTCAGCGCCAGCCCGCCGACGGCAGCGATCCGTGGGAGCCGGTTGCGTCGCGTCATGGTCTCGCCTTTCGAAAATGTTTCGGCTTCATTACCGAAACTTCATGCGTCGGGACGCTAGGGCTCGACGGCTGGAGGGGTCAACCCTCGGGCTCCAAGTTGCTGATTTGTTATCTCTGTTGGCCAATTGTTCGTGCCCTATGCTTCTCACCATGCGCGATGACGAGAACGTGGGCCGCATCACCCTTGCCCAGGTGGCCCAGCAGGCCGGCGTCTCCATTTCGACAGTTTCGAAGGTGCTCAACGGCAGACAGGATGTCGCGGCGCCGACGCGCGTCAAGGTGGAGCGCCTGCTGGAGACGCACTCCTACCGGCGGACGACCCGGTCCGCCCGGGAGGCCCCGCTGATCGAGCTGGTCTTCCACGAGCTCGACAGCATCTGGGCGATGGAGCTGATCAGGGGCGTGGAGAACGTCGCCAAGCTTCACGGGGCGGGCGTGGTGCTCACCGAGAGCGGCACCCGCCACTCACCGAGCCCCGAGTGGATCGAGGGGGTGCTGCAACGGCGACCGCTCGGTGTGGTGCTGGTCTTCTCGGCACTGCCGGTGGAGTTCAAGCAGCAGTTGCGGTCCCGGTCGATCCCCTTCGTGATCATCGACCCGGCCGGCGACCCCGAACCGGACGTCCCGTCGGTGGGCTCGGCGAACTGGAGCGGCGGCCTCGCCGCGACGCGCCATCTCATCGAGCTGGGCCACCGCCGGATCGGCATCATCACCGGGCCCGAGGACATGATCTGCTCGCTCGCCCGGCTGGACGGCTACCGCTCCGCGATGAGCATGGCCGGCCTGGAGGCCTCCTCCGACCTGGTGCTCTACGGCGACTTCCACGTCGAGGGCGGCTACGACCGGACGATGGAGCTGCTCGCCCTGCCCGACCCGCCCACCGCGATCTTCGCCGGCAGCGACCTCCAGGCCCTCGGCGTGCTGGAAGCGGCACGGGTCAGCGGACTGCGCGTCCCGCACGACCTCTCGGTGGTCGGGTACGACGACGTGCCGATCGCCCGCTGGTCGAGCCCCGCCCTCACCACCGTCCACCAGCCGCTGCGCCAGATGGCCGAGGAGTCGGTCCAGATGCTGCTGCGGATGCGCGACGAGGCTCCCATGACCACGCGGATGGAGCTCGCCACCAGCCTGGTCGTGCGCAACAGTACGGCCGCCCCTCGCACTTGAGGAACGGCCGTACGGGAAAGCGGGGGACTGTGGTCAGCGGGCGTCGGTGTAGGCGCGGACGTCCGCCACGCTCCACCAGCTGCCCGCGGAGGCGGTGAGCGTCATCCGGACGTAACGGACCTGGCGGTGCGGGAGTTCGACGGTGGTGAACTGCCCGGTGCCCGCGGCGTCGGTGACCACGTCGGTCCAGTGCGTGCCGTCGGTGCTCACGGACGCCGTCCAGCCGCGCGGGTAGTCGCCGGTGGAGGAGCCGGTGTCGAAGACCACCCGGTCCGCCTGCCGCTTGCCGCCCAGGTCGACCTGGAGGTACTGGCCCGGGGCCTGCGCCGCGCCGGAGGAGAAGCGGGTGCTGGCGTCGTCGTCGACGGCGTCCGCCGCCGTGCCCGCCGTGGAGGTGGTGGCGGTCCAGCCGGCCGGGTCCACCGCCTTCCCGCCCGTGCCCGAGGTGCGGCCGGACTTCCAGACGAAGTCGGCGAGCGCGCCGCCGGGCAGCGTGTACGTCAGGTAGCGGTCGCCCTCACGGATCGCGAAGGTCTGCGGGTCGTCGCTCTCGTTGTGGGCGACCAGCACGGTGCTGCCGTCCGGGTTGCGGAAGGCGACGTCCTCGACCTGGCCGTTCCAGCCGGTGGTGCCGAAGGAGGTGCTGGCGATGCGCACGGCACCCTGGGCGACGAAGCGCGAGAGGCTGCCGAGGGTGTAGTACTCGGCGTTGCGGGTGACCGTACCGTCCTCCGCCACCGTCAGCACACCGGTGCACCCGGTGCAGCCGCCCGCGTGCGGGCCGCCCTCCGGGTCGAGCGCGATGTTCCAGTTGACGACCGTCTTCGCCCAGTTGCGGGTCGCGCCGATGACCAGGTTGCGGGTGTGCCACTTGAGCGTGTCCGAGAAGGTGTTCTCCGGGACGGACGACTGGCTGCCCGAGCACTCCGTGAAGTAGATGTCCTTCGTCGGGAACCGGTCGTGCAGTGCGGTCATCGCGCTCGGGTCGCCGTAGTAGCAGTGGTAGGCGGTGCCCGAGACGTACCGCGCCGCCGACGAGCCCAGCAGCTGCTGCGGGTAGGCGTCGGTGTCGGCCGCCTCGTCCGCCGGTGCGCCCACCGTGTCGTCCGGGTGCTCCGACCAGTTGTGGTCGAAGGCGAGGATCTCCGTCTTCAGCTTGGCCTTCTTGAGCAGCGGACCGAGCTGCTCGATGACCTTCGCCTCCTGCCAGGACGGCATGTCCGTACCGGGGTAGCCCTTCGGGTTCCGGTTCTGCGGCTCGTTCTGGACCGTGAGGGTGTCGATGTCGACGCCCTCCGCGCGGTAGGCCTGGACGAACTTCACCAGGTAGGCCGCGTAGGCGCGGTAGACGCGGGCGTCGTCGATCAGGCGCCCGCCCTCCAGGGAACCGCCGGTCTTCATCCACGCGGGCGGGCTCCACGGAGTCGCCACGATCTTGATGCCGGGGTTGATCCGCTCGGCCTGGCGCAGCAGCGGCAGGATCTGCTTCTTGTCGTGGGCGATGGAGAAGTGCGCCAGGCCGTAGTCCGTCCGGCCCGCCGGCAGGTCGTCGTACGTGTACGCGGGGCCGTCGGTGAAGTCGGAGGCGCCGATGGGCTGACGCAGGTAGTTGAGGCCGTCCCCGGTGCGGGAGTCGAAGAGCGACCGCATGGCGGCATCGCGCGCCTTCGGGGCCAGCCCGGAGAGCACGGACGCCGAGGAGTCGGTGATCGAGGCGCCGAAGCCCGCCATCGTCTGGTACGTCCGGCTGGGGTCGACCACCACGGTCGGGGCGCTGCTCGGCGTGGTGGTGACGGCGGCCGTACCGGCGTCGGCCAGGCGCTGCTTGCCGTCCGGCGTGGTGATCCACACCTGCGCGCTCGCACCGGCGTCGGCGCCGTGGCCGGCGGCGTGGCCCGGGGGAGAGGCCTGGGCGGCGGTCGCGCCGGGACCGGCGAGTGCGGTGGCGACCAGGACACCGGTCGCGGCGAGGACGGCCTTGGAGATTCTGGGCATGAGGAAGGAACTCCGTGCGGGTTTCGGAGGGCGCCCGGTGAGATTTTCCGACCGGACGGGACGGGACCTTAGCCCAGCCTCCCCCTCGCAGGGAACAGGCCGGACACCCTCACTTTTGCGCCGAACGAGGCGCTGACCTGCGCGAAGGCGCCGACCGGGCGGTTCCGTACGGGAGGGGCCTCGGGTGCGGGACGGCCTTCACGCAGCGGTCGGCGCTTCAGACGGCGGTCAGTGCGAACCCGTGTCCGGCCGGATCGGCGTAGTACCGCGTGTCGTGGACGCCGCCGTTGTTCCTGGCCTCCACCGGAGTGGCACCGAGACCGATCGCCTCCCGCTCCGCCGCGTCCATGTCCTCGCGCCCGACCCGTATGAGCACATGGGCCTGCTGCGAGTCGTCCGGACGGGGCCAACTCGGCGGCGCGTACCCGGGGTCCCGCCGGATCGCCAGATGCACCCCCGCCTCCCCGACCACCTCCACGTAGTCGTCGCCCCGGCCCGGCCTGGACTCGGCACCCAGCAAACCGGCGTAGAACTCGGCCAGTTCCATCGGATCGGCACTGTCGAGGACGAGGACCAGGGATTTGTGCACGGCCATGCGAGGACCCCTTCTGCGGTGGACGGACGCGGACGGTACGGCGTACGGACGCGGACGGAGTCGCAGGCGCACGCGCTGGGGACCGCGCGCCCCCGCGGCGGCCTGCCCGCGGATCGCGAACCCCGCGACCACCGGCGGCCCGTACACCGTGTGCCCCCACCCGGACCGGGCAATCCGCTTGCCGGGCCGGGAGTTCGTCCGCACCATGGTGGTCATGGCGAGCGCACTCCCCACCCCCGCTCCGAAAGTCCGCCGCGCGACGGCCGACGACGTACCCGCCCTCGTACGGCTCCGCGCGCTGATGATGGCCGGAATGGGGGTGCCGACCGGGCCCGAGGACGCGCCGTGGCGGGACGCCGCCGCCCACTGGTTCGCCGAACGGCTCCCACGGGAGGACGAGTTCGCCGCCTTCGTCGTGGACGATCCGGAGCTCGGCGTCGTCAGCAACGCCGTCGGCGCCTGCGAGCGCCGCGCCCCCGGCCCCCGCAGCCTCAGCGGCCTGCGCGGCCACCTCTTCAACGTCAGTACCGAACCCGCCGCCCGCAAGCGGGGATACGCGCGTGCCTGCACCGAAGCGCTGCTGCGCTGGTTCGACGAGGAGACCGGGGTGACCATGGTCGACCTCAACGCGACCCCGGACGGGGCACGCCTCTACGAGGCCCTCGGCTTCGAGGTCCCGCACTACCCCGCCCTGCAGATCCGGCTCGGCACCACGTGACCTCCGGATCTTCTGCCCCCAACGCGGGTTCTGCGGGCCTCCGTTCGGGGCAGGAGCCGTCCATGGCATCGAAGAGGCATGTGGCCCTGGCCCCCCGCGCGCTGCGGCAGTTGCGGCGGGTGCGCTCCGTCTACCTGGTGGGCGCCCTGCTCTCCCTGCTCGGGCTGCTCACCCGGGAGGAGGGGCCCGCGGCGACCGGCGGCCGGCAGGCGGTGATCGCGGCCGTGCTCCTGGGGGTGTTCACCGCACTGCTCGCCGTGACGCTCGTACAACTGCGGCGCCACGCGAGCACGGTGCACTGCGGCACCGCCCGGAAGCTGACCCGGTCCGTCTGAGTCCTTGCCGTGCGCACGCGGGCGGAGCCCCCGTCCGTCGGACACCGGGCGGGCGACTGCCCGCCGGACACCGGTACCCGCGCGCTCCTCGTCCGGCGCCCGGCCCCGCTGTCAGTGCCCCCTCCTAAGGTTGGAACATCACTCGGGGAGCCGCTCGGGGGCCTTTGAAGGGGGAGTGGAAGCGTGTCCGGAAACAAGATCCAGCACAAGGTGAACCACGTCGCGCTGGTCGTGGACTGCTCGGGCTCGATGTACCAGCACCAGGGTCAGCTCATCCGTGTCGTGGACGAGTTCGTTGCGGGGCTGAAGGCCGAATCGGACAGCCTCGGCCACGAGACGCGGATCAGCCTCTACTCCTTCGACCACCGGGTGGAGAACCTGGTCTGGGACATGGACGTGAAGCATCTGCCGTCCATGCGGGGCCTGTACAAGGTCAACAACGGGGCCACCGCGCTCATAGAGGCGTCGCTGAAGTCCCTGGACGACCTGGGTCACATCTGGGAGGAGTACGGCGAGCACAGCTTCCTCCAGATCGTGGTGACGGACGGCGAGGAGAACGCCTCCGGCGGCGACCGGCGGCACGACGGCGACATGACCATCCTCGGGCCCTGGCTCGACCGGATCTCGGCGAAGATGGGCGGGCTTCCGGGGCACTGGACCTCGGCCATCCTCGTGCCGAACTCCCTGGCCAAGCGGACGGCCCAGAACTACGGCTTCCCGGCCGGGAACATCGCCATCTGGGACGCCGACTCCAAGGAGGGCGTGGAGGAGGCGATCGGCACCGTGCGCGCCGCCGCCACCAGCTTCCTCCGCGGCCGTGAACAGGGTGTGCGGGGTACGAAGAACCTGTTCGCCGTGGGGCAGGACATATCGGTGGACCAGGTGCGGGCGAGTCTGGAACCGATCGCGGTGGACAAGTACCGCCTCCTCAAGGTCGACCAGGAGATCGACATCCGGTCCTTCGTCGACTCCCACCCGGGCGTCTCCTACCAGCGCGGCTCCTGCTACTACCAGTTGGGCGCCCGGGTGCAGGTCCAGCCGGACAAGGAGGTCATCGTGGTCGAGAAGGACACCGACCGCGCGTACACGGGCGACGCCGCGCGCGGCCTGCTCTTCGGGACCGGCGTCCGCGGGACCGTCTCCGTGAAGGCGGGGACCAACCCCCGGCTGGAGGTGTACGTGCAGAGCCGCTCGGTGAACCGCAAGCTCAAGGCGGACACCCGCCTCCTCGTCATGCTCTGAGCCTCTTCGCTCCGAATCGAATGGACGTTCCGCTCCGTGAGGGCGTACGTTCCCTCTGCCCGCTCGAAGCGGGCCACTTACTCATTCATGCGTCCGGGGGGACCTTGCCGTGTCCGATTTCGTTGCACCTGCTCAGCAGCCTGCTTGGCCCGGGGCCCTGCCGCCCCGGCCGCCGCGCGCCCCTGAGGGGTTGCTGAAGGCCGTCGTCGCACTGCTGGGCGTGGTGGCGCTCACCGACCTCTTCGCCGTGTTCGCCGACCTGAACGTGGCGAACACGGCCGACGGCGACGAGAACTTCTCCGTCGTCCCCACCGAGGAGCTCGACGCGGCGGACACCCTCTACGCGGTCGCCGGACTGTTCCAGGTCCTCGCGTACGTGGCCTGCGCCGTCGTCTTCATCATCTGGTTCTACCGGATGCGCACGTACATCGGGGCCCTGGCCCAGGACGCGTTCGAGCGGGGCCCCGGCTGGGCGATCGGCTCGTGGTTCGTGCCGATCGGGATGCTGTGGATGCCCGTCCGCATCGCCCTCCAGATGTGGGAAGCCGCCACCCGGACCCTGGGTTCCGAACCGGCCCGGTACCCGTCCCCGTGGCCGGTGCGGCTGTGGTGGGGCCTCTTCCTCCTGTCGGGTGCCGCCGGACGGTTCGCGGGCGAATACGACATCGACGCACCGCTCACGGAGATCAGGAGCGCCGCCCTGCGGACGGCGGTCTCCGACGGCCTGGACATCGTCGCGGCGGCAGCCGCGGTGTACTTCGCCATACGCCTGACGGCTCTCCACCGCCGTCCCGCCGAGGAGCCCGGCCACCCCGCCCCGCTCCAGCCGGGTTACCCGGCCATCTGACCCCGGGCCCTGCTCCGGGGCCCCGACCTCGGGCCCCGGAGCAGGGCGCCTGCTCGGAGAACCTGGCCAAGGGCTGTGG
Source organism: Streptomyces sp. NPDC060184 (assembly GCF_042728795.1). Lineage (NCBI taxonomy): Bacteria > Bacillati > Actinomycetota > Actinomycetes > Kitasatosporales > Streptomycetaceae > Streptomyces > Streptomyces sp. NPDC060184. Next base: position 12,565 of record NZ_JBHWYX010000052.1, read on the forward strand.
CCGAGTCCGCCGTCAGTGGCCGGCGGTGGCCTTGACCAGGGCGACGGCCAGTCCGATCGCGGCGTCGAGCGCACCGGCCAGCAGGGCGACCGTGGTGCCGTTGCCGAGCCGGACTCCGCCGTACCAGCCCCAGCCGAACAGACCGGCCACGCTGACCCCGGCCGCCGCGAACAACGCCGACTCCAGGTACATCACACCCAGAGCCGCGGCGCCGATCAGGATCAGCGGGCCGACGGCGGAGAGCAGCAGCGGGCTGCTGACCCACAGCATCCGGCGCAGCTCCGCCCGCGTGGCGATCCGGCCGTGCACCGTCCGGTGGGCCTGCTCGTCGGCGACGAGCGTCGCCAGCCAGAGGCCGATGGCGGCAGCCGCGACACTGGCCGCCGCCCCGGTCGTGGAGGGGTGCTCGGCCGCCGACAGGCCGATCACCACGGAGATCATGGTGATCGTCGCGTACAGCCGCTCCTTGAGCCAGCTGAGCCGGTCGGCGGGGTGCTCCGCGCTCCCGCCCGCCGCGCTCCCGCCCGCCGCGCCGGCGGAGGCGTCGGCCGGGCGCGCTCGGCGTTCCTCGGTGCTGTCGTCGGCCATGCGGCCAGCGTAGGTTTCGAGGCCCCCGATCCGGCGTCCCGTCGGGCCGTGTCTTCGGGGCGTACGCGTACCGGGTGGCGGCGCGCCCCGCTTGCGGCCGGACGGCGGCAAAGGGCAGGGTGCGGGGCTGTGGCCACCTTGCTGATCGTCCATCACACACCCTCGCCGAACTGCCAGGCACTCTTCGAAGCCGTCGTCTCCGGGGCGTCGGCCGACGGCATCGAGGACGTCCGCGTCGTACGGCGCGCGGCCCTCTCCGCGACCGCGTCCGACGTGCTCGCCGCCGACGGCGTCCTGCTCGGCACCCCGGCGAACCTCGGATACATGTCCGGGGCCCTCAAGCACTTCTTCGACCAGATCTACTACCCGTGCCTGGACGCGACGCGCGGGCGCCCCTTCGGCTCCTGGGTGCACGGCGGGAACGACGTCACCGGCGCCGTGCGCGGAATCGAGTCGATCACCAGGGGCCTGGGGTGGCGGCGTGCGGCGGACGCCGTGACGGTCACCGGGGAGCCGGCCAAGGCCGACGTCGAAGCCTGCTGGGAACTGGGAGCGACCGTCGCCGCGGGCCTGATGCCCTGACGTCGCGGCGGCGCCGGAGGCGGGGGCCCCTGGCGCCCGGGGCAGGGAGGACCGCCACGAGGTGTACGTTCGTACGCTTGGGCGTTAGGGTCACCCTATGACTGTCGACGCCATACCGGTTCGCCCTCCCGTCGCAGATCGGCGGGCCCGTGCGGCCGTCGCCGTACTGTTCCTGACCAACGGGGCCCTCTTCGCCAACCTCCTGCCGAGGTATCCGCAGATCAAGGCCGAACTCGGCATGACCAACGCCGTCTACGGCCTGGCCGTGGCGGCCTTCCCCACCGGCGCCCTGGTGGCCGGACCGGCGGCCGGAGCGCTCCTCCGCAGGTTCGGCTCGGCCCGCGTCGCGGTCGCCGGCACACTGCTGACCGGCGCGGGCGTCCTCGCCGCCGGTCTCGCGGGCGCCGTACCGCTGTTCGCGGCGGCGCTCTTCCTGGCCGGGGCGATGGACGCGGTCACGGACGTCGCGCAGAACGCGCACGGCCTGCGCGTACAGCGCCGCTACGGGCGGTCCATCATCAACTCCTTCCACGCGATCTGGTCGATCGGCGCCGTCGCCGGTGGCCTCATGGCCGCGGGCGCCATGGCGCTCGACCTCACGCGAGGTCAGCACCTGACCGTGTCGGGCCTCGTGTTCGTCGCCGCCGCTCTCGTCGCCCTGCGCTACTGCCTGCCCGGACCGGACGACGAAAGCCTGGGCGACGAACGCCCGGACAACGAACACCCGGACGCCGGGCCCGCTCCCGCCGGTCTGGCGCCCGAGCCGGCCCGCCCCTCGTTCACCGCCCGACGCGGCACCGCGTACGTACTGGCCGCCCTCGTCCTCATCGCGACCGCCGGAACCCTCGTGGAGGACGCCGGCAACTCCTGGGCCGCGCTCTACCTCTCCGACTCCCTGCGTGCCTCGGCGACGCTCGCCGCGACCGGCTACATCGCCCTGGTCGGCGCCCAGTTCGTCGGCCGCATCATCGGCGACCGGCTCGTGGACCGCTTCGGCCAGCGGGCGGTGGCCCGCACCGGCGGCCTGATCGCCGCGCTCGGCATGGGCCTGGCCCTGGCCGTGCCCACGCTGCCCGGAACCGTCCTCGGCTTCGCCGCCGCGGGGTTCGGAGTGGCGACCCTGGTCCCCGCCGCCATGCACGAGGCGGACAGCCTCCCGGGCCTCAAGCCCGGGTCCGGGCTGACGATCGTCTCCTGGCTCATGCGCCTGGGCTTCCTGGTCTCCCCGCCGGTCGTCGGCCTGGTCGCCGACGCCACGAGCCTGAGGATCGGCCTGCTGGTGGTCCCCCTGGCCGGACTGCTCACGGTCCTCCTCTCCGGAGTGCTCCAGCCCCGCCGGACCGCCTGAGCGGAATCCGCCGCGTGAGCGCGGACGGCGGGCCGGCCCACCGGAAGGAGCACCGGGTCCCGTACGACCCCGCCACGGGTCGTGCCGGCGGATCAGCCGGCACGACCACCCCTTCGCCCCAGGACCGCGTGTGCGCCGGCTCACTTCCCGGTCACGGCCGCCATGGAGATGCTCCAGAAGTCGGCGTAACGGCCACCGCGACGCAGTAGTTCGTCATGGCTGCCTTCTTCCACGATCCGGCCGCCCTCCAGGAAGACGACCCGGTCGGCACGCTGGACGGTCCGCATCCGGTGCGCCACCATCACCACCGTCCGGCCCGCCATCAGGCGCTCGATGCCCTCGTGGACGGCTGCCTCGTTCACCGGGTCGAGCGCGGAGGTCACCTCGTCCAGCAGCACGATGGGCGCGTTCTTCAGCAGGGCGCGCGCGATCGAGACCCGCTGGCGTTCACCGCCCGACAGGAGCGCACCGCCCTCACCGACATGCGCCGCCCAGCCGCCTGGCAGTCGCTCGATCACCTCGTCCAGCCTTGCCGCCGTCGCCGCCGCCCGCACCTCGGACTCCTCGGCGTCGGGGCGGCCGAGACGGATGTTCTCCTCGATCGTGCCGTCGAAGAGGTACACGTTCTGGAAGACGATGGAGATCTGCTCCATCAACACGTCCGGGTCGATGGAGCGCACGTCCACACCGCCCACGCGCACCACGCCGGCGTCGACGTCGTAGAACCGCGCGAGCAGTTGGAGCAGAGTGGACTTGCCCGTGCCCGACGGTCCGACGACGGCGAGCCGCTGGCCCTGCGGTACGGACAGCGACATCTCGTCGAGGACCGTGCGGTCGCCGTGCCGGAACACGACGGACTCCAGATCCAGCTCGTGGCTCACCGGCCGGATCGGGTCGGTCGCCTCGGGCAGCGGCTCGGCGCGCAACACCGCGTCGAGTCCCGCCAGTACGGAGCGTGCGCCGCGGAGCTTTCCGCCGGTCTCCGACAGCGACAGCAGTGGATCCGCGCAGCGGGCCGCCAGCACCAGGATCGTCAGCACCTCCGCCACCCCGACGTCTCCTCCGAGCGCGAGGTAGGCACCGAGGACCAGCAGTCCGGTGAACATCGCCTGCACGGTGAGCGTCAGGCCCAGGGTGCCGGGCAGTGACGACACCGTGGCCCGTCGGGACGCCCGCTGCACCCCCCGCAGTGCGTCGTCCAGCAGCCGGAAGCGCTCGTCGGTCCGGCCGCCGGCCCGCAGCACGGGCTGGGCCTGCAGGAATTCGATGACCCGCCCAGTGGCCTCGTGGTCGCGCTCGGTGCGCTCCGCGTCGCCGGCGGCCATCGCGCGGCCCGTCCAGATCTGGATCGCCGCCACGACGGGTGCGGCGGCCAGCGCGGCCAGACCCAGCTGCCAGTCGCAGGCGAACATCACGGCGACGATCGTCAGGGGGGTCACCGATGCCGAGACGAACGGTCCGAGCAGATGCGCGATCACGCCCATCGCCTGGAGTACGCCGCGACTGGCCAGCACCGACACCTCGCCCAGACGGCCGGCGCTGTACCAGCCGATCGGCAGTTTCGCCAGGTGATCGCCGAACCGGTGGTACAGGCCACGCAGCATCCCGGCCGCGACCAGGAACCCGGACAGGTCGCTGAGGTAGCGCAGCACCCCGTAGACGGCGACCGAGGCCCCGAAGCCGATCAGCCAGGGCCAGGCGTCGCCGGGCGTGGTGCCGAACAGTTCCCGCAGGACGGGGACGAGCAGGGCGTAGGACAGACCCTCCACGACCGCGGTCGTCGCCATCAGGGCCAGGGTGCGGCGCAACGGGCCCGCGTACTCGCGTCCCAGCACGCCCAGCAGCAGTCGAATCATCGACGTTCGTCTCCTTGCAGTACGCCACCGTGGATGTCGGACCCGTCGCTCACCGCAGAGCGGTGGGATTGCCAGAACGCGGCGAAACTGCCGCCCCGCGCGAGCAGTTCGGCGGGCCGGCCGCGCTCGACGATCTGCCCGTTCTCGAGCATCACGACGGTGTCGGCGTCGGCGACCGTCTCCAGCCGGTGGGCGATGACCAGCACCGTCCGGTCGCCCTGGAGCGTCGCCAGCGCACGGCGCACCGCCTGCTCGGTCTGCGGATCGGCGAAGGCGGTGGCCTCGTCGAGAACGAGCACCGGAGTGTCGGCGAGCAGCGCGCGTGCGATCGCGATCCGCTGTGCCTCGCCACCCGACAACACGGTGTCCTGGCCGATCACCGACTCGTAGGCGCCGGGCAGTTCGAGAATGCGTTCGTGGATGTTCGCCAGTTTCGCGGCGCGTACCACGGCGTCGGGGTCGGCGTGGGGGACGGCCAGCGCGATGTTCTCCGCGATCGTCGCGCGCAGCAGGCGAACGTCCTGGAAGACGAAGGAGACGGTCCGGTAGAGCTCCCGGCTGCCGAGTTCGCGCAGGTCGACACCGCCCAGGACGACCGAGCCCCGGGTCGGGTCGAAGAACCGTGGCAGCAGCTGGACGAGCGTGGATTTCCCGCTTCCCGACGGCCCGACGAGCGCGGTGACCGTACCGGGTTCGAGTACCAGGTCGATTCCCCGCAGTACCTCGTGATCGTCGTCGTATCCGAACCGGACGTCGCGCAGTTCGACCCGGTGCCCCTGCGGTTCGCCGGGGTGCGCGGGCTCCGCCAGCGGCTCCTCCCGGAGCACCTCCTTGATCCGGCCGAGTGCGCGTCCGGCCCCCTGGAGGTCGTCGAAGCCGTGGCTGAGGGCTCCGATCGGGGCGGTCAGGCCCAGTCCGAGCAGCAGGAAAGGCAGGAGGTCGGCCGGGGCCAGACTGCCGCTCGTGATGAGGGGCGTACCGCCGAGCAGGACGACCAGCAGCACGAACGGAGGCGACAGCACCATCTGGATCACGGCGCCGATCCTGGCGATACCGCGCACCCACCGGTAGAAGATGGCGCCGAAATCGTCCGCGGCCGTCAGGAACGTACGGTGGGCGCGCCGGGAACCGCCGAAGGCCTTCACCACCGCGATGCCCTGCACGAACTCGACGACGGAACTCGAGATCCGTCCCATGCCCCCGTCGAACTCCTGCTGTTCGCGTTTTCGGGCCGGGGTCTCCATCAGGGGGACCAGGGCCACGGCGGCCACCACCGGCACCAGGGTGATCAGGGTGAGCCGCCAGTCGATGGAGAACAGGTAGACCAGCGACGCCAGGGGGACCACGAAAGCGGCGGTGAGCTCGGCGGGGGCGTGGGCGATGAGCGGGTGCACGGCACTCACGTCCTCGCCGACCACCTTGGCCAGTTCACCGGTCCGGCGGCGGGAGAACCAGCCGATCGGCACGCGCCCCAGCTGCTCGGCGAGTCGTCGGCGAAACGCCAGTTGCACCCGTCCGTCCAGGACATGCCCGAGGGCGGACGACGTGGCCGTGAGCAGCAGACGGACGAACAGGCCCACCGCACCGGCGATCACGACGTTCCAGACGTGGTCGTGGTCGATCGGGCCGGAGGACAGCAGGGTCCGCCCCAGTTCGACGACGGCCAGCAGCGGCGCCAGCCCCGCGAGGGCGCCGACGACCTGAAGGACCACCACGGTCGCGAAGCTCCGGGTGTACGGGCGCAGCAGCTGCTTCGTGGTCATGCTCTGTTCCGCAGCGGGACCGGCATCCGGTAACGGTGTGGACCGCTCCAGCGCCTCCGCGGGGTCGATCGCGCTCATCGGGCTCCCCTCTTCTTCTTGAAACGCTTTCGGGTGCTGACGAAAACGGCTGCGGGCGCCCGGGGCGGCCCCGCCCCGTCGGTGCCACGTGCCCCGCGATGTTCGCCGACTTCGCGGGAAGACGCCAGACAACTGCCCCCTCGTGCCGGATAGCGACGTCAACTAGCCTTCCGCAGATGGAATTCCATGATCTGGACGAGCTGGATCTCCGCCTCGTGCACGCCCTTCAGCTCGACGGGCGAGCACCGCTGAAGCATGTCGCCGAGGTCCTGGGCGTCTCCGACCAAACCGTGGCACGCCGCTATCGCCGGCTGCGTGGGAGCGGCGCGATGCGGGTGCTGGGACTGCCCGACGCCGCTCGCTTCGGTCACATCGAATGGCTCCTGCGGGTCCGCTGCACCCCGGACACGTCGGGCAGCGTCGCCGCCGCGCTGGCGCGACGGGACGACACCACCTGGGTGAGTCTCACCGCCGGCGGCACGGAGATCGTGTGTCTCACCCGTGCCACGCGCCGTGCGGACGGCGCGTCGCTGCTGCTCCAGAGGCTCCCGCGTACCCCCCGCGTGGTCGACATATCCGCGCACTACCTCCTGCACACCTTCTTCGGGGGGCCCACGGGCTGGCACGGCAGGACCCGGGCCCTGACCGCCGGGCAGGCCGATCTGCTGCGGCCCCGGCTGCCCGAGCCGCCGCCGAAGGGGGTGCGCGTGCGGATGCGCGAGGGCGACAGCGACCTGTTCGCCGTACTCGCCTCGGACGGCCGGGCCGGTCACGCCGAACTGGCCACCGCCACGGGCTGGTCGGAGTCGACGGTCAGGCGTCGGATGGAGTACCTGCGCGAGATGGGGGCGCTGTTCTTCGACGTCGAGATCGACTCGGCGCTCCTCGGGTACGAGACCGAGGTCATGTTCTGGCTCACGGTGCCGCCGGCGGATCTGGTGAGCGTCGGCGAAGAGCTGTCCCAGCACCCCGAAGTGAGCTTCACGGCAGCCACCTCCGGGCCGTCGAATCTGGTGGCGATCGGCGTGTTCCGGGACATCGACGGGTTCTACGACTACCTGAGCACGCGGATCGGCGCGCTGAAGACCGTGAACCATGTGGAGACCGCACCGGTGCTCCAGTCGATCAAACGGTCAGGACGTCTCGTTCCGACGAGGAGCCCGCTTTTTCCTTCACGTTAGTCGCCCCGTTGTCGGTTTCCGTCACTTCGCTCGCCGTACGAGGGCGGAGGGGCGCCGCGCCCGGAAGCTGGGGGCCGTCGAACGGGCCCGTGGGCTCTCGGATGTGGAAGGAGCTCGTATGCGTAAGTGGTGGCCCTTGGCAGCGATCAGCCTGGGAACCTTCATGCTGCTGGTGGACGTCACGATCGTGACCGTGGCGCTGCCCGACATGGCGAAGGATCTCGACACCACCCTCGCCGACCTCGAGTGGGTCGTCGACGTCTACGCCCTGGCCCTGGCGGCCCTGTTGCTCGGGGTGGGTTCCTCCGCCGACCGGATCGGCCGCAGGAAGGTCTACCTCGGCGGACTGATCGTCTTCACGGCGGCCTCGCTGGTGTGCGCGATCGCCCCGAACGCCGAGGTGCTGATCGCGGCCAGGGCGGTCCAGGGGCTCGGTGCCGCCGGCATGTTCGGTACGACGATCGCCCTGCTGGGCATGCACTACGGCGGCCGGGAACGTGGTGTGGCCTTCGCCGTGTGGGGTGCCACCAACGCCGTCGCGGCGGCGGCCGGTCCGGTGGTCGGCGGTCTGCTCACCGAATACCTGGACTGGCGCTGGATCTTCTTCGTCAACCTGCCGGTCTGCCTGATCGCCGTCCTGATGACCGTGCGGGTCGTGCGCGAGGCGAAGTCCCCGGGCAGGCAGCGCGCGGACGTCCTCGGCACCCTCACCTTCACCGTGGCGAGCGGCGCGCTCACCTTCGCGTTGATCCACGCCCACTCCGACGGCTGGGGCGTGCCCCTCACGCTCGGCATGTTCGTGCTCGCGGTGGTCGCGCTGGCGCTCTTCCTCGTGGTCGAGTCGAGGCACGAGCACCCGATCCTCGACCTGTCCCTGTTCCGCCGGCCGACGTTCACCGGCATCATGCTCAGCGGACTGATCCTCCAGGGCGCGGCGTTCGCCTACCTGCTGTTCGAGTCGCTGTGGATGCAGACGGTCCTGGGCTACGGGCCCGTCAAGGCGGGCCTCTGCATCCTGCCCATGTGCGGTGCCGCGTTCCTGGTGTCGACGCTGGCGGGCAAGTTCGGCCCGTTCCCGGCCCGGACGTCCATGGGAGGAGGGCTGGCACTGATCGGTCTCGGCTCCGCGCTCCAGGCGATGCTCGACGCGGGATCCTCGGCCGGTACCCTCCTGGCCGGGCTCGTCGTGTCCGGCATGGGCGTCGGCCTGGTGACGCCGAGCCTGGCGGCGGCGGCGCTGGCCTCCGTGCCGCCCGAGCGCGGAGGCATGGCCGGCGGCGCGGTCAACACGTTCCGGCAGCTGGGCTTCGCGCTGGGCATCGCGGTGTTCGGCGCGATCTTCCAGTCCCGGATCGAGAGCGTGCTCCGGGACGACGGCCAGGTGCCCCACGCGCACGAGACGGCCGTCGCGCTCAGTGGCGGACAGGCCCAGTCGGTCATCTCGGGGTCCTCGGCCGGTGCGCGCGAGGGAATGGAGCATCTGGTGCGCGAGGCGTTCGCGTCCGGCCTGAACCTCATGCTCTGGGTGGCCGCCGCCCTCGGGGCCGTGGCCTCGGTGATCGCCTTCCTGATGGTCCGCCTGCCTTCGGGCGGCGCCGGGGGACGGGTGGCGCAGACCGGCGGGGGCGCACCGGCGCGGGAGGCGCGGGCCGACGCCACGACGTGACGGCGGTCCGACCGGACACGCGGTCGGTGCCGGGTCGAGCGGTCCGTCCCCCCGGGCGCTCGTCGTCACCGACCGCGTCCCCCGGTGCCGTGCGCCTCACAGGGCTGCCGCACCGGGGATCGGTTCTCCGCCTCGTACCGTTCCGCGGCGCCTCAGACCGGGGCCAGGGTCTGAGGCGGGGTGAAGCCTTGCAGCGCGGCGCCGCGGCCGGCCGCCGCACCACTGAGTCCGCGCAGTTCGGTGAGGGTACGGGCGAGCGAGCGGGCGGTGGTGTCGTGCCTGTCGGCGACGGCCTGCCGGAACGCCGAGACGAGCCCGCTCTTCTCCGTGTCGAACCAGAGCAGGGCGTTGCCCGCGGTTGCCTGACGCCCGTCGGCCAAGCCGCGGACGGCGGCGCGGGCCCGCGTCAGCCACGCGGTGAGCGCCAGGTCGACGGTTCGGCGACGTTCGGCGGTGGTGCTCTCGGCCAGCGCGCACTCGTGCGCGAACAGGCGGATCACGGGTGGCATCCGATAGCGCAGCCGTTCCGCGCGATCGGTGTCGCACACCTCCAGCAGCCGGGCGTCGACCAGGGACTCGAGGAGGTCTTCCGCCTCCTCCCTGTCGGTCTCCAGTACGACGACCGCCAGCCAGCCGGGTATCTCCGCGGTGTGGAGCAGCGACAGCCGCCACAGTGCCGTCCTGGCCTCGGCGGCAAGATGCAGGTAGCTCGTGCGCAGCGAGGCCCGCACGTCGATGTCGGCGAGGCGCAGTTCGTCGAGCGGTCGCCGGTCGCCGTCGGCCAGCCTGCGTACCATCTCGGCCAGCGGCCAATGGGGTTTGGCGGCCAGCCGGCCGGCCACCACACGGACCGCGATCGGCAGCCGGCCGCATTGGGCCACCAGCGAGTCGGCCGCCTCGTGCTCCGCCGCGACCCGCCCGGAGCCGACCACGCGGGACAGGAGGCCGAGTGCCTCGGGCCGTTCGAAGACGTTCAGTTCCAGCGACCGCGCACCCTCGAGGGCCGTGAAACGCGACCGGGTCGTCACGACCACCCGGCTGCCCCCGGCTCCCGGAAGCAGCGGCCGTACCTGCCGCTCGTAGTGGGCGTTGTCCAGGACGATCAGGACACGGTGCGAGGCGAGCACACTGCGGTAGAGCTGGGTGCGTGCCTCCAGCGTCCCGGGGATCGGCGTCCTGGGCTCGCAGAGCGTCTGCAGGAACCATTCGAGCACGTCGAAGGGATCCCTCGGGCGGTCCTGCGACCCGTCCAGGTCTGCGTATAACTGGCCGTCGGGGAAGGCATCGAGGCACCGGCGTCCGGCGCGCACGGCCAGGGCGCTCTTGCCCACGCCGGCGGCGCCGGTGACCACGACCGGCGCCGGCCCGGCACGGTCGTCGCGCAGCAGGCCGGACAACTCGCGCAACTGGGGCTCGCGTCCCGTGAAGTCGGCGACGCCCGGAGGCAGCATGGCCGGCCGCACCCTCGGCCGGGCCTGGACGCGGATCTCCTGGGGAAGGGCGGTGAGTCCCATGTCCCCGGACAGGATGGACTGGAAGACGTCGGCGAGCGCCGAACTGGGTTCGATGCCCAGTTCCTCGGCGAGAATCCTTCGTCCGCGCTGGTACTCGGCCAGGGCGTCGGCCTGCCGCCCGACGCGGTAGAGCACGGTCATCAACTGGGCCCGCAGCCGCTCCCGCAGAGGGTGGGCCTCCACCAGGCCGACGAGTTCGGACACGAGCGCGTCGTGGCGGCCGAGAGCGAGGTCGGCGGCGACACGGCCCTCCAGTGCGGCCATGCGCGCTTCTTCGAGCCGGGGGAGTTCGACCCGGGTCAGGTGTTCCGTCACGCCGGCGAGCGTGGGGCCGTGCCACAGCGCGAGTGCCATGGCCAGGTGCTCGGCGGCCTCGGCGTGGCGGTGCGCCTTCAACGCGTCGTAGCCGAGACCGGCCAGGCGCCCGAACTCGGCGTGGTCCAGGCCCGCGTCGGTTCGCACGAGCTGATAGCCCGGCCGACGGCGCAGGATGGTCGCTCCGGGAGACAGCAGTTTGCGCAGCCGTGAGACATAGGTGAAGAGCTGCTGGTCGACCGTGGCGGGCGGCGTCGGCCCCCAGGTGACCTCGCGCAAGTACGCGTCGGAGACGACGCGGTTGCCGGCCAGGAGAAGCGCGGCGAGTACCGTCTTCGGTTTCTCCGCCATCGGCGTGAGGTCCCGCCCCGCCTGTCTTATTCCGACAGGTCCGAGAACATAGAATTCCACCCTTACCCCCTTGCGTGTGCACGGTCCGGATAAGTCGAAACGCTTCGGTGCCATGAGGCCGAGGGCACGGGCCAGACGCTACCAGCCGGAGATCGTCTCCAGACCCCCATTTCCACATGTGATCCGGTGGGTTTACCTGGCGGGTGTTTCTCATCCCGCCGCCTGAGATATGCGCCGACGCTCGGTCCACCGCCGGGACCCTCAACTCCCCGGGACGCTTCTCGGAGCTCGTAGCACCTCTGGTCGTCGGCGGGGCCGCCGGGGCCGCGTGCGTGCCGTGTACAGGCCAGATCCGGGTGACGTCGTCGACGTCGGGCGCGGTCGTGACGACCTTGAGCGGGGTGCTCCGTCCGCCGCGGATCGGACGGTGTTCGCTGCCTGTTCACCGCCGGTCGACCTGAGACGGGCCGGTGCCGGCGCCCCCTGTCCGCGCGGATGCGGGACGCCCCTTACACGTGCACGACCAGTTGGGTTCACCCGCCGTATTCGGCTCGGCGAAGCCAACCCGGTGCGACGGGTCGAGGACTCCCGCCTCCCGCCACCGGTCCGGCCGGTGCCGGTGTGTCCGCCCGGAGCCGAACCCCTGCTCCGAGGGCGGGAGTTGCCAGGCCGTGTCGTCGTGGAGGGCGAACGGGGCGCCCCGCGGGCGGAGCCGGTCCGACGCCTCCTCGGCCCCGCCGGCGCAACCTCTGCGGCCGGCATCGACAAGATCGTGTCGCGAAATCCTGTCCCCCTGACCTGCACGGTATAGCGGCGATATGGTTCCTTTCCGTATCGGTATAGAAACCGTCCGCAAGATGTGGGCCTGAGCGAACAGCCGGGTGGACATCCCGCTGAACGGAATGCCGATGGGGGAATGCCATGAGTGACGGGCGAGTCAGAAGTCTGGTGATTCTCGGCGGGGGAACGGCCGGCTGGATGACGGCTTCTTATCTCGGGAAGGCGCTGCAGGGGGAAGTGGACATCACCCTGCTCGAAGCGCCCGCCATTCCGCGTATCGGTGTGGGTGAGGCGACGGTCCCGAACCTGCATTCCGCTTTCTTCGACTTCCTGGGGATTCCCGAGCACGAGTGGATGCGGGAGGTGAATGCCAGCTTCAAGGCGGGAATCAAGTTCGTGAACTGGCGCACACCGGGACGCGGTGTCCCGCAGCCCCGCCCGCTCGGCGCGCGGACGGACACCTTCTACCACCACTTCGCTCACCTGAAGGAGCACGACGGCGTTCCGCTGCCGCAGTACTGGTACCTCAAGCAGCAGCGTGGTGACGACCCCGGGCCGTTCGACCGTGCCTGTTTCCCGGAGACCGCGGTCCTGGACGCCAACAAGGGTCCCTGGAAGGCGGACGGCACGCCGGCCATGGACTACGCCTGGCACTTCGACGCCGCGCTGGTCGCCGACTTCTTGCGTCGTTTCGCCACGCAGAAGCAGGGTGTGCGGCATGTCCAGGGCGAGATGGCCGAGGTGATCCAGGACGAGCGCGGCTTCATCACGGCCCTGCGCACGACGGACGACGAAGTCCTGGAAGGCGACTTGTTCGTCGACTGCTCGGGCTTCCGCGGCCTGCTGATCAACAAGGCGATGGGCGAGCCGTTCCTCGACATGGGGGACAAGCTGCTGTGCGACAGTGCGGTGGCCACGGCGGTTTCCCACGACGACGAGGCGAACGGCGTCGAGCCCTTCACTTCGTCGATCGCCATGTCGAATGGCTGGACGTGGAAGATTCCGATGCTGTCCCGATTCGGCACCGGCTACGTCTTTTCCAGTAAATTCACCACGCGCGACGACGCGACGCGGGAGTTCTGCGAACTGTGGGGGCTCGACCCGGAGAACACCCCACTGAACCAGGTGTCCTTCCGGGTGGGCCGCAACCGCCGGGCCTGGGTGCGCAACTGTGTCGCCATCGGCCTGTCCTCCTGCTTCGTGGAACCGCTGGAGTCGACGGGCATCTACTTCATCTACACCGCCGTCGAGCAGCTCGCCAAGCACTTCCCGGACAAGCGGTTCGACCCGACGCTGAGCGACCGGTTCAACCGCGAAATCGAGAGCATGTTCGACTTCACGGTGGACTTCATCCAGACCCACTTCGCGTTCTCGCCGCGCACGGACACGGAGTTCTGGCGGGCCAACAAGAAGCTGCCGATCGGCGACGACCTGCGGGAGAAGATCGAGCTCTACCGCGCCGGACTGCCGGTCAACCCGTATTCCAGCGGCGAACAGGTGCTCCACGGGACGTCCGAGCTCAGCAACAAGAACTTCTGGAACAACACCAACTACTGGTGCATGCTCGCCGGCCTCGGCTTCCTCCCCGAGCACGTGCTGCCCGCCCTGCGGTACAAACCCGCGTCGGTCGCCGGCGCGGACGCACTGTTCGCCGACGTACCGCGCCGTGCCGCCGAGCAGCTGGAGGAACTGCCCTCCACGTACGACATCCTGCGTTCCCTGCACGGCAAGTAGAGCGCGGAGACCTCCCATGAACCGAGCCACGCGTGCGGCTGTGGGCGATCACACCCGCCTTCAGGGCCCCGACGCCATGCGGCAGTTGATGGCAGGGTTCCCCACGGGAGTGGGGATCGTCACCGCCTTCGACTCGCGGACCCGCCCCTGGGGCATGACGTGTACGTCCCTGGTGAGCGTCGCCCTGGAACCGCCCACTCTCCTGGTGTGCCTGCGCAGCGGCAGCCCCACCCTGCACGCCGCGCTCGAAGCCGGGGCGTTCGCCATGAACCTCCTCCACCAGGGGGCGCAGCCGACCGCGGAACTGTTCGCCTCCGGTGCGCCGGACCGCTTCGACCGCGTCGAGTGGACCGCACCCCCGGCCGCCGCCGGACCGCACTTGCGCTCCGACGCCCACGCGGTCGCCGACTGTGCGGTCGTACGGCAGGACACCCACGGCGACCACGTCGTCGTCTTCGCCGAGGTGCGTGACGTCCACCTGAACCGCACACCGGGCCCCCTGCTCTACGGACTGCGCCGGTACGCGTCGTGGCCGACGAACTGAGGCTGGCGCCCCCGAAGACGGGGCGGAGCGCCCCGGCCCCTTCCCGGGCGCGATACGTCTACGCCCTCCTGGTGCTGATCCCGGCGGCTCTGGTCGCGGTCGTGCTGCGCTTCGGCATCACGGACGCCGGGTCGAGCGGATCGGCCGGCAGGGCACACGCGGCCTCCGGAACGTTCGCCGAGCTGCTGTTGGCCCTGGCGGTGATCCTCTGCGTCTGCCATCTGACGGCGGGTCTCTTCCGGCGGATGTCCCAGCCCGCCGTCATCGGTGAGATCGTCGCCGGTGTCCTGCTCGGTCCCTCGCTGCTGGGACTGCTGTGGCCGAGCGGGTACCACCGGCTGTTTCCCGCGGACCTGACGGTGCCGATCAACATCCTCGCCCAACTCGGCCTGATCTGCTTCATGTTCATGGTCGGTTACGAGCTGGACCTGGGAGCGGTGCGCGGGCGCGGGCAGATTGTTCTGACGATCAGTCACGTCGGTGTCGCCGTGCCCCTGCTCGCGGGGGTGCTGCTGGCGCTGGGGATGTACGAGCCGTACGCCCCGGACGGCCTCGGCTTCACGGCCTTCGGACTGTTCATCGCCGTCGCCATGAGCATCACGGCCTTTCCGGTGCTGGCCCGCATCATCGCCGAACGGCGCTCCGACGAGCTGACCGTCGGACCGGTCGCGCTCGCCGGCGCGGCGGTCGGGGACGTCACGGCCTGGTGTCTGCTCGCCGTGGTGGTCGCCGCGGCGGAGGGCTCCTCCCTGTACGGCGTGGTCCAGATCCTGTGCCTCACCGCGCTGTTCTGCGCGCTGCTGCGTTTCGCGGTGCGCCCCGTGCTGGAGCACACACTCGGGTCGCGCACCTGGTCCCGCGGCACGGTCATGCCGGTGCTCTTCTCCGGCATTCTGCTCAGCGCGCTGTCCACGGACCGGATCGGCATCCACGCGATCTTCGGGCCCTTCCTGCTGGGAGCGGTCACGCCGCGGGGCTCGGTCCCGGTCGAATGGGCGGTGGGACGGCTGCGATCGGTGACCGAGGCACTGCTGCTGCCGCTGTTCTTCGTCTTCTCCGGGCTGCGCACCTCGATCGGGCTGCTCGGCGACTGGCAGGCATGGTGCTGGTGTCTGGCCGTCGTGGCGACGGCGATGGCCACGAAGTGGGTCGGCACCACGCTGGCTGCCAGAGGCTGCGGCATGGGCTGGGAGGAGTCGCTGGCCATGGGCGCCCTGATGAACTGCCGCGGTCTGACCGAGCTGGTCGTGCTCAACGTCGGTCTGGACCTCGGGGTCATCACGCCCGAGGTGTTCACGATGTTCGTCGTCATGGCGCTGATCTCCACCCTGCTCACCGCCCCCGCGCTCTCGCTGATCGCGCGCCGGTTCTCCGGGACGCGCGCCGCTCCCCAATGAGGCGCCCGACCCCCGGTGGAGCGCCCGCCCCGCGTGAAGCGCCCGCCCACCGGTGAAGCGCCCCCCGGTGGAGCGCCCGCCCCGGTGGAGCGCCCGCCCCCGCTTTCCCCTTTCGGCCATCGAGAAGAGGACGTTCGAGATGCACCAGACCCCCCGGCACTACTTCGAGACGCGGCTGAGACCGGCCTCGGATCCCATGACCGCCGCTGCTCGCCTGGCGTCGTCCGGTCTGCACCCGGACTACGTCGTCTACGAGAACGGCGGCGTCTGGTCCTACGCCGGCGGCGCGCTCGCCGAGATCACCCTGGACCGTACGGGGGCTCGGCTCCGCCAGCAGCAGGAGGAGGTGCTGCTGCCATGGGACGGCCGCCCGCTGCGGCAGGTGCAGAGCCTGCTCGACGCCGTACGGGTCAAGGACTGGCGGGCCTACGGCTGGGCGGCGTTCGAGCTGTCGTACGCCAAGGACGGAGACCTCCGGCACGTCGGTGACCAGCGGCTGCTTCACCTCGTCGTCCCCCACACCGAGATCAGGATCGAGGCCGGCGAGGCGTATCTGCGCTCGGCGGACCAGGCCACCCTCTCGGCCGCGCTGGACGTGCTGTCCGCGGAGCACACCGAGTCGCGGGCCGTACCGGATCCCGTGGACGTACGGCAGGCCGGAGCGGATGCCTACCGCCGGGCCGTCGGCGTCGCGGTCGACGCGATCAACGAACGGCTCCTTCAGAAGGTGATCTTCTCGCGGGTGGTCCCGGTCGATCACGAACTCGACTTCGTGGGCACGTACCTGGCGGGCCGGCGTGGCAACAACCCCGCCAGGTCCTTCCTGCTCAGCCTCGGCGGCATCGAGGCGACGGGCTTCAGCCCGGAGATCGTCGTCCAGGTCGCCCCGGACGGACGTGTGGTCAGCCAGCCTCTGGCCGGGACCCGGGCGCTCACCGGTGACCGGGCCGAGGACGACCGGCTGCGCGCGGAACTGCTCAGCGACCCCAAGGAGATCTACGAGCACGCCATCTCCGTGAAGATCGCCTGCGACGAACTCCTGGAGGTATGCGCCCCCGGCACCGTCGACGTCGAGGAGTTCATGGTCGTCAAGGATCGCGGCACCGTGCAGCACCTGGCCTCCCGGGTCGGCGGGCAGCTCGCCGACGGCCGAGGTGCCTGGGACGCCTTCAAGGCGGTGTTCCCGGCGGTCACCGCGTCCGGTGTGCCCAAGGACGCCGCCTACGACAGCATCCGCAGCAACGAGTCCGAGGCCCGGGGGCTCTACGGCGGGGCCGTTCTGACGGTCAATCACGCCGGGGCCATGGACGCGACCCTGGTGCTGCGCAGCGTCTACCGGCAGAACGGCCGCACCTGGCTGCGGGCCGGCGCGGGCATCGTGGGGCAGTCCCGCCCGGAGCGGGAACTGGAGGAGACCTGCGAGAAGCTGGGCAGCGTCGGACGGTTCCTGGTGCCCGCCGCCCAGCCCGCCGAGCCCGTCGGTGCCGGTGCCGGTGCCGGTGCCGGTGCGATGGCGGGAGGGACCCGCCCGTGAGGCTCAGCGGAATTCATCTCGCGGGCATCGCGACCCATCTGCCCGAGCTGTACCCGACGGCCCGCGCCGTCGAGGAAGGGCTGTACGACGAGCAGGACCGGGAGGAGTCCGGCATCGAGTCCGTGCCCGTCGCGGGCGAGACCACCGGGCCCGATCTGGCCGTGCGCGCGGCCAGGAAGGCGTTGGCCCGCTCCGGTCACGGACCCGAGGACTTCGGCGCGCTGCTGCACAGCAGTGTCCACTTCCAGGGCCCGGACGGCTGGTCCGCCCACCACTACGTCCTGCGGCACACGCTCGACCGCCCGGTGACGGCCGTCGAGGTACGGCAGGGCTGCCTCGGCATGCTCTCCGCGCTGGAGCTGGCCGCCGGCCGTCTGATGGCGGCCCCCTCCGAACCGCCGGCGGTGCTGCTGACCGCCGGTGACAACTTCTCCACCCCGCTGGCGGACCGCTGGCGGGCCTCGAAGCTCTTCCTGCTGGGTGACGCCGGAGCGGCGGCCGTGGTGTCCCGCCGGGGCGGCTTCGCCCGGGTGCTGTCCGTCGGCTCCGTGTCGGCCCCCTCGATGGAGGAACTGCACCGCGGGGGAGAGCCCCTGTTCCCGCCCGGTCCCACCGTGGGCCGCACCCTCAACCTGGAGGAGCGCAGGGAGTTCTGGCGCCGCGAGTGGGCGAGGGGAGTCCCGCCGCCCATGGGCAACTTCGGCGACACGGTCGCCGCCGCCGCGCACCGGTCGCTGGCGGAGGCAGGCGTCACGATGGCGGACATCTCCCGGGTCTGCCACGTCGGCTTCTCCCAACTGCCTCTGCAGGCGTCCTTCCTGGACCCCCTGGGCATCGACGAGAAGCGGGGTGTCTGGGAGCTCACCCGCATCACCGGCCACCTGGGCGCAGCCGACCCGGTCGCCGGCCTCGAACACCTCTGGCGGACCGGCCAGGTCGGCGCGGGCGACCTCGTGATGGTCATCGGCGCCTCGCCCGGGATGGAGGCGGGCTGCGCCATCGTCGAGATCACCGTCCCCCGTGGGACCGAGGGGGAGGGCGACCATGCTTGAGGGATGCACCCCGTGGCCCGAGGAGCGGGCACAGGGGTACCGGGCGGCGGGCCACTGGCGGGGAGAGAACCTCGCGGACCAGCTGGCCGCCGCCGGGGCGGCACACGGTGACCGCACCGCCCTGGTGCACGGGCGGCGCCGGCTGACGTACGACGAACTCGACCGCCGGGTGTCCCGGACGGCGGCGGGGTTCGTGCGACAGGGCATCGCCGCGGGTGACCGGGTCGTCGTACAGCTGCCGAACGTGCCCGAGTTCGTCATCGTCTGCTTCGCCCTGTTCCGCATGGGGGCCAAGCCGGTGTTCTCGCTGGTCTCCCACCGGGCCAACGAGATCCGCCATCTGTGCGCCATCTCCGGGGCGGTCGGTTACGTGGTACCCGGCACGTACCAGGGCTTCGACCACACGCGGCTGGCCCTCGACCTCGCGGGCGAGTTCGACACCCTGCGGAAGGTCTTCGTCCTGGACCCGGCCGTGAAGGCCCCCGCCGGCACCCCCGCCGGGCTGCTGGTCCCGCTGGACGACGTCGACGCCGAGCCCGAGCCGCTGCCACCGCCCGACCCGTCCGACGTCGCGTTCTTCCTGCTTTCCGGTGGTACGACGGCGCTGCCGAAGCTGATACCGCGAACCCACGACGACTACGCCTACCAGACCAGGGCCGCCGCCGAACTGCTCGAACTGGGACCCGAAGACGTCTACTTGGCGGTGCTCCCGGCGGAGTTCAACTTCACCTGGGGGTGCCCCGGTGTGGTGGGCACACTGCGCTCCGGCGGCACCGTGGTCCTGATGGAGGCGCCCATCGCCGACGAGTGCTTCGAGACCATCGAGCGTGAACGCGTCACCTTCACCTCGCTGGTGCCGACCCTGGCGCAACTGTGGCTGGAGGCCGCCGAGTGGAACGAAGCCGACCTGTCGAGCCTGCGGCTCGTGCAGATCGGCGGGGCCCGACTGCACGCCTCCGTCGCGGAGCGCGTCTCCCCCGTCCTCGGATGCCGGCTGCAACAAGTCTTCGGGATGGCGGAGGGACTGCTCACCCTGACCCGCGCCACCGACAGTGCGGAGGCCGTCGTCACCACCCAGGGCAGGCCGCTCTCGCCCGCCGACGAGGTGCGCGTCGTCGGCCCCGACGGCGACGACCTGCCGCCGGGCAGCATCGGTGAACTGCTCGCCCGAGGCCCGTACACCCTCCAGGGCTACTACCGGGCTCCGGAGCACAACGCCCGCGCCTTCACCGAGGACGGCTTCTACCGCACCGGCGACCTCGCGCGGCTGACCGCCGACGGCGCTCTCGTCATCGAGGGCCGCATCAAGGACGTGATCGTCCGGGGTGGGGACAAGGTGTCCGCCGGAGAGGTGGAAGAACACATCCTGGCCCATCCGGCGGTGGCCGAAGTGGCCGTCGTGCCGGTGCCCGACCCGTTCCTGGGCGAGCGGGTCGGCGCCTACGTGGTCCCGGACGGGCCGCCGCCCGGCCTGCGGGAGCTGAAGGAGGCGCTGCACGCGGACGGTCTGGCCGACTACAAGCTGCCCGACTGGCTGGCGATCGTCGAGAAGCTGCCACTGACCGGGCTCGGCAAGGTCGACAAGAAGACCCTCGCCGCCGACGCGGCGGCCAGGATCCGCGCGACGGACACCGCACCGTCCGAAGCGGCGGCCGGCCGGTGACGTCGTACGCCGTTCCGACGCCGGCCGACGGTGCCGATCCCATCCGCTCCTGCCGCGCCGCACGCCGTCCCGCCCCCCGTCCCGCCGAGACAGAAGGAAACGAAGCAACGATGGAGAGCACAGCGGACAGTCCGGGCCGAATACCGACGGAGGTGTCCGCCGCGTTGCGCGAGGCCGTCGCGACCATGATCGGTGCGCAACCCGACGAGATCGCGCCGGATGCCAATCTCATTCATCTCGGTCTCGGATCCCTGGAGATGATGCGACTGGTCAACCGGTGGCGGCGGGACGGGCTGCCCGTCTCGTTCCGCGCGCTGGCGGCCGAACCGACCCTGGACGCCTGGCAACGGCACTTCGACACCGTCGCGGCGGAGTCCGGGGAGGCCACGGCGTGAACGGGACCACCCCGCCGGGCGACGAAGGGCTCCCCGGCCGCCCGCCGGCGCTCCTGATCCGTGGCGGACACGTCTGTACGGCGGACGCCGCCGCCCGGGTGCACCCCACGGGGTCCGTGCTCGTCGTGGGCGACCGGATCGCCGCCGTGGGCCCCTGCGAGGAGGTGGCCCGGGCCGTCGCAGGGCTCACCCCCGGGCAGCGGGCGGGGCTGCGGACGCTCGACGCCGGCTCCATGCTCGTCATGCCGGGGTTCGTGAACAACCACTGGCACGACCTGTTCGCGGTGCGACTGCCCTTCAAAGGCGCCCTGCGCACACCGGACGACCGGGCCGACGAGCCGGGTTTCATGGCCCTGGGCGGCGACATCGCCCAGGTCTCCGCCGGGTTCGAGGGATTCCGCCGCCTGGTGGACGCCCTGGAGCCCGACGAGGCGAGGGCCGTCGCCCGGTACGCGCTCTGGACGCAACTGCGCTCCGGCACCACGACACTCGGCGACGTCGGGTCCGTCAACCGTCCCGAAGCGCTGGCCGACGCGGCGCTGGAACTGGGCATCCGCGCTTCGGTGAGCGCCTGGGTGGCGGACACGGTGTGCGGGACGGGCAGCGGAACCCCCGAGCGGACCCGCGACACCGACACCGAACTGGCCCGGATCCAGCGGGTGCTGGACCGGGGCGCGGCGGACCGGACCGGTCGGCTCCGGGCCTGGCCCACCGCGCCCTACCTCACCAACATGAGCGACGAGCTCGGCCGCGGCCTGGCCCGCCTCTCGGCCGATTACGGCGTTCCGTTCGCCACCCACGTGGGCGCGCTGCGCCACGAGGCGGAGGCGGTGCGCACACACTTCGGCCTCACCCCCGTGCGCAGGCTCGACCGGCTGGGCCTGCTCAACGACCGGCTCATGGCGGTGCACTGCGCGTTCGCCGACTCCGAAGAGCGGCGGATGCTGCTCGACGCCCGGGTCCACATCAGCCACTCGCCCGCGAAATACGGCCCCACCGGTGAGTCCACCCTGAGCGAGACCGGTCTCATCCCCGAACTCAAACGCTCCGGCCTCGACGTGTCACTGTCCACGGACGGGGGCGTGTTCCCCGTCATGGGCATGGCCGAGGAGATGCGGGCCGCCTGGCAGATGTACAACGAACTCGCGGCGGACCACACCACCCTGCCCGCCAGCGAGGCCCTGGCCATGGCCACCCGGATCGCGGCCCGCGGCCTCGCCTGGGAGCACGAGGTCGGCAGCCTGGAGGTGGGCAAGCAGGCCGACCTGGTGCTCGTGCCCATCGACGACTGGCGCTATCTGCTCAACCCCCGCCCACTGGAGGGCTATCTGACGCTGGGCGGCACACAGGACGTGCACACCGTGCTGGTGGCGGGCCGGATCCTGCTGGAGAACGGCCGCGCACCGCATCTCGACGAGGCCGGCCTGCGGGACGACTACCTGCGCGCTCTGCGTTCCTTCTCCGCCCGGGCTCTCGGCATCGCCGAAAAGGAGCTCACCGCCCTGTTCGACGACAACCCGCGGCTGCGCACGAGGGACACCGCCCCGGCCGCCCACCGGGTCTGACCGCGCCACGCCGGCTCCTCTCCCGCCCGCGCCACCCACGGAGGTAGTGCAACGATGTCCGACAACACCGCTCTGCTGCTCGTCGAGGACGAGGGCGCGGCCCTCTCCTTCGACGAGGTGCGCCGATGGCGGGCGCTGCCCGCCCGGCAGCAGCCCGACTGGCTCGACGACCCGCAACTCGAACCCGTACGTGAACTCCTCTCCACCAAGCCCGCGTTGGTCACCCGCGACGAAGTGACGACGCTGCACGCCCTGCTGGCCGAGGTCGCGCAAGGCCGATTCCAGGTGGTGCAGGCCGGCGACTGCGCGGAGGATCCGGCGGAGTGCGGGGCCGGACCCGTCGGCCACAAGGCGGATCTCCTCGACGAACTCGCCGCGGTGATGAGCGCCCGCTCCGGCAGGCCCGTCCTGCGGGTCGGCCGCATCGCCGGCCAGTTCGCGAAGCCCCGCTCCCAGCCCGTGGAAGAGGTCGGCGGACGTCAACTTCCCGTCTATCGCGGCCACATGGTCAACCGACCCCAGCCCGACGCCCGGGCCCGGCGTCCGGCGCCCTCGCGGATGGTGGGCTGCTACGACGCCGCGGCCTCCGCCCTGGACGCCCTGCGGCTGCGCGGCATGGCCGACGGGGCGGCGCCGTCCACCCAGGTGTGGACCAGCCACGAGGCCCTCGTCCTGGACTACGAACTGCCCCTGCTGCGCCGCAACCGCGACGGCCGACTGCTGTTGGCCTCCACGCACTGGCCATGGATCGGCGAGCGCACCCGGCAGGCCGACGGGGCGCACGTACGCCTGCTCGCCGCCGTGGACAATCCCGTCGCCTGCAAGGTCGGACCGTCCGCGGACCCCGACGACCTGGTGCGCCTGTGCGAACTGCTCGACCCCGACCGCACGCCGGGCCGGCTCACCCTGATCGCGCGGATGGGGGCCGAGGCCGTGACCGAGCGGCTGCCCCCGCTGGTGTCCGCCGTGCGGGCCGCGGGGCACCCCGTCAGCTGGCTGTCCGACCCGATGCACGGCAACACCGTGACCGCGCCCGGAGGCGTCAAGACACGGCGCGTCGACGCGATCGTGCGGGAGGTCGTCGGCTTCCAGGACGCCGTCGTGAGCGCGGGCGGGGTCGCGGGGGGCCTGCACCTGGAGACGACGCCGTACGACGTCACCGAGTGCGTGGCGGACGGGTCCGGAGACGACCGGCTGGACGGGGCGTACACCACGCTGTGCGACCCGCGGCTCAACCCCTGGCAGGCACGCGACGTGCTCTCCGCGTGGCAGGACACGGACCGATGACGCACGACGACGCGAGGGGAAAGGAGTCTTGCCGATGAAGGACACGATCGCGGTGGTGACCGGTGCGGCAGGAGGCATCGGGGGCGCGGTGGCCGAGGCACTGGCCGTACGTGGAGTGTCGGTCGCCCTGCTGGACCGGGACGCCGACCAGCTGCACGGGGTGGCCGAAAAGCTGCGGGGGGCCGGTCACCGGGCGACGGCCTTCCCGGTCGACGTCACCTCCAGCCAGGACGTCGAGGCGGTGGTCGAGGCGGTCGAGGAACGGCTCGGCCCGGTCGACCGGCTCGTCAACGCCGCCGGAGTGCTGCGCAGCGGCCGGGTCGACGGCTTCGCGGACGAGGACTGGCAGGTGACCTTCGCCGTCAACACGACGGGCGTCTTCCACGTGTCGCGCGCCGTCGTGCGCCGGATGAAAGCGCGGCGGCGCGGGGCCCTGGTCACGATCGCCTCCAACGCCGCGGGCACCGCGCGCATGGAGATGGCCGCGTACGCGGCGTCGAAGGCCGCCGCGTCCATGTTCACCAAGTGCCTCGGCCTGGAGAGCGCCGCGTACGGCATCCGCTGCAACGTGGTCGCCCCCGGATCGACCGACACCCCCATGCTGACCGCGCTGTGGGACGACGAGTCCGCGGCCCGCGTCTCGATCGACGGTGCTCCGGAAGCCTTCCGGGTCGGCATCCCGCTGGCCAAGCTGGCCCGTCCCCAGGACGTCGCCGACGCCGTGCTGTTCCTGCTGTCGGACGACGCGGCGCACATCACCATGCACCACCTCACCGTCGACGGCGGGGCCGCGCTCGGCGCGTGAGCCCCGCCATGGAAAGGAGTCGGTTGTGGCCATCCCGGCGATCGAGCCCTACCCGATGCCCACGGAGGACGACCTGCCGGCCAACACGGCCTCGTGGTCCGTGAGCCCGTCCCGTGCCGTCCTGCTCGTGCACGACATGCAGAACTACTTCCTGAGGCCGTTCACCGCCGGCCGTTCACCCGTCGACCCGCTGGTCCGCAACACCGTCCGCCTCCGGCGGACCTGCGCCGAGCTCGGCGTCCCCGTCGCCTATACGGCGCAACCGGGTTCCATGACCGGACAACAGCGTGGACTGCTCAACGACTTCTGGGGCCCGGGCATGACCGCGGGGCCCGAGGACCGCGCCGTCGTCGAGGAACTGACGCCGGGCGAATCGGACACGGTGCTCACCAAGTGGAGGCCGAGCGCCTTCTTCAACACGAGCCTGCTGGAACTGTTCCGCGACACGGGCCGGGACCAGCTGATCGTGTGCGGCGTGTACGCCCACGTCGGGATTCTCATGACCACGGGGGAGGCGTACGCCCACGACATCCAGACGTTCGTGGTGGGGGACGCCGTCGCCGACTTCACCCTGGCCGAACACCGTATGACGCTCCAGTACGTCGCCACGCGCTGCGGCATGACGCTGCCCACCGATGCGGTGGTGCGGCAGCTGGAGGAGGCGAGCCGCTCATGAACTCCGGTGCCGACGAGGCGCGCTCCGGCACGCCGCACCCGCTCCTGTCCCGGATCCTCGCCGCCGACCCGCCCCCGTTCGCCCTGCTGCACCGGCCGCAGGCCACCGGAGCGGACCGCCTGGAACTGCTGGTGGGCACGGTCTCCCAGCCCGGTTCGCTCGCCGAACTCCCCCTGCCCCAGGGCCCCGGCGCCGACCGGCACGACGTGCTCGCCGTGCTGCCCTACCGTCAGCTGGCCGAACGCGGCTATGCCTGCCGTGACGACGGCACCCCCTTGCTCGCCCTGACGGTCGAGGAACAGTGCGGCCTGTCCCGGCAGGAGTTCCTGCGGGACGTCGCGGACGTGCCGATCAGGATGGACGAGCACGGCTTCGACATCGACGACGAGGCGTACGCCGGCACGGTGCGCCGGATCGTCGAGGACGAGATCGGCCGGGGCACCGGCGCCAACTTCGTCATCCGGCGCGACTACCGGGCACAGCTGACGGACTGGGGCCCGGCTACCGCCCTGGCGTTCTTCCGCCGGCTGCTCCAGGGCGAATCCGGCGCCTATTGGACGTTCCTGATCCACACGGGCGAGAGGTGCCTCGTCGGCGCGACCCCGGAACGGCACGTGAGCCTGCTCGGCGGCGCCATGACGATGAACCCGATCAGTGGCACCTACCGGTATCCCGAAGGCGGCGCGGATCTCGACGGGGTGATGGGATTCCTGCGGGACGCCAAGGAGTCGGACGAGCTCTTCATGGTCCTCGACGAGGAACTGAAGATGATGGGCCGGGTGTGCGACCGCGGTGGCCGGGTGCGCGGTCCGTACCTCAAGGAGATGGAGCGCCTCGCGCACACCGAGTACCTCATCGAGGGCTCCAGCAGCAGCGGCCCGCGCGAGATCCTGCGCGAGACCCTGTTCGCGCCGACGGTGACCGGCAGCCCGCTTGAGAGCGCGTGCCGGGTCATCGGCACGTACGAACCCCACGGCCGTGGCTACTACAGCGGGGTGGCGGCCCTGGTCGGCCGGGACGCCGACGGCGGGACCGCCCTGGACTCGTCGATCCTCATCCGTACCGCGGACGTCGACCCGGTGGGCAGGCTCAGCATCGGAGTCGGCGCCACCCTGGTGAGGCACTCCTCTCCGCAGGCCGAGGTGGCCGAGACCCGGGCGAAGGCCGCCGGGCTGCTGTCCGCGCTGCGCAGCGAACCCGACACGAGGCACCCGGCACGGCACCGCGCCGCGGCGTCGGCGCGCGGACCGGTACTCGGGGACCACCCCGACGTGGTGGGCGCGCTGGCGAACCGCAACGCCACTCTGGCCGGCTTCTGGCTGGCGGACCCGGACGGCCGTGGACGCCCGGACGACCGGCTGGCCGGCCGGCGCCTCCTCGTCGTCGACGCGGAGGACACCTTCACCTCCATGGCGCGGCACTGCCTCGCCTCGCTGGGCCTGGACGTGACGGTGCGCCGCTTCGACGAGCCGTACACCCTCGACGACCAGGACTTCGTGATCGTGGGGCCCGGACCCGGAGACCCGCAGCTGCACGGCGACCCCAAGATCGCGCACCTGCGGGATCTCACCCGGGGGCTGCTGGACTCCCGAACCCCGTTCCTCTCCGTGTGTCTCGGGCACCAGGTGCTGAGTTCCCTCCTGGGGCTCGACATCGTGCGCAAGGCGGAGCCCAATCAGGGCTCCCAGCAGAAGATCGACTTCTTCGGCCGGCAGGAACTCGTCGGTTTCTACAACACGTTCGCCGCGCACTCGGCCTCGGCCACCTTGTCCTGCCCGTACCGGGGCGGCGAGATCCGCGTCTGCCAGGACGCGGGCAGCGGTGAGGTGCACGCACTGCGGGGCCCCGGCTATGCCTCGGTCCAGTTCCATCCGGCGTCGGTCCTCACGAGCAACGGAACCGCCGTCCTGCGCGAACTCCTGGTCGGCGTGGCAGCGGACGGCTGATCCCGCGCCGTCGATCTGCTCGGCCCCGTGACGGCGGAGGGCCGCGACGTGGTGGAGTCGTCCGCCGCCACCTCGTCCGGAGGGGTTCCGGGGCATCTGTCCGCCGGGCTGTCGTGCCGCGCGGACCCGAGCGGCGCGACAGCGCGACACCCATGTGACACCGTTCAGTTGTCGGACGCGGTCCCGCTGTCGTCATCCGGACCGTGCTGGTCCAAGTAGGCCTGCGCCTCCTTGCGCGCGTCGGGTTCGGCTCCGGCTCCGAACGCCGCCGCGGCCCGGTAGGCGGCCGTTGCGGCCTGGAGTCGGCCCGCGCCCAGGTGGGCTCGTGCGAGGCGGGCGTACGCGCGGCTCTCCAGGCCGGTGTTGCCGCTGTCGTGGGCGTACTGGACGCACACGTTCAGCTCTTCCACGGCCTCGTCCCAACGCCGCAGGGCGATCAGGACGTCGGACAGTGCGCCGTGGCCGTTGAGCCGGGCGTTCAGGAGGAAGGGTGCCTCGTAGGTCTCGGCCGCGGCCTCGACGACGGCGAGCGACTGCCGGTAGGCGTCGGCCGCTTCGTGGTGCCGGCCGGCCCCGAGGAGGGCGCCGGCGCGTCCGAACATCGCCGCCACCGCGCCGTGGCGCTCCCCGACGCGTGAGAACAGGTCGGCGGCCAGTCCGTTGTGTTCGGCTGCGGCGGAGGGCTCGCCGATACGGACCAGCGCCCAGGCACGGTAGGTGTGGGACCATCCCTGCTGGGCGAGGTCCCCGGCCTCTCGCGCCGCCTCCAGCGCCCGGGTCGCGCACGCGGCACCTTCCGCGGGGCGTCCGTCGCAGATCGTCAGGGCCCACGCCTGGTAGTTGAGTTGAGTCGCTTCGGCCAACCGGTCTCCCTGCGACCGGGCCGAGGAGGCGGCGGTCCGGAAGACCTCGGTCCAGTGACCCCAGAAGAGCCACTCGTCGGAGAACCAGTGCATGGCCTCGGCGGTCTCCACGACCCTGGCGTGCTCGCCCGCGGCTGCGGCTGCACGGAGCGCGCCGAGCCAGTTGTCGGCTTCGGCCTGGAGCCACAGCCGTGCCTTGTTCCTGTCGGAGAGGTCCGCGAGGACCGGCGGCGTGGTCGGGGCCCCGTGCTTCGGCTCGTACCAGCGGCCCGCCAGGACGGTGGTGTCGAGCAGCCAGTGCCGCAGCGAGGTGCGCGCCGTGTCGGCGTCGACCGCGGAGTCCTCGGCCTTGAGCCTGGATTCGGCGAACAGACGCAGGAGGTCGTGGAGGCGGTAGCGGTCGCGGTCGGTTGCGAGCAGTCCGGTCTCGACCAGTTCCTCCAGAGCGTCCTCGACGTCGAAGAGGTCGAGCCCCGTCAGGATGCCGGCGCCTGCGGTGGCCGTGTCGGGGCCGGGGACGAGTGCGAGCAGGCGGAAGAGCCGCGCGGCGGGAGGCGAGAGCCGGCGGTAGGACAGGTCGAAGGCGGCGGCCACGCGGACGTCGCCGGCGACCAGCGAGTCCAGACGCCGCCCCTCGGCGGACAGGCGTTCGGCGAACCGATCGGCGCTCCAGCCGGTGCGGGTGGCGAGCCAGTTGCCGGCCACCCGCAGCGCGAGGGGCAGGTTGCCGCACAGCGCTGCGATGCGCGCGACCGCCGCGGCCTCGCCGTGGGCGCGCTCGGTGCCCAGCAGGCCGCTCAGCATCGTCTCCGCCTCGGCCCCGGTGAGTTCCCCGAGCGGCATGCGGTGCACGTTGTTCAGGCCGGTCAGCATGCGCCGGCTGGTGATGATCACCATGCTCCGGCCCGCCCCGGGCAACAACGGCCGCACCTGGGCCTCGTCGCGGGCGTTGTCGAGCACGAGCAGGCGGGGCTGCTCGGCCATGGCGTCCCGATACATCTCAAGATGGCCTTCCGGGCCGCTGCGGGCCAGGTCACGGTCGGCGACGCCGAACGCCTTGAGGCAGCGCAAGGTCAGTGTCTCCGGACCGGGCGGGTCCTCGTCCATGCCGCGCAGGTCCAGGACGGTGCGGCCGGCGGGGAAGTGGCCGGCGAGTTCACGGGTGGCCTGGAGGGCGAGCGAACTCTTGCCGACCCCAGGGGGGCCGGACACCGCGATGACGGGGCAGTACCCGTTCTCGGCGGAGGCGGCGAGAGTCCTCATCCCGTCCAGCTCGGTGCGCCGGCCCACGAAGTCGTCGACGCCCCGGGGGAGCCGTCCTCCCCCCGCGGGCTCGCCCACGGGCCTGGCGGCGCGTGCCGCCGCCTGGAACCTGGCCCGGCCCGCGTCGTCAAGACGCAGGCCGAGGGCCAGGGCCGCGATCGTGGACCGCTGCGGGACGGCACGCCGTCCGCGTTCCAGGTCACCGATGCCGCGCACGCTGAGTCCGGAGGCTTCGGCGAGCTCCTCCAAAGTGAGCGACGCCTCCTGCCGCATCTGCCGCAGCAGTGCCCCGAAACTCGCCATACCTGCCTCCCGACGCTCTTTGCGCACGCACCGGACGGACGGTCGCATCGTGGCGATCAGGCTAGCGATCGGGCGGCTCGCAGCATCATCCGGGGAGGGATACGTGCTGGTCAGCGCCGATGGTCCGGACAGGCCGCGCCCGCAGCGGGCTCGGCCGGATCCGTCCTGCGCGCAGCGGCGGCGCGCAGGCGGTCGGCCGAGGCCGACCAGGTGAGGGGGCGGAGGCGGCGCCATCCGGGGAGCCGGGGGGCGGGACGAGCCGCCCGTGCCCCGCCTCCCGGCGCCCGGGTGAGCGGCGGCCTCCCGACGGCATCGCTCCAGCGGGCCGGGCGTCGGCCCGGCTCCGACCAGGTCGTGTGGTGCAAGTGGCGTCGTCCGCCCGGAGGGCGGGACCTTCACGACACGGCCTAAGCTGCCGCAGTCGCCCGGCTTGCCGTGCCGAGGGGGAGGGGTCGTCATGACAGGCCTGCCGGGGAGGAGGTCTCGGCGTCGCCTTCTGCCGACAGGGCGGGATCGGCGTTCTGGTGCTGCCACTGGCGGGGGCTCATGCCGAATGCCTCGCGGAACACGCGGCTGAAGTGGGCCGAACTGGCGAAGCCCCAGCGCTGGGCGACGGAGGCGACGGTCACCCGCCCCCTCGCGCGGAGGAGTTCGGCCCGGCACACCTCCAGACGCCGTCGACGGATCAGCCGTGCCACCGACAGCTCCTCGGCCTCGAACAGCCGGTGCAGGTGGCGAGAGGACATCCCGAGGGCGTGGGCGACCGAGCGCGCGCACAGACCCGGGTCGGCCAACCGCTCCTCGATGTGGACGCGTACCCGCGCCACCTGTCCCCTGCGCAGGTCGTGTTCCCCTTCTCGGTGGCCGGCCTGTTCGTCGATCAGTGAAGAGAGCATGTCGCCCGCGATCCGGCCGAGACGGCCTCCGCCGAGAACCGAGTGCCGCTCCGGTGCCGGAAGGTCGCCGGAGTCCGACGCGAGCAACAGGCTGCCGGTGAGGCGGCCCAGGTAACTGCGCTCCACGTCGACGACGATGGTCGGCCTGCGGGTGAGTTCGGACGCCGAGGCGCCGAGCCAGAAGGCCGGGAAGCGGAACCAGGAGATCGGCAGACGATCCCAATGGGGCGGATCACCCGGGCCGGGGGCGGCGGTGACGAGAAGGTCACCGCGGTGCAGGGTGTGCTGGACCCCGCGGTGCGGAACCTTCACGGGGCCGCTTCGCGCGATCAGGACGTGGGCGGTGCCGGCGGGCCGGGCACCGGGGGGCGCCGGAACGATGTCCACCGGCCCCCTGGCCGTGTCGACCGTTGGGAGGGCGGGGGCGGGAAGCAGGAGTGGTGCGGTCACTTCGACCTCGATGGTCCGTGGATGGGCGCAGGCCGTCGACCGCAGCGGTGCGGTCACCGGCTTCTGCTCTGGTAGGCACGAGCCAACCGTCCGGCGAAGGCGGATCCCAGGAGCATCCGCAGGCAGAAAACGTGTGGTGCGGATGCTCCCGTTCGCCGATCCGAGGAGGGCGACCACCCGTGGTGGTCGGGTCGCCCGGCTGGCACCGGGGCGTTCAGGAGCGCTGATCCGCGAGGGCCTCCGCCCCGCCGCGTGCGGCACGAGGGAATGGGACGACAGCTGCCGGCCGTGTCATCCATCCAGGAATATAGATGACACGTCATCGATTGATCAGGGTGAGAATGCAAGAGAGGCCCGGATGGACCGGTGCTCGGGCGCGGGTGGAACACCGGCAGGGGAGTCGCCGTGACACGGTTTGGAGGGCTACTTGAGCGGCGGAGCTGCCTCCGGGTGCACGTGGAGTCTTCGGTCGACCGAGGGCTCCTGGAGGTCGCTGACGGGTGAGCATCATCCTCAAATGCATGACACATCAACTATTTTTTACTACTACTGCGGCCTGCAGGGCCGCCGTAGGGGAAAGCGAGAAACCAGCCATGGGACAGTTCGACGCCCAGACCGTCGTCATCACCGGAGGCACTGCGGGCATCGGCCTCGCAGCCGCGCGCAAGTTCGCCGAGGAGGGCGCGCGCGTGTACATCACCGGCCGCCGCAAGGAGGTTCTGGACGAGGTCGTCGCCCTGGTCGGCGGCGACATCAAGGGGGTCCAGGCGCACAGCTCCGACCCGGCCGACCTCGACCGCCTCTATGCGGCTGTCGCCGCGGACGGCCGTCGGATCGACGTGCTGTTCGCCAACGCGGGCGGGGGCGAGTTCGCTCCCCTCGACCAGGTCACGGAGGAGCACTTCGACACCATTTTCGGCTCCAACGTCCGAGGCGTCCTCTTCACCGTGCAGAAGGCGCTCCCGCTGCTCAACGACGGGGCGTCGGTCGTCCTCACCGGCTCCGTCGCCGGCTCCCAGGGCAGCGAGGCGTTCGGCGTCTACGGCGCCTCCAAAGCCGCTGTCCGCTCGTTCGCCCGCACCTGGGCCAACGAGCTGAAGGGCCGCGGTATCCGTGTCAACGCCGTGGCGCCGGGACCGATCGAGACGCCCGGCCTGAACGGCCTCGCCGCCGACGAGGCCGCCGCCGCCGAGATGCGGGAGTACCTGGCGGGCACCGTCCCGCTCGGGCGCATGGGCACCGCTGACGAGGTCGCGTCCGTGGTCGCCTTCCTCGCCTCGCCGGCGGCGAGCTTCGTCACCGGAACCGAGCTGTTCGTCGACGGTGGCGCCCTCCAGGTGTGACCGACGACGTGGCGCTGCCGTCCGCTTCCGGCCCGGACACGGGGCCGGAAGCGGACGGCCCGCGCGACTCGGTGGCGCGAACGGTCCTGCTCCCTGGCACGGACGGAGCACTCAGGACCGGGCGCCCCTGCCACAGTCGTCGTGCCCTGCTCCGGGGCGCGTGCGCGGATCCCCCGTCATCGGCCTGGTGGCTGCCGCATCCGCTCGTACGCGGTCGACCGAGTACCGAAACGAAGAACCGAAACAG
The DNA here is from genome assembly GCF_042728795.1 of Streptomyces sp. NPDC060184. Classification (NCBI taxonomy): domain Bacteria; kingdom Bacillati; phylum Actinomycetota; class Actinomycetes; order Kitasatosporales; family Streptomycetaceae; genus Streptomyces; species Streptomyces sp. NPDC060184. Next base: position 44,550 of record NZ_JBHWYX010000052.1, read on the forward strand.
AGAACCGGAACAGAGAAAGGCGGGCGTGATGCCTGAGGCCGTCGTGATGACCGGATACGGTCGGCCGGAAGTGTTGCGGTGGGCACCGGTGGCGATGCCGGAACCCGGCGAGGGCCGGATCCGGATCCGGGTCAAGGCCGCGGGGGTCAGCCCCACCGATCTCGCGATCCGCTCCGGGCGGCTCCGCTTCCCGCTGGGGGAGCCGGCCGTCCTCGGCTACGAGGTCGCCGGGATCGTCGATGCGCTGGGTCCCGGCGTGACGGGTACCGCCGTCGGCGACGAGGTGGCGGCCATGCTGATGGATCGCGGGGGCTACGCCGAGTACGCCGTGGCTTCGTCGTGGGCGCACAAGGCCCCCTCGGTCTCGTGGACGGACGCCGCCGCGATTCCCGGCTCGGTGGAGGCGGCAGTCGGAGTCCTGCGCCAACTCGGCGTGTCACGCGGCGAGACGCTGCTGGTCATCGGCGGCGGCGGCTCCGTCGGAGTCATCGCCACGCAACTGGCGGTGGCCCAGGGCGTCGCCGTCGTCAGCGCCGTGGGGCAGCACGACGACGTGTTCGCCGCGGAACTCGGAGCGCGTCCGGTGCGGTACGGGGCCGGCCTCGTGAACGCCGTACGCGCACTGGGCCCGGTGGACGCCGTCTTCGACGCCGCCGGTACGGGAGTGCTGGCCGACGCCGTCGCCCTGGCCGGTGGACCGGAGAGGGTCATCACCCTTTCGGACCATGACGCCGCCGGCTTCGGCGTCAGGCTGTCCGTCCCCACTCCCGACCGCGCGCCCGACGCGGTCGCCGACGGACTGAACCTCTTCGCAGCGGGGCGGCTGCGGCTGAAGGAGCGCCACCCGATGCCCATGCGGGAGGCAGCCGCGGCCCATCGGCTGCTGGAAAACCACGAGGTGCACGGCCGCGTGGTCCTCACGCTGGACTGAGCGGGACGTGGAGCACGTCACAACAGCCCGTCGCCCCCATCGTTTTGCCCTCCCTACCCCTGGACGGAACATGTTCGGCTCTGACACTCCTGCTGCCGCCGCCCCGAGCGAGGCACCCGCGGGAGGAAGTACCCGCCGCCGCTTCCTGCGTTCCACCGCGATCGCCGGGGCGGTCACGGCCGTACCGGCCGGTCTGCTCGCCTCCGGCACCACTGCCCGGGCAGCCACGGTGGCGGGGGTTCCCCTGCCTGCCGTCGGCCAGGAGCTCACTCGTCTGAAGCTCCGCGTCCCGCGAAGCGCACTCGACGACCTGCGCAGGAGGCTGGCCTCCGTACGCCTGCCGGAACGCGAGACCGTCGACGACGCCTCTCAGGGCGTGCCCCTCAGCCGTCTGCGAAGCCTCCTCGACCACTGGCGTACCGACTACGACTGGCGCTCCCTGGAGAACCGCCTGAACAAGCTCGGGCAGTACCGTACGCAGATCGACGGGCTGGGCATTCACTTCCTGCACGTTCCGTCCAGGCATCCGAACGCGCTGCCGTTGATCCTGAACCACGGCTGGCCCGGGTCCTTCGTCGAGTTCCTCGACACCATCGGGCCGCTCACCGATCCGACCCGGTACGGCGGGCGCGCCGAGGACGCGTTCCACGTCGTCATCCCCTCCATGCCCGGATTCGGATGGTCGGACCGGCCCGTGGAGCCGGGATGGGATCCGGCCCGCATCGCCTCCGCCTGGATCGAACTCATGCGACGTCTCGGCTACCACCGCTACATCGCGCAGGGAGGCGACTGGGGCGGCGCGGTCACCACGCAGATGGCGAAGCAGCGGCCGGCGGGACTCATCGGCGTCCACCTGAACCTCCCGGAGTTCATGCTGACCAACACGCCCCTCGGGGACAGCACCCCGGAGGAGCAGGCCGCGATCAGCCAGCAGCAGATCTACGCCGAACGGTATGCGGGCTACTTCTACGAGCAGGCCCAGCGCCCGCAGACCATCGGCTACGCCCTCACCGACTCGCCCACCGCGCAGGCCGCGTGGATCTACGAGAAGTTCATCGACTGGACGGACAGCGGACTGCACCCGGAGCGGGTACTCGGGCGCGACCGCATGCTCGACGACATCAGCCTCTACTGGTTCTCGGCCACCGGGGCGTCGTCGGCGAGGCTCTACTGGGAATTCTCCCGGGGCAGCCACGAACTGACCTCTCTCGACCTGCCGGTCGGCGTCAGCGTCTTCCCGGGCGAACTGGTGCGCACCCCGAAGGTGTGGGCCGAGAAGGTGTACAGGAACCTCGTCTACTTCAACGACGACATCGCTGCCGGCGGCCACTTCGCGGCCTTCGAGCAGCCGGGGCTTTTCACACAGGAGCTGAGGTCGTTCGCCCGCCTCGTCAGGTGAACCGACCCACCACAGGAGCGACGCCCACCGTAGCGGAACGGCCGCGGCCGGTGTGCGCGCACAGCAAAAGGAGCAAGGTCTCATGTCGGACAACGAGAAGTTCATCAGGGCCGCCTACCAGGTGGCGGAGATCCAGGACATTCCCGGATGGATCGCCTGCTTCACCGAAGACGGCACCTTCACCGACCAGTCGGTCGGCGTCACCTACCGCGGACAGGATGTCGCGCAGCCCGTCGAGAACTATGCCGAGGCCTTCCCGGACATGCACCGGGAGCTCTACGACGTCTACGTCCAGGGCGACGTCGTCATCGTGGAACTGTCCCTCAACGGGACGCACGACGGCCCTCTGCGCACGCCGTTCGGTGTGATCGCACCCACCGGCAAGACCATCGAGGTGCCCTGCTGCGACGTGTTCCGGGTCCGCGACGGCAAGATCGCGTCGTTCGACTGCTACCCCTCCGGCACGGTCCTGTTCGGCCAACTGGGCGTCCTGGGCGCCTTGCAGGCCGCCGCCCGGTAGCGCGGCCCGCGCAACCGACCCGCTTCGCCCACGACTTCGTCGTGGTCGACGAGTTCCACGACACCGAGGCGGCCAAGCACGCCGTGCCGCTCGCGGTCGCGAGCCTGAAGCAGGCCCTGCACCCGGCTGCCTGACTGCCCGTAGCCCGTCCGCCGCCGTCCGCCGCCGTCCGCCGCCGTCCGCCGACCGGGCGGCGGCCCCGGCGGCCGGCCCCGTCGGCGCATGCGTCCCGAATCCCCCTGTTCGCGCCGCACCCGTTCAGCGGGTGCCCACTTCTGGAATTGGAGCGCTCCCATGCGTACATCACATCAACCCGGCCCGGCCACGGGCGCCGTGCCCTTCCAGCCCTCCCGGCGCACCCTGCTGCGGAACGCCACCGTCGCGGGCCTGGCGACCGTCCCCGCGGTCATGGGCGCCAACCTCGCGTTCGCCGGCACGGACGGCGGCGTCGGCGCAGTCGGCCCCCTGCGCCTGCCCGAAGCCACGGAACAGATCACACCACTGCACGTCGACGTCCCCGAAGCTCTGCTGAGGGACCTGCGCCACCGGCTGGCGAGCGTGCGCCTGCCGGAGCGGGAAACCGTCGACGATTCCTCCCAGGGGGTCCAACTCGCCGCACAGAAGAGCCTGTTGCAGTATTGGCGCACGCAGTACGACTGGCGGCGCTTCGAGCGGAGGATCAACGCCCTGGGGCAGTACCGCACCCGGATCGACGGCCTGGGCATCCACTTCCTCCACGTGCGCTCCCGGCACGCCGACGCCACGCCCCTGATTCTCACCCACGGGTGGCCCGGCTCGTTCGTGGAGTTCCTGAAGGCCATCGGCCCGCTGACCGACCCCACCGCGCACGGCGGCACGGCGCGGGACGCCTTCCACGTCGTCATCCCCTCCCAGCCCGGCTTCGGCTTCTCCGACCGTCCCGGCGCCACCGGCTGGACCACCGCCCGTACCGCGGAAGCCTGGGCCACGCTGATGGAACGCCTGGGCTACACCCGTTACGTCGCGCAGGGCGGCGACTGGGGCGGCGGTGTGACGACCCAGCTCGGCAAGCTGCGCCCCAGGGGCCTCATCGGCGTGCACCTGAACTTCCCGGAGTACGCCTTCAGCCCGCCGGTCACCGGCACGGTCACCGCGGCCGAGCAGGCGGCACTGGACCAGATCCAGACCTTCTCCACCCAGTACTCCGGCTATTTCCAGGAGCAGACCACCCGCCCGCAGACCATCGGCTACGCCCTGGCCGACTCGCCCTCGGGACAGGCTTCCTGGATCTACGAGAAGTTCCTCGACTGGACCGACAACACCGGCCGGCCGCAGGGTGTCCTGTCGACGGACGAGATCCTGGACAACATCACGCTGTACTGGCTCACCGACACCGCCGCCTCCTCGGCCCGCATCTACTGGCAGAACTCCGGCGGCGGGCTGACCACGCTCGATCTGCCGGTGGGGCTGAGCGTGTTCCCGCACGAACTGGTGCGCAGCCCGAGGGTCTGGGCCCAGCGGGCCTACCGCGACTTGGTCTACTTCAACGACCAGGTCCCGTACGGCGGCCATTTCGCGGCGTTCGAACAGCCGCAGCTCTTCGCCGAGGAAGTCCGCAAGTTCACGCGGCTGGTGAAGTGACGCCTTTCGCCGACGGTCCGGCGGCCCGCGCGACCGGACTCGTGCCGCCCCCGCCATCAGGCCCACCCGGGCCGCCGCCGTCCGGACCAGCAACCCACGGAGAGCCATGAACAGCCGGCCCCCGACGCCGGGTGTCCTCCCGGCCGGCCCCAGGGCCGAAGTCGCGCCCTCGACAGCGCGTGAGGAGACGGCCGGGCCGAAGCCTGGAACGAGACGGCCGCGCGGTGGTTGGCCGGCCGTGGCGTCCGTGGCCGCGGTGTCGTTCGTGCTGGTGCTCTCGGAGTTCCTGCCCGTCGGCCTGCTGCCCGCCATCAGCCATGGCCTCCACGTGGACACCGGCACCGCAGGTCTCCTGGTGGTCGTACCCGGAGTGACGGCGGCGGTGGCGGCACCCCTGGTCACGGTCGCCTCCGGCATGCTGGACCGCCGCCACGTCCTGATCGCCCTCGCCGCCCTGATCACCTTGTCCGACGGGCTGGCCGCCTTCGCGCCCACCATGGGGGTGATGGTGGCCGCACGCCTGCTGCTGGGGCTGAGCGTCGGCGGGTTCTGGGCCATGGGGGCGGGCGTCGGCAGCCGCCTCGTGGCACCCGCCGACGCCGACCGGGCGGCCTCGTTGATCACGGCCGGTATCTCCGCCGGCACCGTCGTCAGCCTCCCTCTCGGCGCACTGATCGGCCGTCTCGCAGGCTGGCGCGTCGCTTTCGTCCTCGCGGTTGCCGCCGGAGCGCTGGCCACGGTGCTGCTGAGCACCGCGCTGCCCGCCCTCAGACCGACCGGGGCGGTACGGGCCGCCACGCTCACGAGCGCGCTGCGCCGGCCGCCCGTCGCGCTCGCGCTGCTCGCCACCGCGGCCGTGTTCTTCGGCCACTTCGCCGCCTACACCTACATCACCCCCTACCTTCAGCAGCACGCCCAACTCGGCCCTCGCGCCGTCACCGCGGTGCTCCTCGGCTACGGGCTGGCAGGCCTGGCGGGCAACCTGCTCATCGGCTTCGCCTCGTTCCGCTCGCCGCGAGTGATGGCGGGCTGTGCGGCAGCCGTCCTCGCCGGCGCCGTACTGGCACTCACCCTCACCACCCCGACACCCGTCACCGTGGGCCTCGTCCTCCTGTGGGGTGCGGCCTTCGGGGCGGCGCCGCTGATCGGGCAGGTGCGGGTCATGCGTGCGCTCCCGCAAGCCCCGGATGCCGCCCTCGCCCTGCTGGTCACCGCCTCGCAGACGTTCCTCGCGCTCGGCTCACTGGCGGGCGGGGCGCTGACCGACCACCGCGGCACCACAACCGCGTTCGCGGCCGGCGCCGTCGCGGTGCTGCTCGGCGCGCTGGTGCCCGTCGGCAGCGTGCGCAGAGGGGAGGTAAGTAGTTGACACGTCACCCACTCGGGGTCTACTTTAGTTGAACATTAAACAGAAGGGCGGTCGCGGACCGCTCGGAGACAGGAGCACACCATGGGACAGCTGGACGGCAAGACGGTCGTGATCACCGGTGGCACCAGCGGCATCGGACTGGCCACGGCACAGCGCTTCAGCCAGGAGGGCGCCCACGTCTACATCACCGGGCGCCGCAAGGACGCCCTCGACCAGGCGGTCGCACGGATCGGCGCAAACGTGACGGCCGTCCAGGCCGACAGCGGCGACCTCGCGGACCTCGACCGCCTCTACGCCACCATCGCCGACGCCGGGCACCGCATCGACGTCCTGTTCGCCAACGCCGGCGGCGGCGCGTTCGCCCGGCTGGAGGAGGTCACCGAGGAGCACTTCGAGGCCACCTTCGGCACCAACGTCAAGGGGACGCTCTTCACCGTGCAGAAGGCCCTCCCGCTGCTGGTCGACGGCGCGTCGGTGATCCTCACCGGCTCCACCGCCGCCACGGTCGGCAACGAGGCGTTCGGCGTCTACGGGGCCTCCAAGGCGGCGATCCGCTCCTTCGCCCGTACCTGGGCGAACGAGCTGCGCGGGCGCGGCATCCGCGTCAACACGATCGCACCCGGACCGATCACGACCCCCGGCCTCAACGGGCTCGCCCCCGACGAGGAGCAGGCCGGCCAGCTCCGGGAGGCGCTCGCCGCGGGCGTACCGCTCGGTCGCATGGGGCAGCCCGAGGAGGTCGCGAGCCTCGCGCTCTTCCTCGCCACCAGTGAGTCGAGCTTCATCACCGGCACCGAGATCTACGTCGACGGCGGCGCGAACCAGATCTGACGTCGTCACCGATGCCGGTCCACCCGCGGGGCCGACCGGCCCCGCCCGCCCCGCCGGAGATTCCCCCGGACCACCACCGAGGAAGATGATCATGGACATCGGAACCCTGGGCATCTGGAGCCCGGAACTTCGCCTGCACCCCGACCCCGTGGAGATCCACGAGGCCGCGGCCGAGCTGGACCGGCACGGCTGGGGAGCCCTGTGGATCCCCGGCCTCGGGGGCGGCGACATCCTCGGGGACGCGGAACGCCTGCTGCGGGCCACCGACGAGACCGTGGTGGCCACCGGCGTCCTCAGCATCTGGCGCCACGGCGCGGCCGGCATGGCGGCCGGACACGCCCGGCTGAGCCAGGAGTACGGCCGCCGGCTCCTGCTCGGCCTGGGGGTGAGCGACGCCACGGCCGCGCGGGAGGCCGGGGGGACGTACCGTCCGCTGACCGCGCTCAACGCCTACCTCGACCAGCTCGACCAGGCACCCGCCGCCGTTCCCGCCGACGAGCGCCTCGTCGCCGCCATGGGACCCAAGCTCACCGAACTCGCCGGTCGGCGCAGCGCCGGCACCCACCCCTTCCTCGTCACGCCGGAGTTCACCGCCGGCGCGCGCGAGTTGCTCGGCCCCGCCCCGCTGCTCGCCCCGTACCAGGCCGTCGTCGTGGACGACGATCCGGACCGCGCGCGTGCCACGGCCCGCGGGTTCCTGGCGCCGTTCATCGGCATGGGCCACTACGCCGGCAGCCTGCAAAGGCAGGGCTTCACCGCGGACGACCTCGCCCGCGGCGGGAGCGACCGGCTGATCGACGCCGTCGTCGCATGGGGCGACCTCGAAGCCATCCACACGCGCATCCGCGCCCACCTCGATGCCGGTGCCACCCACGTCGCGATCCACGCCATCGGCGACGGCCGGGGACTTCCGCTCGCCCAATGGCGGGCACTGGCTCCGCTGGCCCGCTGACCGCCCGTGCCCTTCGGGCGGACCGGCGGGGACGGCGGGAGGCACCGCGGCGAGGGCGGTGGAGACATCAACCTTCTCGGTACCATGCACCCATGGACATGGAGCCCCGCTGGCTCACCCCCGTGGAGGAACGGGCGTGGCGCGGCATGCTGCGGATGCACGACCTGGTGGTGAGCGAGGCCGGCCGGGTCATGCAGAGCGAGTTCGGGCTGTCCGGGGCCGAGTACCCGGTGCTGGCGGAGCTGAGCCGCGTCCCCGGCGCCCGGTTGCGCATCCTCGAACTCACCAAGGTGCTCGGGTGGGAGAAGAGCAGGGTGTCCCACCAGATCAAACGCATGGTCCAGCGCGGCCTCCTCGCGCGCGACGAGTGCGCCGAAGACGGGCGTGGAGCGTACGTGATGATCACCCCCGTCGGCCGTGCGGCGATCGAAGCTGCCGCACCCAGGCATGTCGAGGACGTCCGGCGCCTGCTGCTCGACCACCTCACCCCCGGCCAGGTCGCCATGCTGGCCGAGATCTCCGAGACGGTCGTCGGGAAGATCGGCACGGACCGCTGACGGCGGCGCCTCACGGCCCGCCCGAACCGAAGGACTCGCCGGAGCCTGCGGTGACGGCCGTCTCCGCCGGTCCCCACGCCATCCTGATATAGGTGACATATCAACCGTAGCTGCGGTGTCGGTCGCCTGGGCGGGTGAAGCCGTGCATGCGTACGGGCCCCCACCGCCGCGCGGAATGCCGTCCACCCCCGGCTCGGTCTTTCCACCGGTACCGAGACCCGGGCATCGCCGGCCGCGCTGCCTGTTTCAGCGGCGGCAGCGCCACCGGGCCGGAGGCTGGGGAGCCCCATCGGGCAGTGTCGTGCCCCTTGCTCCAGGGGCACGACACCCCGCCCGTCAGATGTCCCGGAAGATCTCGATCTGCGCCCCCACCGAGTTGAGCCGCTCCGCCAGGTCCTCGTAACCGCGGTTGATCACATAGACGTTGCGGAGTACGGAGGTCCCCTCGGCCGCCATCATCGCGAGCAGCACGACGACGGCCGGGCGGAGGGCCGGCGGGCACATCATCTCGGCCGCGCGCCAGCGGGTCGGGCCCTCGACGAGGACGCGGTGCGGGTCGAGCAGCTGGAGGCGCCCGCCGAGGCGGTTGAGGTCGGTCAGGTAGATGGCGCGGTTGTCGTAGACCCAGTCGTGGATCAGCGTCTGGCCGTGCGCCGAGGCGGCGATGGCCGCGAAGAACGGCACGTTGTCGATGTTCAGGCCGGGGAACGGCATCGGGTGGATCTTGTCGATCGGCGCCTCCAGCTTGGAGGGCCGCACGGTGAGGTCCACCAGCCGGGTACGGCCGTTGTCCGCCGCGTACTCGGTGGTACGGGCGCAGTCCACGCCCATCTCCTCCAGTACGGCGAGCTCGATCTCCAGGAACTCGATCGGCACCCGGCGGATCGTGAGCTCCGACTCCGTCACCACGGCCGCGGCGAGCAGGCTCATCGCCTCGACCGGGTCCTCGGAGGGGGAGTAGTCCACGTCCACGTCGATCTGCGGCACGCCGTGGACGGTCAGCGTCGTCGTGCCGACCCCGTCCACCCGTACGCCCAGGGCCTCCAGGAAGAAGCAGAGGTCCTGGACCATGTAGTTGGAGGAGGCGTTGCGGATGACGGTGGTGCCGTCGTGCCGGGCGGCGGCGAGCAGCGCGTTCTCGGTCACCGTGTCGCCGCGCTCGGTCAGCACGATGGGGCGGCCGGGGGTGACGGTGTGGTCGATCTGTGCGTGGTAGAGGCCGTCCGTCGCGGCGATCTCCAGGCCGAAGCGGCGCAGCGCGATCATGTGCGGCTCGATCGTGCGCGTGCCGAGGTCGCAGCCACCGGCGTACGGCAGCTTGAACTGGTCCATGCGGTGCAGCAGCGGGCCCAGGAACATGATGATCGAGCGGGTGCGGCGCGCGGCGTCGGCGTCGATCGCCTCCATGTCCAGCTGCGCGGGCGGCACGATCTCCAGGTCCACGCCGTCGTTGATCCAGCGGGTGCGCACCCCGATGGAGTTGAGGACCTCCAGGAGCCGGAAGACCTCTTCGATGCGGGCGACGCGGCGCAGCACGGTGCGGCCCTTGTTGAGGAGGGAGCCGCAGAGCAGGGCGACGCAGGCGTTCTTGCTCGTCTTGACGTCGATGGCGCCCGAGAGGCGCCGGCCGCCGACGACCCGCAGATGCATCGGACCGGCGTACCCGAGCGACACGATCTCGCTGTCGAGAGCCTCGCCGATGCGGGCGATCATCTCAAGGCTGATGTTCTGGTTGCCCCGCTCGATGCGGTTGACGGCACTCTGGCTGGTGGCGAGAGCCTCGGCCAACTGTGTCTGTGTCCAGCCCCGGTGCTGACGGGCGTCACGGATGAGCTTGCCGATGCGTACGAGGTAGTCGTCTGACATATCGGCAGGCTATCTCACATATGAGATGTGCATGCGTTCGGGCGGGGCATTCGAGTGAAATGGTGACGAGGCTGTCGCACGGCCGTCCGTGGCACCGGGGCGGGCGCGCCCGGGATTCCGGGACCCCGCCGCACGGGAGCCGTCGCCCAGGAGTGAACGTGACCCGGCGTCAGGGTTGCACGATCGCTCCATGAACGCATGGCCACCCGCCCGGGGCGGGGGCGCCGACGGAACTGCGGCGCCCGTGTCCCGCGTGTCGTCCCGGCTCTGTCGGGGGGGCGGCCGGGGGGCGGGGCGCCCCCCCCCGCGCCCGTTAAAAAAAAAAAAAGCCCCACCCACACAACGCGGAGGGA
>NZ_JBHWYX010000053.1:0-52471 GCF_042728795.1 Streptomyces sp. NPDC060184
TTTTTTTTATACCAGCCGGGGGGCGGCCGTCCGGAGATCTCCGGACGGCCGCACGCGCGGAAGGAGCGCGTCGCTCACTCCTGGACGGTCAGCCCCGCGCGGAGCCGTCCCAGCGTCCGTGAGAGCAGGCGGGACACGTGCATCTGGGAGATGCCGAGCTCCTCGCCGATCTCCGACTGGGTCAGGTTGGTGACGAAGCGCAGCGACAGGATCAGTCGGTCGCGGTCCGACAGCGAGGCGATGAGCGGCTTGAGGGACTCGATGTACTCGATCCCCTCCAGCCCGTGGTCCTCGTAGCCGATGCGGTCCGCCAGGGAGCCTTCGCTCTCGTGCTCGTCGTGCTGGGCGTCCAGCGAACCGGCGCTGTAGCCGTTGCTCGCGGTCAGCCCCTCGACGACCTCCTCGCGGGTCAGCCCGAGGTGCTCGGCGAGTTCGCCGGTGGTCGGCGCGCGGTCCAGCCGCTGCGACAGCGCGTCGCCCGCCTTGGCCAGGTCGATCCGCAGCTCCTGGAGGCGGCGCGGCACGCGCACGGCCCAGCTGGTGTCGCGGAAGAAACGCTTGATCTCGCCGATGATCGTCGGCATGGCGAAGGTCGGGAACTCGACGCCCCGGCTCAGCTCGAACCGGTCGATCGCCTTGATCAGGCCGATGGTGCCGACCTGGACGATGTCCTCCATCGGCTCGCTGCGGGTACGGAACCGGGCGGCGGCGAACCTCACGAGCGCGAGGTTCAGCTCGACCAGGGTGTTGCGTACGTACGCGTGGGCGTGGGTGCCCTCCTCCAGGGTGCCGAGCCGCTCGAAGAGCGTCTTCGACAGCGCGCGGGCGTCCAGCGCTCCGAGGGTCGCGGGGGAAGGGATCTCGGGAAGTCCTTCGAGACCTTCGAAGCCGTCGCCGATGGGGTCCTCTTCGCCGAGGGTGGCCTCCTCGCCGGTGGGGGCGGCGGGGGAGGTGGTGCCTCCGGCGGCGGTGCCGTCGGAGCTTCTGCGCGGGCCGGGTACGGCGCCGACGGCAGGGGAGTCGGAATTGGTCGGTCCCTGAGGACATGCCGACGCCGCGTCGTGGGTACGCGAACCGTCGAGCCGGGGTGACATGGTTCTCCTCCAGTGTCTCGGCACAGGCTGCCGAAGCCGTTCGTGTCGCTGCGGTGAAGCGGCGCCTCCGTAGCCGGTAAGGGGTGGATGAAGCAGGTGTCCCTCTACCCTTACCTGCTCGACGGCGGGAGTGACAAGCTCCAATTAGCCGTTATGTCCGGTTTGTTGAGATCTCCCGCTACCGCGGGACCGACGGACCGCGTAATGTTTCGCGCAGGTCGCGGCATGCGCGCGGACACTGGAATGCGGGCGGCGGAGACGTCGCACGAGGCCCCACTGACCAACGGTGAAGAGGGACGGCATGGACCGCGGGACGGTCGGCAGTACGAACCGGGGAAGACTTCAGGTCGAGACCCGGACGGAGGGCGGCAGCGAGATCGTGACGCCGGTGGGTGAGCTCGATCACCACACCGCCGATCTGCTGCGCGAACCTCTGGAGAGTGCGGTCGAGCAGGGGCGCACGCGCCTGGTCGTCGACTGCTCCGGACTTGAGTTCTGTGACTCCACGGGGCTGAACGTCCTGCTCGGCGCCCGCCTCCAGGCGGAAGAGGCCGGCGGGGAGGTCCACCTGGCCGGCATGCGGCCCGTCGTCGCCAGGGTCTTCGAGATCACCGGCGCCGAGGCGGTTTTCACCGTCCACGCCACGGTCCAAGACGCCCTGGGCACCTGAGGTGCCCCTCCCGCACCACCCCCGGCCACCCCGCGCGTCCCACGTGTCACGCGATCCACTGGCCGGATCGGGTGTCGTCGGGGCCCCGCCGGGCAGGAGAAGACCCGGCGGAACCACGGGGGCCCGCACCCCGGAATCTGACCTGTATCTGTTCGATGGCGACTCGGTGAATCGGTGAGGTGAAGCGCTGATGAGCACCACCCGGCAGCATCCGCCGGGCGGCCTCGGCCGCGAGCCGGACGGAGCGGACCCGTCCGCAGCCGTCCCGGCCGACCGGCAGTGGCGCACCCTCTCTCTGCGGGAGGCCACCGGTATCGTCCCGCTGGCCCGCGACTTCGCACGCGAGGCCCTGCACGAGTGGGGCTGGCTGCCCGCCGAGGGCGCCGACCGCCGCGCCGCCGCCGAGGACGTCCTGCTGGTCGTCTCCGAGCTGGTCACCAACGCCTGCCTGCACGCGGGCGGCCCCGAGGAGCTCCGGATAGGAGCCACCTCCAAGGTGCTGCGCATCGAGGTCACGGACAACGGCGCGGGGCAGCCCGCTCCGCGCACCCCGCACCGGGCCGGCCGCCCCGGCGGCCACGGCATGTTCATCGTGCAGCGGCTCTGCCTCGACTGGGGCGTCGTACGCGTCCCCGACGCACCCGGCAAGACCGTCTGGGCGGAGCTGGCCGCACCCGCGTAGGGGCGGGGCCTGGACTTCCGCACGACAGGCCAGGACGACGACAGAGGGCCGCCGCACCGAGTGATCGGTGCGGCGGCCCTCCGCCGTCGTTACGGGGTGTGCGTCAGCGCACGTCGCCCATGAGGGCCTTCACCTTGCCGCGGTACATGAAGATCGCGACACCCGCGAGTGCCGCGAGCGCGGCCTGCAGGGTGACGATCCCGGTGCCGTTGAGGTCCACGCCCGCGATGGAGAGCAGGCTGGTGGTGCAGTCGCCCGCGGTGACCGCGAGGAACCAGACACCCATCATCTGGCTGGCGTACTTGGCCGGAGCCATCTTCGTGGTGACCGAGAGGCCGACCGGGGAGAGCGTCAGCTCACCGACGGTCTGCACGAAGTAGATCGCGACCAGCCACATCGCGGCGGCCTGGTGGCCGTCGGAGGCGATGGTCAGCGGCGCCAGGAAGAGGAAGAACGACGCACCGACCAGCACCAGGCCGGAGCTGAACTTCACGATCGTGCTCGGCTCCTTGCCGCGGCGGTTCAGTGCCATCCAGAAGGCGGCGAAGACCGGGGCCAGGGCCATGATCAGGACCGGGTTGACCGACTGGTACCAGGAGACCGGGAACTCCCAGCCGAACACCGAGTTCTTCGCCGAGTCCTCGGCGAAGATGGCCATCGTCGAGCCGCCCTGGTCGTAGATCATCCAGAAGAGCGCGGCGGCGACGAAGAACCAGATGTAGCCGGAGACCTTGCGCTGCTCGGTGCTGTTCAGCTCCTTGTCGCGCTTGATGCGCGCCAGGACCATCACCGGGATGACCAGACCGGCGACGGTGATCGGGACCAGCAGCCAGTTCAGCGTGTAGACGCCGGTGGCGACCGTGATGATGTAGAAGACCGCGGCGATGCCCAGCCAGATCATCGACTTGCGCAGGGTGGTGGCGCGCTCGGCGGCCGAGAGCGGCTTCGGGGTCTCGAAGCTGCGGGCGTCGAGGTGGCGGCTGCCGAGCATGAACTGGAGGACACCCAGACCCATGCCGACCGCGGCCAGGGCGAAGCCCAGGTGCCAGTTGACGTTCTCACCGATGGTGCCGATCACCAGGGGGGCGACGAAGCCACCGAGGTTGATGCCCATGTAGAAGATCGTGAAGCCACCGTCGCGGCGCGGGTCGTCCGGGCCGTCGTAGAGGTGGCCGACCATCGTCGAGATGTTGGACTTCAGCAGGCCCGAACCGATGGCCACGAGACCGAGTCCGGCGAAGAACGTGCCTTCGGAGGGCAGGGCCAGGACGAGGTGACCGACCATGATCACCGCACCGGAGATGGCCACCGTCTTGCGCGGACCCCAGACCCGGTCGCCGAACCAGCCGCCGGGCATGGCGAGCAGGTAGACGAGCGACAGGTAGACCGAGTAGATCGCCGTCGCCGTGGCCGGGTTCATGTGGAGCCCGTTGGGAGCGATCAGGTACAGGGGGAGCAGGGCCCTCATGCCGTAGTAGGAGAAACGCTCCCACATCTCGGTCATGAAGAGCGTGGCCAGGCCGCGGGGGTGGCCGAAGAAGGTCGCCCCGCCGGTCTGGCCGGCGGTTTCCTTCGTCAGGCTGGACGCCATGGTCGATCCTTGCTGCATGGGGACGCACCGCCGTGGAAGCGGGGTACGTCCGGTGGGGGGTGGCCGGCACCGGCGCGCTCAGGGCCCTGCCCCTCGCCTGGAAGGGGATTCGCTCCGCCTTCCGGCCTCTGGGAAGAGGTACGGAGACGGGGGACCGACCGCATCGGGATCCACACCCGGCGCGCTTCTTCGCGCTCCGGGCCCGGCCCACAGGTCATTCACTCGTTACAAGACTGGCGGGTACCAGCCCGCACATGAAAGGGACCTTCGGCGCGAAACGCTGCCCAAAGGTCCCCATTAGTGCAACAGGCGTCGCAACACCATACGACACGACCTTGCACCATATGGAAGAGTATGAGACATCGATCACAGGTGAGAGTGGAACCGTAGTCGATCATTCGAAGGTCTTGAGGGGGATGGGTGTCTGAGTCGAAGGCGTTTTCGCACGCCTCACTCCGGGCCTTCCTTGCGGACTACCATCACCCCATGACCCGTGTACTGCTCGCCGAGGACGACGCGTCCATCTCGGAGCCACTGGCCCGCGCCCTGCGTCGGGAGGGCTACGAGGTCGAGGTCCGCCAGGACGGCCCCACCGCGCTCGACGCCGGACTCCAGGGCGGCGTGGACCTCGTCGTCCTCGACCTGGGACTGCCCGGCATGGACGGCCTCGAAGTGGCCCGGCGGCTGCGCGCCGACGGCCACGCCGTGCCCATCCTGGTGCTGACCGCCCGCGCCGACGAGGTCGACACGGTGGTCGGCCTGGACGCCGGCGCCGACGACTACGTCACCAAGCCCTTCCGGCTCGCGGAACTCCTCGCCCGCGTCCGCGCCCTGCTGCGGCGCGGCGCCGCCGAGCCCGCCTCGCAGCCCGCCACCCACGGCGTACGGATCGACGTCGAGTCGCACCGCGCCTGGATGGGCGACGAGGAGCTCCAGCTCACCGCCAAGGAGTTCGACCTCCTGCGGGTACTGGTCCGGGACGCCGGCCGGGTCGTCACCCGCGACCAGCTGATGCGCGAGGTCTGGGACACCACCTGGTGGTCGTCGACGAAGACCCTCGACATGCACATCTCCTGGCTCCGCAAGAAGCTCGGCGACGACGCGGCGAACCCCCGCTACATCGCGACCGTCCGCGGCGTCGGCTTCCGCTTCGAGAAGAGCTGACGGGCCGAGGGATCCGGGTCGTGGCCGACGGACACGGCCCCGCGGGCACGAGAAGACGGACACGGCCCCACGAGCACAGAAAGCTGACGGGCAGAAGCACCCCATGCGCCGCCGACTGATCAACTCCACGCTCTCCGTGGTGCTCGTGGTGATCGCCGTCTTCGGCATCTCCCTGGTCCTCGTGGAGACCCGCACCATCAGCAACAGCGCCCAGGAGAGCGTGGACTCCGAGGCGCTGCGCCTGATCAGCGTCGTGGAGAGCCGGCTGCTGGGCGAGGAACGGATCACCGCCGCCGTACTCGACGAACAGGTCGTCGGCGACCGGTACGCCCGCGTCGAGCTCCCCGGCCGCGCGCCCATCGAGGTCGGCACGCGCCCCGGCGACAACGCCATCACCTCCGTCGTGGAGGGCGAGGAGGGCGAGCGGGTCACCGTCGAGGAATCCCGCTCCGCCGTCACCCGCGAGGTCGGCCGCACCCTGCTGATCATCGGTGCGGTGGCCCTCCTCGCGATCGTCTCGGCCGTCCTCCTCGCCGTACGCCAGGCCAACCGGCTGACCTCCCCGCTCACCGACCTCGCCGAGACCGCCGAACGCCTCGGCTCGGGCGACCCGCGCCCCCGCCACAAGCGGTACGGGGTGCCCGAACTGGACCGGGTCGCCGACGTCCTCGACGCCTCCGCCGAGCGGATCGCCCGGATGCTGACGGCCGAGCGACGGCTCGCGGCCGACGCCTCCCACCAGCTGCGCACCCCGCTCACCGCGCTCTCCATGCGCATCGAGGAAATCTCCGTCACCGACGACCCGGACACGGTGAAGGAGGAGGCGAACATCGCCCTCACCCAGGTCGAGCGCCTCACCGACGTCGTCCAGCGGCTGCTGACCAACGCCCGGGACCCGCGCACCGGCTCCGCCGTCGTCTTCGACCTGGACGAGGTCATCAAGCAGCAGATCGAGGAGTGGCGCCCCGCCTACCGCGGCGAGGGCCGCGCCGTCGTCCGCTCCGGCCGGCACGGCCTGCGGGCGGTCGGCACCCCCGGAGCCGTCGCCCAGGTGCTCGCCGCCCTGATCGAGAACGCGCTGATGCACGGCGGCGGCACGGTCGCGCTGCGCACCCGCGTCACCGGCAACCAGGTCGTCGTGGAGGTCACCGACGAGGGCGCGGGCGTCCCCGCCGACCTGGGGGCACGGATCTTCGAACGCTCCATCAGCGGGCGCAACTCCACCGGCATCGGTCTCGCCGTCGCCCGCGACCTCGCCGAGGCCGACGGCGGCAGGCTGGAACTCCTCCAGCAGCAGCCGCCCGTCTTCGCCCTCTTCCTCGGCAGCGTCGCCCGCACCCCCGAGGAACAGGTACGCCCGGTCCGCTGAGCGCGGGACCGGGCGGGGCTCTTCGACGACCGGGGGCGTCAGTTCGTCACGGTGTCCGGCGCTACCGGCTCCGAGGGCTTCCGCCGTCCGGGAAACCGCTCCGCGACGACCACGGCCTCCTGCTCGGGGAGCGCCTTGAACACCCAGGTGCGGTACGACCAGAAGCGGAAGAGCGTGGCGATCCCGATGCCCACGACCTTGGCGACGTTGCTCTGCACCGGGCTGTCCCAGCCGAAGCCGTACGTCGCCGCGTACAGCACGCCCGTCTCGATCACCGCGCCCGCGGCGCTGAACAGCAGGAACAGCACCAGCTCACGGGTCCGGCCGCTCTTGTCGCGGTCCCGGTAGGTCCAGTACCGGAACCCCACGTAGTTGAAGAGGATGGCCACACAGGTGGCCATCAGCCCGGCCCGCACCGTCGGGATGTCCGTGGTGCGCCAGATCAGGTTGGAGACCGCGATGTTGACCACCAGCCCGAGCGCGCCGACCACGCCGAACTTGGCGACCTCCCGGGCCAGCCGATCAAGCCGGGTCCGCAGTGCGCCCCGTTCGCCCATGATGATCGTCAGCCCCGTCCGGTCGGTTTCGTCAACGCGTTCATGCTAACCAGCCCGGCCGTGTGATGCCCCGGGCCTCGGGGCACCTGTCCAGCGACGACGGGTCCACGCCACCGGGGGCCCTTTCGGGCCAGAGTCAAGGGGCACCTGGACGGCGGATACCCTGGGGGCGTGACGTTCCCGGTAGTCGGCATGGTCGGCGGCGGTCAGCTCGCCCGCATGACCCACGAGGCGGGCATCCCCCTCGGCCTGACATTCAAGCTGCTCAGTGACACCCCGCAGGACTCGGCCGCCCAGGTGGTGAACGAGGTCGTCGTCGGCGACTATCGCGACCTGGAGACCCTCCGCGCCTTCGCGCGCGGCTGCGACGTGATCACCTTCGACCACGAGCACGTGCCCACCGAGCACCTGCGGGCCCTGGAGGCCGACGGCATCGCCGTGCGCCCCGGCCCCGACGCTCTGCGGCACGCCCAGGACAAGGGGGTGATGCGGGCCCGGCTCACCGAGCTCGGCGTGCCCTGCCCCCGCCACCGCATCGTCACCGACCCCGCCGACGTCACCGCCTTCGCGGGCGAGGGCGACGGCTACCCGGTGATCCTCAAGACGGTCCGCGGCGGCTACGACGGCAAGGGCGTCTGGGTGGTGCGCTCCGAGGCGGACGCCGCCGAGCCCTTCCGCGCCGGAGTCCCGGTCCTCGCCGAGGAGAAGGTCGCCTTCACCCGCGAGCTCGCGGCGAACATCGTCCGCTCCCCGCACGGCCAGGCCGTGGCCTACCCCGTCGTGGAGTCCGTCCAGGTCGACGGCGTCTGCGACACCGTCATCGCCCCGGCCCCCGGCCTCGACGAGAAGTTGGCCGGCGAGGCCCAGCAGCTGGCCCTGCGGATCGCCGCCGAGCTCGGAGTCGTCGGCCACCTCGCCGTCGAACTCTTCGAGACCCGTGCCGCCGACGGGACACCCGGCATCCTCGTCAACGAACTGGCCATGCGCCCGCACAACTCCGGGCACTGGACCATGGACGGCGCGATCACCTCGCAGTTCGCCAACCACGTCCGCGCCGTGCTCGACCTGCCGCTCGGCGACCCGCGCCCGCGCGCCCCCTGGACGGTCATGTGCAACGTCCTGGGCGGCGACTACCCCGACATGTACCAGGGCTACCTGCACTGCATGGCCCGGGACCCGCAGCTCAAGATCCACATGTACGGCAAGGACGTGAAGCCCGGCCGCAAGGTCGGACACGTCAACACCTACGGCGACGATCTGACGGACGTGCGGGAGCGCGCCCGGCACGCGGCCGACTACCTACGAGGGACGATCACCGAATGACAGACCCGCGCACCGCACCCGTGGTCGGCATCGTCATGGGGTCGGACTCCGACTGGCCCGTCATGGAAGCCGCCGCCCAGGCCCTGGACGAGTTCGGCATCGCGTACGAGGTGGACGTCGTCTCCGCCCACCGCATGCCCCGCGAGATGATCGCGTACGGCGAGCAGGCGGCCGGCCGCGGCCTGAAGGCGATCGTCGCGGGCGCGGGCGGCGCCGCCCACCTGCCGGGCATGCTGGCCTCGGTCACCCCGCTGCCCGTCATCGGCGTCCCCGTACCGCTGAAGTACCTGGACGGCATGGACAGCCTGCTCTCCATCGTCCAGATGCCCGCGGGCATCCCGGTCGCGACCGTCTCCGTCGGCGGCGCCCGCAACGCCGGTCTCCTCGCGGCCCGCATCCTCGCCACCGCCGACGAGGAGCTCCGCGAGCGGATGACCACCTTCCTCGGCGAACTGAACGAACAGGCCACCGAGAAGGGCCGGCGGCTGCGGGCCAAGGTCGAGGGCTCCGGATCCTTCGGCTTCGGGAAGTAGGCAGGCAGCCCCATGGACCACGCGAACCACACGAACCACGCGGACCACCTGCGACGGGCCCGGGATCTGCTCGCCGTCCACCCCGTCGTCGACGGCCACAACGACCTCCCGTGGGCCCTGCGCGAACAGGCCGGCTACGACCTGAACGCCCGTGACATCGCCCAGGACCAGACCGGCTTCCTCCACACCGACCTGCCCCGGCTCCGTGCCGGAGGCGTCGGCGCGCAGTTCTGGTCGGTGTACGTGCGCACCGACCTCGCCGGCGACGAGGCCGTCAGCGCCACCCTCGAACAGATCGACATCGTCGGCGAGATGCAGACGCGCTACCCCGCGCACCTGCGCCGGGCGCTGACCGCCGACGACATGGAGGCGGCCCGCACCGAGGGCCGTATCGCCTCCCTGATGGGGGCCGAGGGCGGCCACTCCATCAACAACTCGCTCGCCACCCTGCGTGCCCTGCACACCCTCGGCGTCCGCTACATGACGCTGACGCACAACGACAACCTCGACTGGGCGGACTCCGCGACCGACGTCGCCCGCCTCGGCGGACTCTCCGAGTTCGGCCGCGAGGTCGTACGCGAGATGAACCGCTGCGGCATGCTCGTCGACCTCTCGCACGTGTCACCCGGCACCATGCGCGACGCCATCGCCACCAGTGAGGCGCCCGTCGTCTTCTCGCACTCCTCGGCCCGCGCCGTCTGCGACCACCCGCGCAACGTCCCCGACGACGTGCTGCTCCAGCTGCGCGACAACGGCGGCGTCGCGATGGCCACCTTCGTACCCAAGTTCGTCCTCCCGGCCGCCGTCGAGTGGACGCTCGCGGCCGACCGGAACATGCGCGACCACGGGCTGCACCACCTCGACACGTCCCCGCAGGCCATGCGCATCCACGAGGACTTCGAAGAGGCCAACCCGCGCCCGGTCGCCACCGTCGCCACCATCGCGGACCACCTCGACCACATGCGCGAGGTGGCCGGCGTCGACCACATCGGCATCGGCGGCGACTACGACGGCACCGCGTTCCTCCCCGAGGGCCTGGGCGACGTCTCCGGCTACCCGAACCTCATCGCGGAACTGCTGCGCCGCAACTGGTCCGAGGCCGACCTCGCCAAGCTCACCTGGCGCAACGCGGTCCGCGTGCTGCGCGACGCGGAAGCGGTCGCCCGCGACCTCCAGTTCCGCCGGAGCCCGTCGCACGCCACCATCGAGCAGCTGGACGGCAAGGCCCAGGCCTGACGCCCGTCCGCGACCACGCCGGGAGGCCGCCCCGATCCGTCGGGTGCGGCCTCTCGGCGTACGCGGGGCTCCGGGGGAGGGCGGTGATCAGGCGGTCGGGCGGCCCATCGCCCGGTACGTCCAGCCGGCCGCCCGCCACACCGCGCTGTCCAGGGCGTTGCGGCCGTCCAGCAGTATGCGGTGCGCGGCGACCTCGCCCAGCGCCACCGGGTCCAGCTCCCGGAACTCCCGCCACTCCGTCAGGTGCAGCACCACGTCCGCGCCGCGCACGGCGTCCAGCGCGGACTCCGCGTACCCGAGGGTCGGGAAGAGGCGGCGGGCGTTCTCCATGCCCTTCGGGTCGAACACGGTGACCTGCCCGCCCTGGAGGTGGATCTGCCCGGCCACGTTCAGCGCGGGCGAGTCGCGCACGTCGTCCGAGTCGGGCTTGAAGGTCGCGCCCAGCACGGCCACCCGGGTGCCCAGGAACGAGCTGCCGCCCACCGCTTCCCGGGCCAGCTCCACCATGTGGCCCCGGCGGCGCATGTTGATCGAGTCCACCTCGCGCAGGAAGGTCAGCGCCTGGTCGGCACCGAGCTCACCGGCGCGCGCCATGAACGCCCGGATGTCCTTGGGCAGGCACCCGCCGCCGAAGCCGATGCCGGCCCGCAGGAACTTCGAGCCGATCCGCTCGTCGTACCCGATTGCCTCCGCCAGCTTCACCACGTCGCCGTCGGCCGCCTCGCAGACCTCGGCCATCGCGTTGATGAACGAGATCTTGGTGGCGAGGAAGGAGTTCGCCGAGGTCTTCACCAGCTCGGCGGTGGGGAAGTCGGTGACGACGAAGGGGGAGCCCTCGGCGACCGGAACGGCGTACACCTCGCGGAGCAGCTTCTCGGCCCGCTCGCTCTCCACCCCGACGACGATCCGGTCCGGGTGCAGGGTGTCCTTCACGGCGAAGCCCTCGCGCAGGAACTCCGGGTTCCAGGCCAGCTCCGCGTCCGCGCCCACGGGGGCCAGGCCGGCCAGCAGCTCCGCCAGCCGGACCGCCGAACCGACCGGGACGGTGGACTTGCCGACGACCAGCGCCGGGCGGGTCAGGTGCGGGGCCAGCGAGGCGAAGGCGCTGTCCACGTAGCTCATGTCGCAGGCGTACTCGCCGTGCTTCTGCGGGGTGTTCACACAGACGAAGTGCACGTCGCCGAAGGCGCCCACCTCCTCCCAGGAGGTGGTGAACCGCAGCCGCCCGGTGGAGCCGGGGATCCCCGCCACGTGCTTCTGGAGGATCTCCTCAAGACCGGGCTCGTACATCGGGACCCGGCCCGCCGAGAGCAGCTCGATCTTCTCCGGCACCACGTCGAGGCCGAGCACTTCGAAGCCCAGCTCCGCCATGGCCGCGGCATGGGTGGCGCCGAGGTAGCCGGTGCCGATCACAGTGATCCTGAGGGCCATGGGTGCTCCTGGATGAAACGGACGGACGTGCCTCGCCGAGCATAGTCGGGGCCGTCCGGCCGCCATTTCCGCCCGATGTGCCCCTTATCTGCGACTTCCCCCCGCTGTCC
Organism: Streptomyces sp. NPDC060184; assembly: GCF_042728795.1. Lineage (NCBI taxonomy): Bacteria > Bacillati > Actinomycetota > Actinomycetes > Kitasatosporales > Streptomycetaceae > Streptomyces > Streptomyces sp. NPDC060184. The sequence goes on from NZ_JBHWYX010000053.1 coordinate 11,761, forward strand.
TGGGTGCGGCTGCGACCGCTCTGCCACGCGCTGTCGTCAAGCTCACGCCTCCGCCGCGTAGGCCATCGCGCGGGGCCGGGACTAAAATCTGGGTTACTGAACGGTAGTTAGCGTCTTTGGGGAGTGAGCGTCTTGGCGGGTTCGACCGATTTCGACCTTTACCGTCCGGCCGAGGAGCACGACATGCTCCGCGAGACGATCCGGTCGCTCGCCGAGGCGAAGATCGCCCCGTTCGCGGCGGCGGTGGACGAGGAGGGCCGCTTCCCGCAGGAGGCGCTGGACGCCCTGGTCGCGGCCGACCTGCACGCGGTCCACGTGCCGGAGGAGTACGGCGGCGCCGGAGCCGACGCGCTCGCCACGGTCATCGTGATCGAGGAGGTGGCCCGCGCCTGCGCGTCGTCCTCCCTGATCCCCGCGGTCAACAAGCTCGGCTCGCTGCCGGTGATCCTCTCCGGGTCCGAGGCGCTGAAGAAGAAGTACCTGGGCCCGCTCGCCAAGGGCGACGCGATGTTCTCGTACGCCCTCTCCGAGCCGGACGCGGGCTCGGACGCCGCCGGGATGAAGACGAAGGCCGTGCGCGACGGCGACTTCTGGGTCCTCAACGGTGTGAAGCGCTGGATCACCAACGCGGGCGTCTCCGAGTACTACACGGTGATGGCGGTCACCGACCCGACGAAGCGCTCCAAGGGCATCTCCGCGTTCGTCGTGGAGAAGTCCGACGAGGGCGTCTCCTTCGGCGCCCCGGAGAAGAAGCTCGGCATCAAGGGTTCCCCGACCCGCGAGATCTACTTCGACAACGTCCGCATCCCCGCCGACCGCATGATCGGCGAGGAGGGCACCGGCTTCGCCACCGCGATGAAGACCCTGGACCACACCCGCATCACCATCGCGGCCCAGGCGCTCGGCATCGCCCAGGGCGCCCTGGACTACGCCAAGGGGTACGTCCAGGAGCGCAAGCAGTTCGGCAAGCCGATCGCCGACTTCCAGGGCGTGCAGTTCATGCTCGCCGACATGGCGATGAAGCTGGAGGCCGCCCGCCAGCTGACCTACAGCGCCGCCGCGAAGTCCCAGCGCGTCGACGGCGACCTGACCTTCTTCGGCGCCGCCGCCAAGTGCTTCGCCTCCGACGTCGCGATGGAGGTCACCACCGACGCCGTCCAGCTCCTCGGCGGCTACGGCTACACCCGCGACTACCCGGTCGAGCGCATGATGCGCGACGCCAAGATCACCCAGATCTACGAGGGCACCAACCAGGTCCAGCGCATCGTCATGGCCCGCAACCTGCCGTAACGGCGAAGCGGCAGCAGTCGGAAGGCCCCTGGTGCGGATATTGCGCCGGGGGCCTTCCGCGTGGGATCGGACCGGGCGACCTCGTCGCGCCGGGGGAGGCCCGCGCGGCCTTCGACCGGTGGCTGCTGCGAGAAGGCGAGGGCTTCCGCCCCCCGTCCGCTTCTTCCATGACCTGTCCCCATATGCCCAACTCGTCGAAACTTTCGAGGAGTTCACGCGCTGTATCGGATCGTGCGAGAGTCATTGACACCCAGGAAACGCCCCGTTTACCGTCACCGCCGAAGCGTGCAAGGGATCACTCCGTCCGAGGGGAAGCAGTCCATGGCTCGAAAAGTTTCGAAGACCGGTCTGGCCGTGACGGTGGCGCTCGCGGCCACCCTGGCCACCGGTGTCGCCGTGGGAGCCGCCGGGGCCGCGGACACGGGAGCGCACCCGTCGGGGAACGGCGGGAGCGGGCGGAGCGCCGCCGCGCACGCCCGGCAGGCGGGGACGCACTGGGTGAACACCTGGACGTCCATGCCGCAGCTGACCGAACCGAACAACATGCCGCCCGCCCCGTTCAACCAGGACGGCAAGGTCCTCGACGACGCCACCCTGCGGCAGACCGTCCATGTGTCGGTCGGCGGGAAGCAGGTGCGGCTGCGGTTCTCCAACGCGTTCGGCGGTGCCGCGCTGCCGCTTACCTCGGTGTCGGTGGCGCTGCCCGCCGGGGGCCGGGCCGGAGCCAGCGCGATCCAGCCCGCGACCTCCCGGAAGGTGACGTTCGGCGGCAGCGCCTCGGCGGTCGTCCCGGTGGGCTCGCAGGTCGTCTCGGACCCGCTGGACTTCGACGTGGCGCCCGGGACGAACCTCACCGTGACCGTGTACCTGGCGGACGGGCAGGCGTCGAACAGCATCACCTCGCACCCCGGCTCACGGACCACCTCGTACATGCTCGCCGGCGACCACGTGCGGGACGAGGACCTGGCAGGTGCCGCCTCGGCCGCCCACTGGTACTTCCTCAGCGGCGTCGAGGTCTGGTCCCCGGACACCACCGCCGCCGCCGTCATCGTGGGCGACTCGCTCACCGACGGCCGGGGCTCCACCACCGACGCCAACAACCGCTGGCCGGACCAGCTCCTCGACCGGCTGCGCTCGCGCCCGGACACGGCCGGTACCGCGATCCTCAACCAGGCGGCCGGGGGCAACCGCGTGCTCAACGACGGCCTCGGCCCCAACGCCCTCTCCCGGGTGGACCGCGACGTCCTGGCGCAGAGCGGCGTCGAGTGGGCCCTCGTCTTCGAGGGCGTCAACGACATCGGTACGGCCGAGGCCACCGAGGCCGCCCAGCAGAAGACGGCGGACGACCTCATCGCCGCCTACGACCAGATCATCGTCCGGGCCCACACCCAGGGCATCCGGGTCTACGGGGCGACGCTGACGCCCTTCGGCGGCAACACCGACTACGACGACCCGGACGGGTACCGCGAGCGGGCACGGCAGAAGGTCAACGCCTGGATCCGCACCAGCGGCCGGTTCGACAGCGTGGTCGACTTCGACCGCGCGGTCCGCGACCCGCAAAAACCGCGCCAGATCCTGACCGCGTACAGCGACCCCGACCACCTGCACCTGAACCCGGCGGGATACGGGGCGCTCGCCGCCGCCGTCCCGGTCGGGCTCTTCCACCAGGAGCCGCTGCCCAGGGGCTTCGGCTTCAACTGACGCGCTCCGGCCGCCACGGGCCCGTGAGACGCACGGACCCCTGAGACGCACGCGAGCGCCGTGAGACGCACGGACCCCTGAGACGCACGCGAGCCGGGACCCCGACCGGGGTCCCGGCTCCGTCGCGACCGGAGGTTCAGCTGCCCTGCACCGTGACCTTCTCGTCGTTCTTCAGCTGCTCCACGAGCTGCTTGACCTTCGCCTTGTCCCAGATGAGGTTGCCCCCGCCGGTGCTCTGCCCGGAGAGCGGGATGTTCATCGACGTGCCGTCGCCGCCGGTGACGCCCTTCATCGCGAAGAACATCCGGGCCAGCGACCAGAGCGACATGTCCTTGTCCACGACGAGGGTGTCGAGGCCCGCGCCCAGCACCGGGTACAGCTTGAACGGGTTGATCAGCGTCGACGGGGTCGCCGTCTGGCTCGCGAGGGCCGCGAGGAACTTCTGCTGGTTCTTCGTACGGTCCAGGTCGCTGCCCGCGAAGGCGTAGCGGGTGCGGACGAAGGCGAGGGACTGCTCGCCGTTGAGCGTCTGCTTGCCCGCCTGGAAGTCGGCGCCGGAGTTCTTGTCCTTGAACGCCTTCGGGATGTCGAGCTCGACCCCGCCGATCGCGTCCACGATGTTGGCGAAGCCGCCGAAACCGATCTCGACGTAGTGGTCGATGTGCAGCCCGGTGTTGTACTCGACGGTCCGCACCAGCAGCTCCGGGCCGTCCTCCGCGTAGGCGGCGTTCAGCTTCACGGTCCGGCCGGTGCCCTCGTACCTCTTGCCCGACTCGGAGCCCACGAACGAGGGGATCTCCACGTTCGAGTCGCGGGGCAGCGAGACCAGCGTCGGCCCGTTCGACCCGTTGTGCAGGATCATCATCGAGTCGGTGCGCTTGCCCTCGGCGGAGCCGGTGTGCAGCTTCTTCTTGTCCTCGGCCGTCATGCCCTCGCGGCTGTCGGAACCGACGATCAGGTAGTTGGTGCCGTCGCCCGCGTCCGGGCGGTCGATGACCTTGGAGAGGTCGACCTCGCGCTTGAGCTTGGAGTCCGCCCAGAAGTACGTCGAGACGGAGACCGCCAGCACGACGACCACCAGGGCCAGCGCGCCGATCTTGATCCGGCGCCGCCAGTCCGGCGCGGGCCGGCCCTGGACGTATCCGCCGTCACCGCCGCGCCCGCCACGGCCGCCGCCCGGCCCCTGCCCGTGGCCCTGGCCAGGTCCCTGGGGCGATCTGTAGACCTGGCCGGTGTTGTAGCCGCTGTCGTACCCGGTCCCGGCCTGGCCGCCCTGGCCGTACGGGTCGTACGCGTCGCGGTCGTACGCGTCGCGCTGGGGCGCCCCGGGGGTGCCGTACCCCTGACGCGCCCGGCCCTGGCCCTGGTACCCCTGGCCCTGGCGGCCCTGGTCCTGGTACCCGGGGCCCTGCGGCGGCACCTGAGGAGCGCGCGGCGGGGCGGGGCGTCGCTGGACACGGGGCATGGAGCGCGCACCCTCGGGCTCGGGGGAGGCGCTGCCCCGGCCGTAGCGGTCGCTTTCGTCGTTCCATCCGGGCCTGTCACTCATGCGGACCAGTCTGCCGCCCCTGGGTGCGCGGATCACAGGGTGTGAGAAGAAACGGTTCAGGGCTGTTGCGAAGCTGATGCAAATTCGGTCACGCATCGGCCGCATACAGTGGACGGTATGACAAAACTGGCCAATCGCCCCCAGGACGAAAGCAGCCCCGAGGACGGAAGCCGTTCCCAGAACCCCACGGACGGCGGTGACGGTCGCGGCGGCGTCGGTGAGATCCCCGGCAAGCCCACCGAGGCGTCCCGCACCACCCTCAGCCACATCATGACCGGCAGCGACACCAACCTGCTGGGTACGGTGCACGGCGGCGTGATCATGAAGCTGGTGGACACCGCGGCCGGGGCCGTGGCCGGCCGGCACTCGGGCGGCCCCGCCGTGACGGCCTCGATGGACGAGATGGTCTTCCTGGAGCCGGTCCGGGTCGGCGACCTCGTGCACGTACGCGCCCAGGTGAACTGGACGGGCCGCTCCTCCATGGAGGTCGGGGTTCGGGTGATGGCCGAGCGGTGGAACGAGTCGACCCCCGCCCAGCAGGTCGGCAGCGCCTACCTCGTCTTCGCCGCCGTCGACGCCGACGGCCGCCCCCGGCCCGTACCGCCGGTGATCCCCAGCACCGAGCGCGACAAGCGGCGCCACCAGGAGGCCCAGATCCGCCGGACGCACCGCCTCGCCCGGCGCCGTGCGATCAAGGAGCTGCGCGAGCAGCGGGCCGCGGACGGCATCGACGAGAGCTGATCCGGGCCCGGCCGCGTCGACGAGGACTGATCCCGGCCGCCGACGAGCCCCTGACCGCGGGGCTCAGCGGCAGGCGCCGCGCGGCGCGGCTCAGGGGCAGACGACCTCGTCGCCGGTGACGGCGTGGAACGTGCCCCGGGGTACGGTCTCCGCCCGCACCGGGACCACCGCCGTCCAGTCCGCGCCGACCGTCACCCGCAGGGTGGCGCCCTGGCCGGGCGCCGCCCGCAGTTCGCTGCCGGGCAACGCCGTGGCCAGCGACTTCGCCGAGCGGTCCCAGCGCGGGTCGTAGGTGATCAGGGTGCGCGCGAGGTCGCGGACCGTGCCGTTGAGGGGCGCCGCGGTGGTGTTGAACCCGGTGGCGCGCAGGGCGTCGTCCAGCTGTTTGCCGAGACCCGCGCGCGGCGTGCCGTTGTAGACCTGGACCCGGATCTGCTGGGGCGCCACGTCCACCACCGTCGCCTTCGACTCCGCCGGGGAGGTGGACGGCTTCGCGGCGGTGAGCGGCTTGTCCTCGCGCAGGGTTTGGAACAGGGCGTTCGCCCGCGCGGTGTCCCACTTCACGGTCGACCCGATCCCCTTGACCGGGAAGCTCGGGTCGCCCACCGGGACGGAGGCGAACTCCGACGAGGCGGCGGTGAACCCGCGCATCGCCGACCCCAGCTCCAGCATCTGCTCGGTGCCGAACCCCTCGTCGGCCCGTACCGACCCCAGCATCGCGGAGACGACCTGCTGGAACTTCACGGGGTTGAGCAGCACCCCCTTGCTGGTCGCCCGCTCGATCACCGCCGCGACGAACTTCTGCTGCCGCTGCATCCGCCCCAGGTCGGCCGCCCCGTCGATGTGCCGGGAGCGGACGTACTGGAGGGCCTGGCCGCCGTTGAGCGCGTGGGTTCCCGCCGGGAGGTCCAGCCCCGTGTACGCGTCCTTGAGCGGCCGTACCGTGCAGATCTCCACGCCTCCCAGCGCGTCCACCGTCTTCATGAAGCTGGTGAAGTCCGCCTCCAGGTAGTGGTCGATCTTGACCCCGGTCAGCTGCTCCACGGTGCGCACGGTCAGGTTCGGCCCGCCCTCCGCGTAGGCGGCGTTCAGTTTCACGGGGTGCGCGGCGTGCCGCTTGCCGGTCGTGCCGTCCGTGTGCGCGGGGATCACGGCGTAGCTGTCGCGCGGCAGGCTCACCACGCTCGCCCGCCGCCGGTCCTGGGAGAGGTGCACCAGCATGAGGGTGTCGGTGCAGTGGCAGGGGGCGCCGCCGAGCCGGTACTTCTTCTTCTCCGCCGGGGTGATGCTGTCGCGCCCGTCGGTGCCGACGAGCAGCAGGTTCGTCCCGCGGCTCCCGGGGGGCCGGTTCTTCATGTCCCGGAAGGGGTCCACCCGGTCGATGCCGGTCTCCAGCCCGGTGACCACCGCGTGACCGATGCCGCCCGCGCCGAGCACCAGCACCGACAGTCCCGTCGCCACCCGCATCCCCCAGCGGGGCCGCTCGTCCTGCCGCCGCGATCTCGGCGTCCTCCTGGACGGCGCCGGACCGCGCCGCGGCGGTGTGCGCCGGGGATGCGGTGGACGGGGCGGCCTGGGCGGCGTGGTCACGAGGGGGAAACCTCCTGGGCGTGGGCAGACCGTCCGTACGGTAAGTCCATACGATCTCCTTTCCGGGCTGCGACCCGGCGGGACGCGCCGTTGTCCCCCGTAAGCGGTAACGTGGCCGCGCGCACCACCTGTCGAACAACCGCCGTCTCCCGTGGTGCGACCCGGAGTCCGGCGCCCCCGAGGACCCCCCGAGGACCACATGTCTGCCGCGCACTACCCCGCCGTCTCAGTGATCATGCCGGTGCTCGACGAGGAGCGGCACCTGAGGAACTCGGTCCGGCACATCCTGGAACAGGAATACGCCGGTGAGATGGAGGTGGTGATCGCGCTCGGCCCGTCCAAGGACCGCACCGACGAGATCGCCGCCGAACTGGTGCGCGAGGATTCCCGCGTCCACACCGTCCCCAACCCCACGGGGCGCACCCCCGCCGCCCTCAACGCCGCCATCGCGGCGTCCCGCCACCCGATCGTGGTGCGGGTCGACGGACACGGCATGCTCTCGCCCGACTACATCGCCACCGCCGTCCGCCTCCTGGAGGAGACCGGCGCGCAGAACGTCGGCGGCATCATGCACGCCGAGGGCGAGAACGCCTGGGAGGACGCCGTCGCCGCGGCGATGACCTCGAAGATCGGCGTCGGCAACGCCGCGTTCCACACCGGCGGCCAGGCGGGCCCCGCGGAGACCGTGTACCTCGGCGTCTTCCGCCGCGAGGCGCTGGAGAGGGCCGAGGGGTACAACGTCGAGTTCATCCGGGCCCAGGACTGGGAGCTCAACTTCCGCATCCGCGAGGCCGGCGGTCTGATCTGGTTCTCGCCCGAGCTGAAGGTCCAGTACCGCCCCCGCCCCTCGGTGCGGGCGCTCGCCAAGCAGTACAAGGACTACGGCCGCTGGCGGCACGTCGTCGCCCGCTACCACGCGGGCTCGATCAACCTGCGCTACCTCGCCCCGCCGACCGCCGTCTGCGCCATCGCCGCGGGCATCGTCGTCGGCGCCGCGGTCACCCCCTGGGCCTTCCTCGTCCCGGCCGCCTACGCCGCCGCCATCACCGCGGGATCGCTGCCCGCGGGCAAGGGGCTGTCGCTGAAGGCCCGCGCGCAGATCCCGGTCGCCCTCGCCACCATGCACATGTCCTGGGGCTGGGGGTTCCTCACCAGCCCGCGGTCGCTGGCCCGCCGCGTCATCGCCGGCCGCCGTCCCTCGCTGAGCGAGCAGACCGCCTGACGGCCGCCCGCCGGGGCCGCCCGCACGGGCCGTACGGACGAGGGAGGGGCTCCACCGCGACGGTGGAGCCCCTCCCTCGTGTCCGTACTCCCGTGCCTACCAGGTGAAGTCCGGGTTCACGTGCATGCACGCCCCCTCGTCGTCGCCGTTGAGGGCCTTCGCCGATTCGGGGGTCTTGTCGTCCTTCGCGGCGGGGTAGCTGCCCCCGTCGCGCCAGTCGGCGCCGACCGCCAGGGAGATCCCGGAGACGTCGGTCGACTGCTTCACCAGCGACATCGGGATGCCGAGCGCCTTGGCGACGGCCTGGGCGTCGCCCTCCAGGTCCGCGCTCGGGTACAGGACGCTGGTCCGCGCCGAGCCGGTGATGTCCGAGGAGTCCAGGGCGGCCCGGACGAATCCGGCGTCCTTGAGCAGGTCCCGTACGGCACCGGCGCGGCCGGACGCAGGACCCTGCGAGTCGTCGGCGGTCGCGTTGCGCACCGTCACGGCGATCTCGTCCACCGGCGCGGACGGGTCCGTCGGCGTGGGCGAGGCCGTCGCCGCGGGCTTGGACGCCTTGCCGTCGAGCGCGACGTCGTCCCGCACCATCCGGAACAGCTGCTCGGCGTCACCCGGCTTCGGAAGGACCCGGTCCTTGAGCTCTCCCGTGCCGTAGACGTTCGGCATGGTGGTCATCGTGATCCGCTTGGACGGGACCTTCTTGAGTTCCCCCGCCAGGTCGTACAGCCCCTTCGGGTCGAGGGCCTTGTCGACCGTGAGCGCGTTGCTCGCGGCCTCGGCGAGGTCCATCAGCTTCCCGGGGTCGGTCAGCTTGGTGCCCTTGCGGAGCTCGCGGACCATCGAGTTCAGGTACTGGTGCTGCGCCTCCTCCCGGCCCAGGTCCGTGTTGTCCTCGAAGCCGTACCGGGTGCGCAGCCACTGGAGGGCCTGCTTGCCCTTGATGGAGGTGGTGCCCTCCTTCAGCTTGAGGCCGGAGCCCGCACCCTTGCTGGTGTGCGAGTAGACGTTGGCGTCGACGCAGACGGGCACGCCGCCGACGGCGTCTGCCATCGACACCACACCGGCGAAGTCGATCATCATGAAGTGGTCGATGGTGATGCCGGTGAGCTCGTACCAGGCGGCGACCGTGCAGCCCGGACCGCCGCGCCCCAGGCTCGTGTTGGTCATGACCAGGGAGGTGGACGCCTCGTAGACCTTGCCGGTCTTCGGGTCTGTGCACTTGGGCATCTTCAGCATGGTGTCGCGCGGCATGCTGACCACCGAGATGTTGCTGCGGTCCGCCGAGACGTGCAGGAGCATCTGCACGTCGGCGAGGGGCGTGGAGTTGAAGGTCTCCTTCGCGCCGCCCAGCTTCTGGTTGGCCGCGGTGTCGCGGGCGTCGGAGCCGATGATCAGGATGTTCAGCGGAGTCTGACCGGCCGCGTTGGCCTTGTGCTCGGTCATCTTCTTGTCGCCGAGGGTCAGATCCTCCTTCTTTATGTTGTGGTTCAGGTGCTGGTAGTACGCGTAACCGGCCGCGCCGGTGGCGAGTATCAGCAGGGAGAGCACCGAGGCGATCCACCGCAGGACGCGGCGCTTGCCCTTCCTGGGCGCGTGCCGGGACGGACCGCCGGCGTCGCGGCCGGCCTTGTGGCCCTTGCGCTGACCCGGCACGGTGCCCCCGCCCGTACCCGGCTCCCCGCCTTCCCCCGTACCGTCTCCCGCCGCTTCCCCGTCGGCGTAGAGACTGTCGTCCCAGCCGAGTTGATCGGCCTGCTGGACGCGTGGTCGCGTCCCCTCCCCGGGCGTACTGTTCCGTCCCAACGGGACCCCCCCTGCTGCTCAGACTCTCGCGGTGGTGCGGCGAACGGGTTTCACTCGCTGCACACCGCCTTGTCGGCGCTAGCCCTCTGGATGTCGGTGGGCGCCGTGGCGGGTGCGTCGACGGCGACCCCGGCCCCCTTGAAGTCGGCGCCGAGCGTCAGCGTCATCGCTTCCAGCCCTTCGGCGTCCGTGGTGCCCTGCTTCAGTGCCGAGGCGGGCAGCCCCATCATGTCGGCGAGTGCCCGGGCCTGGTCCGCCTGGTTGGGCGCGTACTCCAGCGTCGTCTTGTCGATCTTCTCCGGCGCGTTGGCCTTGTTGGTGGACTTCACCACGCCCTTTTCGAGCTGGAGCCAGCTGACGGTGGCTCCGGCAGCACCGGAGATCTTCCCGCCGTTGTACACGTCCACCCGCACGTCGGCCGGTTCCGCCCGCGCCCCGTCCAGCAGGGCTTCCTGCGCGCTCTTCTGCTTCGCGGCGTCGGCCTTCTTCTGCGCCGCGACCTCGGTGAGGGAGACGTCCTGGCGCATCGTCTCGAAGAGCTGCTCGGCCTTGGTCGGATGCACGACGACCGTGACCGGCTGCGGCTCGTCCGGGTTGTCGATGACCGGCACCGTGGTGAAGGTGATGTTCTTCGCCGGAACCTTGGAGAGCTCCTTGGCGAGGGTGGTCAGTTTCGCCACCGAACCGATGCCCGAGTCGACCGTCAGCGCCTTGGTCGCCGCGTTGGCGAGCTTGAAGAGCTTCGTGGGGCTCGTCAGGGTGTCGTCCGACTTCATCTGACGGATCATCGAGCCGAGGAACTGCTGCTGGACCTTGATCCGGTCCAGGTCGCTCTCGTTGCCGAAGCTGTGCCGGGTCCGCAGCAGCGCCAGGGCCTGCTCGCCCTGCACCTTCGACTCGCCCTTCGGCAGCTTGAGGTGGGACTTGGGGTCGTCGATCGGTTTCGCCATGCAGACGGTGACGCCGCCGACCGCCGTGGAGAGCTCCTTGACCGCGTTGAAGTCCACCATCATGAAGTGGTCGACCGAGAGGCCGGTGAGCTCCTTCACCGTGCGCATGGTGCAGCCGGGGTCACGGCCCTCCTGGCCGAGGCTGATGTTGAAGCGGTCGTGCGGCGTTCCGGGGATGACCTCGGTGGTGCCGTCCTCCTGCTTCGTCTCGCAGTCGGGTATGTCCATGACCAGGTCGCGCGGGATGCTGAGCGCGGTCGCGTTGGTCCGGTCCGCCGAGACGTGGAAGAGGATGTTGGTGTCGGCGTGGCCCGCGCTCCCGGCGTCGCCGTAGCCCTCGTTGCCCTTGCCGGTGCGCTTGTCGGTGCCGATGATCAGGATGTTCATCGGGCCGGAGCTGGTGACGTTCTTGTTGCCGGCGGAGCCCACGTCGACGGTGCCTATGTTGCCGTTGAAGTGCCGGTACAGGGCGTACGCGCCGCCCGAGCCGGCGACGACGAGGAACGCCGTCACGCCGCCGGTCCACACCAGCCACTTCTTCTTGCCGCTCTTCTTCGCCCTGCGGGTGCGGCGCCCCGCCGGGGCCTCGGCCTCCGCCGCGCGTTTGGGACCGCCCGCCCGGCGGCTGCGCTGGCCGGGAACCCGCTCGTCCCCGCGCGGTGCCGCGTCCTCACCCGGTTCGGGGGAGGGGGCCCGGCGACGGCCGCCCGGACGGGGTTCCGCGGAATCCGATCCGTTTCGGCCGCGCGGAATGCGGGGCCCTTCGTCCACGCGCGAAGAATGCTCTTCGGAGTGGTTCAGTCGCAGTTCGTAATTGCCGGTCTGCGGGTTCAGGACCCACTGGTCCGCGGGGTCGATATCGTCCCGTCCACGGCTTTGCGCATCCACGGTTGCCTGGGTCCTCCGTCGGTGCCACGCGAGGCGCCTTCCCCGAAAAGGCGCTCCGAATCTGCGTTCCAGAAGTGCGTGGCCGGAAGGCCGGACGCACCGGATCGCGTCACACTATCCGCCCGCTCCGGAGTGCAGCGACGAGCGTGACACATTCCACGACCCCTACAACCGGGCATTCCAGTCATTCCACGCTGATTGTGCCGTTCCGCTTGGGAATTGCTTTACCGCTTGCACAGGTCATCCGCAGCATTCGTGCCCGAGTAAGTGGGGTTCGGCGTCGCCTTGGCCGCGGCGGGCGCCCTGCCGGTCGCCGTGGCCGGCCTTTTCGCCGGAGCGGGTCCGTTGCCCGAATTCTTGGCCGGTACGACCGTGACCGGAGCGTCCTCGCGCAGCTGCTCGAAAAGCCGGTCCGCATCCGGTTGCACCAATTCATCCCGGTTTGCGTTCTGCCGGTAGGGCCGACGCGGGACGGTCAGGAACTGCACCTGGTCCGTGGGCACGTTCCGCATTCCGCGGACCAGTCCGTAGAGGTCGCGCAACGAGTCCAGTCCGGCGTCCGTCGTCAGCGACTTCGTGGCCGCGTCGAGAACGGGGTAGAGCCGGGCCGGATTGAGCAGGACACCATTGCTCTGCACCTTGTTCACCAGGGCGGCGAGGAATTGCTGCTGCCTGTTCATCCGCTCGGTGTCGCTGCCGTTGCCGAGCGACTTGCGCGCGCGTACGTATCCGAGCGCCTGCTCACCGTCGAGCGTGTGCCGCCCGGCCGGGAGCTTCAGGTGCGCCGCCGGGTCGTCGATGGGCTCCCGGAGGCAGATCTGCACGCCGTCCACCGCGTCGACCATGTCCTTGAACCCGCTGAAGTCCACCACCATGTGGTGGTCGACGCGGATCTTCGTCATCAGCTCGACGGTCCGCACCGTGCAGGCCGTGCCGCCGATCTCGAACGCCCAGTTGAACTGGGCGGTCCGCGCGCCGGTCGCCTTGCCGCCGGACCCGTGGCAGCTGGGGATCTCCACCATCAGGTCCCGGGGCACGGACACGGCGGTGGCGCTCTTCCGGTCCGCCGCGAGGTGCAGCAGGATCACCGTGTCCGAGCGCTGCGCCCCGCCGTTGTCCCGGCCGTACTTCCGGTTGTCCCCGGCCCGGCTGTCGGAGCCGATGAGCAGGATGTTCTGGGCGTCCGTCACCAGAGCGGTGGGACGCTCCCGCTCGTACGCCCGCAGTTCGGCCTCCGCGCTCGTGTCCGTCCGGATGTTGCCGTCCAGCTTCCGGTACAGCCACCAGCCGACGCCCGCAGCGGCCAGGAGGACGAGTGAGGCCCCCAGCGCCGTCCAGCGCACCCAGTGCCGCTTGCGGCCCTCGGGGCGCACGGTCTCGGGGCGGGCCGCCCAGGTCCACGGCCCGCCCCCGCCGCTCGATCCGCCGGCCCGACCGCCGCCGCCGTCCGGGCCACCGGGGCTTTCAGGGCCTTCGGAATCGGGGTCGGGGTCGGCCGGCGTGCCAGCGCTGTCCGTCACGTCTGCGTCCATCCTCGGGTGGTCGGTACCGCCGATGATGTACCCGAGTCACCGCCCAGCCCCGGGGGACCGGGCCCGCGCGGGGCCGGACGAGTGAGCCTCGCAGCGCTTTTCATACCGGCCCGCGTGAACGGGCGGCCGGAGCGCGCCGGGCCCCGGGGGCGTGCGACGTACCGGACCGAGCGGTGCCGGCGTCCGCCCGGCGGGACCGGGCGGAGGCCGGGCCCGGCCGGTCAGACCGCGCGGTGGGTGACCCGCTCGCTCTCCACCCGCTTCGCCAGCCCGTCCTCGTCCAGCTGTCCGAGGTGACGGCAGAGCACCACCGAGCCGCCCGACGCCAGCGGCGCCCAGAGCCCGGCGGCGAGCCCCTCCCAGCTGTCGTACGGACGTCCCGACAGCAGCCGCGAACCGGGCGCGAGCCCCAGCCCGGCGGCCTCCTCGCGGGCGCGGGCGACGAGCTGCGCGCCCGTCAGTTCCGTACCGTCCACGACGAGCGCGGGGGCGTCCGGGTCCACCGGCTGGAAGGGGGCGAACCGGTCGCCCTGGCCGGGCACCTCGACCGCGTAGTCGGCGAAGCCCTCGGGCGCGACGGGGAAGCGTCCGCCGAGCGGGCGCAGCGCCAGGGCGACGCGCTCGCCCCGGCAGGCGCGGGCCCGCTCCACCGTGTCCGGGCCGGTCACCACGAGGTCGGCCGTCGCCGGGTCGCCGCCCACCTCGGCGACCACGCCGACCGAGGCGCAGGCGAGCAGCCAGACGGCCGACTGCCAGTGCGCGGGGAGCAGCAGGGCGAGCCGGTCGCCCGGTTCGGCGGCCAGGTCGCCCTGGAGCAGATTCGCGGTCTTGGCCACCCAATTGGCGAAGGTGGCGACCGAAAGTTCGACGCGCTCGCCGGTGGCGTCGTCGTAGAAAGTGACCAGGGGGCGGGCCGGGTCCGCGAGGAGCGCGGATCGCAGCAGGTCGGCGGGGGTGCGGTCGCTGGCGTTCATCCGCGCAAGCGTACGCGGCGGCGGCGCCGGGCGGCCGGGGAACGGGTACGCGGGGCCACCGTTCGGCAGACGGGCCGTCAGGGCGATCGGGGGCTCGCCGAGTGGCTGGGCGAATCAGCCTATTTGAGGATCAATGACATGCGTACTCTCCACGCCGCAACGATCGGCGTCACCTGTGCGGCCGCACTCACCCTCTCGCTCGCCGCGTCCACCCCCGCGCTGCCCGTGGCGCCGGCCTCGGCGGCCCCGACCGCCGACCCTCCCGGCTCGACGCAGTCCCTGCCGCTGGTGCCGCTCACCGAGAACCGGGCCGCGGGAGAGACGTCCGCCGTCGTACCGCAGGGCCTCACCCCCAAGGAGGTCAAGCCCTTCTCCCTCCTCGGTGTCGTCTGGGACGACGCGGCGACGGAACTGCCCGGCACGGTCGAGGTCCGGACCCGCGCCACCTCCACCGCCCGCTGGTCCGGCTGGCAGTCCGTCGAGACGCACAACGACGAGCACGCGGCGGAACCCGGCACCCCCGAGGCCGACGCGGCCTCCGTGCGCGGCGCGACCGCCCCGCTCTGGGTCGGCGCCTCCGACGCCGTCGAGGTACGGGTCCGGCCCGCCGTCACCGACCTGTTCGGCCGGGCCGCGGAGCCGGCGGCCCTCCCGAAGGGGCTGCGCCTCGAACTCGTCGACCCCGGCGCGGACCCGGCGCCCGTCACCGCGAGCACGGTCCCGGGCGTGCAGGCGGCAGCGGCGGGCACGGCAGCGACGGGCACGGCAGCGGCGGGCGAGGCCGACGCGACGGGTACGGACGCGGCGGTCCCGCCCGACACGGACACCGCCGACGTCGCCGTGCTGCCCGCGCTCAGCCGCGCCCAGACGATCGCCGACGCGCAGGCCCGCGGCCTGGGCCTCCCGGCGGAACCCGAGGGCCAGGACGGCGTGAGCGGCCGGGCGGCGGACGCGCCACGGGCCGGGGCGGCGGTCGCCGCGGCGAAGCCGTACATCGGCCCCCGCCCGGGCATCATCACCCGCAAGGGCTGGGGCGCGGACGAGAGCCTGCGCGAGCGTCAGTTCGCGTACACCACGACGGTGAAGGCGGCCTTCGTCCACCACAGCGCCACCGGGAACAACTACACCTGCTCCCAGTCGGCCTCCATCCTGCGCGGCATCTACCGCTACCACGTCAAGAGCAACGGCTGGCGGGACATCGGCTACAACTTCGCCGTCGACAAGTGCGGAAACATCTACGAGGGCCGGGCCGGCGGTGTCACCAGGGCGGTGCTCGGCGCGCACACCCTCGGCTTCAACACCAACACCATGGGCATCGCCGTCCTCGGCAGTTTCGCCAGCACCAACCCGCCCGCCGCCGCGGTCAACGCCGTCGCCAAGCTCACCGCCTGGAAGCTCGGGCTCTTCGGTATCAACCCGAAGGGCTCCGTCACCCTCGTCTCCGGCGGCGGCAACAGGTACAAGAAGGGCAGTTCCGTCAAAATGAACGCCATTTCCGGGCACCGCGACGGATTCGCAACCGAATGCCCCGGAGCACGTCTCTACAAGAAGCTCGGCACGACCCGGACCACGTCGGCCCGCCTCCAGGGGCGCTGACCGGGGGCGGGCCGGCGGGTCTGCATACACTGGCCAGCCGAACGAGGCCCGGCCCCCGGCAGGAAGCAGAGAACAGACGCCGTGACAGAGGCAAGAGAAGCGATCCTCCTGGTCGGTGGGAAGGGCACCCGGCTCCGGCCCCTCACGGTCCGCACCCCGAAGCCGATGGTGCCGGCGGCGGGTGTCCCCTTCCTCACCCACCAGCTGGCCCGCGCGCGGGCGGCCGGCGTCGAGCACATCGTGCTGGCGACGTCCTACCTGGCCGAGGTGTTCGAGCCGCACTTCGGTGACGGCTCGGACCTCGGCCTGCACATCGAGTACGTCACCGAGCGCGAACCGCTGGGCACCGGCGGAGCGATACGCAACGTGGCCCACAAGCTCACCTCGGGTCCCGACGATCCGGTGCTCATCTTCAACGGCGACATCCTCACCGGCCTGGACATCCGGGCCCTGGTGACCACGCACACCACATCCGGCGCGGACGTCTCGCTGCACCTCACCCGGGTCGAGGACCCGCGCGCGTTCGGCCTCGTCCCCACCGACGCCTCGGGCCGGGTCACCGCCTTCCTGGAGAAGCCGCAGACGCCCGAGGAGATCGTCACCGACCAGATCAACGCGGGGGCGTACATCTTCCGCCGCTCGGTCATCGACACCATCCCCGCCGACCGGCCGGTCTCCGTCGAACGCGAGACCTTCCCCGGCCTGCTCGCCTCGGGCGCCCACCTCCAGGGCATGGTCGACTCCACGTACTGGCTCGACCTCGGCACCCCGCAGGCGTTCGTACGCGGCTCCGCCGACCTCGTCCTCGGCCGCGCGCCCTCCCCGGCCGTCCCCGGCCGCTGCGGCGAACGCCTCGTGCTGCCCGACGCGCGGATCGCCCCGGACGCCAAGCTCAGCGGCGGCACGGTCGTCGGCGAACGCGCGGTGATCGGCGAGGGCGCCCGGATCACCGGCTCCGCCGTGCTCGCCGGCGCGGTGATCGAAGCCGGGGCCGTCGTCACCGACTCCCTCGTCGGCGCCGGCGCGCGGATCGGCAGCCGTACGGTGCTGACCGGTGCGGTCATCGGCGACGGCGCCCGGGTCGGCGCCGACAACGAACTCCGCGACGGCGTCCGCGTCTGGTGCGACGCCGACCTCCCGGACGGGTCGGTCCGCTTCTCCTCGGACCAGTGACGGCCGGGCGGGACGACGTGCCGGTTCTCCCCGGACCAGTGACGGCCCGGTGAGGTACGTCTCCGGACCCGGCGGTGCCGGAGACCGGAGCCGTACCCTCGGAGGGGCACGCCCCGCACCGCCGAACCACCCGAGGACACCGACCCGTGGCAGGACGCTTCGCCCCCCGGACCGCGCGCACCGGCCCGCCCCGGCAGACGCCGTACGCCGTACGCGGGGGCGCACCCGCCGCCTCCGGGCCCGTCCCGGCCCAGGTCCCGCTGACGCGGGAGTGGACCCCGCCGGGCCCGCTCGACCTCCACCTGGTCCTCGGGCCGCTGCGGCGCGGGGCCGGCGACCCCACCTTCCGTACGACCGACGACGGCAGCTTCTGGCGGGCCACCCGCACCCCGGCGGGCCCCGGCACCCTGCGCGTCCGCGCGGTGCCCGGCGGCCGGATCGGGGCGACCGCGTGGGGGCCCGGCGCCGACTGGCTCCTCGACCAGCTGCCCGAACTCCTCGGCGCCGGCGACGACCCGGACGCCTTCGAACCGCGCCACCGGCTGCTCGCCCTCGCCCGGCACCGCCGCCCCGGGCTGCGGCTGCTGCGCACGGGACTGGTGATGGAGTCCCTGATCCCGTCGATCCTCGAACAGAAGGTCACCACCACCGAGGCGTACCGCGCCTGGCGGCTGCTGGTCCGCCGTCACGGCACCCCGGCCCCCGGCCCCACCGCCGGACTCGGGCTGCACGTCATGCCCGACCCGCGCACCTGGGCGCTGGTGCCGTCCTGGGAGTGGCACCGGGCGGGCGTCGACGCCAAGCGCTCGGACACCGTCATGCGGGCGGTGCGGGCGGCCCGGCGGCTGGAGGAAGCGGCGGGCATGGAGCTGCCCGAGGCGAAGGCCCGTCTGGAACTCGTCCCCGGCATCGGCCCGTGGACCTCCGCCGAGACCCTCCAGCGCTCCAACGGCGCCCCGGACGCGGTCACCACCGGCGACTACCACCTGCCGGGCATCGTCGGCCACGCCCTCGCCGACGACCGGCACGCCGACGACGCCCGGATGCTGGAACTGCTCGCCCCCTACGCGGGCCAGCGCCACCGCGCGACCCGGCTGATCCTTCTCTCGGGCGTGTCCAGGCCGCGCCGCGGACCCCGGATGACCCCGGGCGACATCGCGTCGCTCTGAGAGCCCGCGCACGGGGGCGCGGGGCACCGGGGCGCGGGCACGAGCCCGCGCCCCGGTGCCTCAGCGCACCGTGAGGAAGTCCTCCGCGTCCCGGGCGGTCCGCTCGCGCGGCGCGGTCGCGGGGCGGCCGATGGCCACCGCGCCCAGCGGGTCCCAGGTGCCGGGCAGGTCCAGCACCTCGCGCACCACGGACCGGCAGAACATCGTGGAGGAGACCCACGCCGAGCCGAGCCGCTCGCCCGCGAGGGCCACGAGGAAGTTCTGCACCCCGGCCCCGGCCGCGACCACGAACATCTCGCGCTCCGCGGTGTCCCGCCGCTCGTCCCCGTACTGGTGCGAACCGTCCATCACCAGGCACGGCACCACCAGGTACGGCGCCGAACGCAGCACCTCGCCCCGGCGCACCCGCTTGCGGATCGACTCCTCGCTCTTCCCGTCGCCCCGCAGATCGGCGATCCAGGCGTCCCGCATCGCGTCGAGCAGCCGGGTCCGCGACTCCTCGGACTCCAGCAGCACGAACCGCCAGGGCGTCGTGTGGTGCGGCGCCGGAGCGGTCACCGCGGCGGCCACCGCCCGCCGGACCGCACCCGGGTCCACCGGGTCGTCGGTGAACTCCCGGACGGTACGCCGCAGGGTCACCGCCTCCCGGACCGCCTCGGACGTGCCGAGCCGGAACATGTCGTCGGCGGCGCCCCGTACCAGCGCCCGCGCCCCGGTCTCCTCCTCGGAGGCGTCGGGGTCGGCCGCGCTGACCACGTGGCCGAGCCCGCGCACGACCGCGACGGGCAGCCCGGCCGCCTTGCCCTTCACCAGGTCGCCCGCGGCGGCCAGCTCGTCGGCGGTGGCGACCACCGTCGCGCTCAGCGGGTTGCCGTACGCGTCCGTACCGCCGCGCAGGTCGTCCAGGACCCGCACCCCCGCCGCGCCGATCGCCACGTCCGTCAGCCCGGCCCGCCACGGCCGCCCGAAGGTGTCCGTGACGACGATGCCGACTTCCACGCCCAGCGTGTCCCGCAGCCCGTCCCGGATCGCCCGGGCCGAACGGTCCGGGTCCTCGGGCAGCAGCAGCACGGTCCCGGCGGGGGTGTTCGAGGCGTCCACCCCGGCGGCGGCCATCACCAGGCCCTGCCGGTTCTCGACGATGCGCAGGGTGCCGCGCCGCGCCACCACGCGCACGGTCTCCGCGTCGATCGCGGCCTCGCGGTCGGTCGCCTCCACGATCCGGCCCTCGGCCTTGGAGACGATCTTCGAGGTGACGAGCAGGACGTCGCCGTCGGCCAGCCCCGGTTCGGCGGCGGCGATCAGCTTGGCGAGGTCGTCGCCCGCCCGCACCTCGGGCAGCCCGGGCAGCGCCCACACCCGGAACGAGGGAACCGCACCCGTCTGCGCCGCGCTCACGCCCGTACCTCCTCGGCCAGCGCCAGCGCCTGACGGGCCATCTCGGCCGTGGCGTCCACGTCCGTCATCATCAGCGGCACCGCGCGGCAGCGGATGCCCGCCGCCTCCACCGTGTCCACCGCACCGGCGTCCACGGTGTCCACCAGCCAGCCGTCCAGCAGCCCGGAGCCGTAGTGAGCGGCCACCGCCGCCGCGGTCGACTCCACGCCCACCGCGGCCAGCACCTTGTCGGCCATCCCGCGCACCGGGGCGTCGCCCACGATGGGGGAGAGGCCGACGACCGGCACGCCGGCCTCGGCGACGGCCTCCCGGATGCCGGGCACCGCCAGGATCGTGCCGATGGACACGACCGGGTTCGACGGCGGGAAGACGATGACGTCGGCCGCCGCGATGGCCTCCAGCACCCCGGGGGCCGGCTTGGACTGCTCCGCGCCGACCGGCACGACGGCCCGCGCCTCGACGGACGCCCGCAGCCGCACCCAGTACTCCTGGAAGTGGATGGCCCGGCTCTCGCCGTCGATCTCGACGGCCACGTGCGTCTCGACCCGGTCGTCGGACATCGGCAGCAGCCGGACCCCCGGCTGCCAGCGGGCACAGAGGGCTTCGGTGACCGCGCTGAGCGGGAAGCCCGCGCCCAGCATCTGTGTACGGACCACATGGGTCGCGAAGTCGCGGTCGCCCAGCCCGAACCAGTCCGGCCCCACACCGTAGGCCGCGAGCTCCTCCTTGAGGTGGAAGCTCTCGTCGGTGCGCCCCCAGCCCTGTTCCTCGTTGATGCCACCGCCGAGGGTGTACATCACGGTGTCGAGGTCGGGGCAGACCTTCAGCCCGAACAGATGGATGTCGTCGCCGGTGTTGCCGATGACGGTGATCTCCGCGTCGGGTGCGGCCTGTTTGAGGCCACGCAGGAAACGAGCACCACCGATACCGCCGGCCAGAACCACAATGCGCATGCCGCCAGTCTGTCAGCCGGGCCGCCTCCTTCGCGGGGCGGGTTCTCAGGCCGGTACGGCGTCCAGGGCCGCGGGGGCGCACCGTGCGGTGTGCATCGGCATCTCGGTCAGGCCGGGGAAGTACACGTGGAGGCTGACGGCGGGGGCGAGGGAGTCGTTGACCACCTCGTGGACGTACCCGGGGGCGAAGACGCGCTGGCCGTCGGCGCCGACGGTCCGGCTGCCGCGCTCGGTGCGTTCGGTCAACTCGCCCTCCAGCACGGTCAGTACGCCGGACGACGGGCCGTGGTCGTGGAGTCCGCTGCCCTGCCCGGGAACCCAGCTGAGCAGCCAGACCTCGTAGCCGGGCCCGGTGCGCAGGCGGTGGTACCAGCGGGTGGTGGCGTCGTACTGCACGAGCGGGGCCCACTGGGCGCGGTCGGCGGCGATGGAGCGGGCCAGCCCGGCGAACTCGGCCACGGTGGTGGGGTGTTGCTTCGGCGGCAGAAGCAGGTGCTGGACCTCGAGGAGGTCGCCGGCGATCTGCAGGTCGCTGTCGTTGTTCATGGATGCGGTGGTCCTCGGCATCGGTGGTGCGCGTGGGGGTGCGGCTCGGTGGTGGTGCCCGGGAGGGCCCGCGGGTGCGCGCCGGTGCGGCGGTGTCCTGCGCGGGGTGCCCGGGGGCGGGGAGCTGGAGGCCCGTGGCGTCCGTCCGCCGCCGCGCTCCGCGCGGGGCGCGGACGGGGAGGCGGGAACCCGGATTCAGAGCGGGAGCACTGATCGGAGCCGGAGCGGCGAGGGCATCAACAGCAGCGACAGCTGGAACAGCAACAGCGGGCCTGGACAGCGGTGCGGAACCCACGGACGTGGGTGGCGTACATCGCGACGGTCGCTGGCATGGTGCCAAGGAGACCGGCTCGTTCCCCGCGCTGTCAACTCGACGTCCCATTTGGCGGCAATGTTTCACCCCTTTCGGTCGCCCGGACTGAAGAAAGGTTTGTGCACCGGCGGGGCAGGACAGGTGGCGCATCGTCCGTGCGCCCGAACCTCGCTGACGGTCCGTGACTCGTCTGTGATCTTGGTCGCTTCGGTGATCGAATCGAACCGGCGCGGAAACTCCGTTCGTCTCACTCGTTGGAGATGAAGGGGTGGCTGAGCCCTAGGCATATGTCACGTTTTTGGTGATTTGGTAACTTTCCGCGTATGTTTGGTTCCGCAGAGTGAATACCAGGGCCGATAGCAGAAGCTCGCTTGACCGGCTCAGAGCTACACACTTGTAATTTCACTCGTGTTGTTCGGCCGCACGGAGAGTGACGGTCACGTCACGGGGACGTAAGAGACAGACGAGGGGCGCACATGACCGAGCTGTTCCAGCAACTGCTGGTCGAGGACGCGGACGAGGAACTCGGCTGGCAGGAGCGCGCACTGTGCGCCCAGACCGATCCCGAGTCCTTCTTTCCCGAGAAGGGCGGATCGACCCGGGAGGCGAAGAAGGTCTGCCTCGCCTGCGAAGTCCGATCCGAATGCCTGGAGTACGCCCTGTCGAACGACGAGCGGTTCGGCATCTGGGGCGGGCTCTCCGAGCGGGAGCGGCGGCGCCTGAAGAAGGCCGCGATCTGACCGGTACGGCTCCGAGGGTCCGAGCCCTCCGCGACGGGCAGGCCTGACACGCGGTCAGCCCGACGGCCCGGCCGTACGGCTCCGCACCTTCACGACACCTCCACCGCATCCCCCGCCGCGGCGCTACGACACCGCCGCCCCAGGCACCGCGTCGCCGCGGCCGACACCGCCGCCCCAGGCACGGCACCGCCACGGCCGGTACGGCACCGAAGCATCCGGTAGGGCACCGCGGCACCCGGTACCGGTGAGCCCCGGGGCCGCCGCCTCCCCGCGGCCTCCGCCCCGAAGCGCCCCGCCCACGCGCGACCACCCGATGGCCCGTGGCCCCGACCCTTCCCCCCAGGGTCCGGACCACGGGCCATCGGCCCGCCCGCACCCCTCCGGGCACCGCTGCCCGTACCGCCGCGCGGCCTCCATACCCTGCGGCGTGCGGCCGGGGTTCACCCGCTCGGCGCCATCGCCCCCGATCCGTACCGTTAGTGTGGGGCCCCGTCCGAGACACGCCAACGCCCCGCCGGGGCGCGCGTGTACACCGATGCAGCCTCACCGGGGGAACGCCCCCGGAACCCGGCCGGAGGGCCCGTACCTCGATGTCCGTGCAGAGTCACCCGGCGGCGCCGAACGCGTCCGTCGCCCCAGAGTTCCCCCGGCACGTCGTCACCGCCGTGCTCGTCTCCCACGACGGCGCGCGCTGGCTGCCCGACGCGCTCGCGGGGCTGCTCGGGCAGGAGCGCCCCGTACAGAACGCCGTCGCCGCCGACACCGGCAGCGCCGACGACTCCGCGCGGCTGGTCACCGAGGCGCTGGGCGGTGACCGCGTGCTCCACCTCGCGCGCCGGACCGGCTTCGGCACCGCCGTCGACGAAGCGGTCCGCACCGCGGGCGAGCTGACCGTCGACGACCTCCCGTACCTCAAGCGCCCCAGCGGCTGGGACCCCGTCACCAGGACCTGGCGCGACGACGCCTACGACCTGCCGGAGCTCCCCCACGGCGAACCCGTCCAGTGGCTCTGGCTGCTCCACGACGACTGCGCCCCCGAGCCCGACGCCCTCGCCGAACTGCTGCGCGTCGTCGACACCGACCCGAACGCCGCGATCGTCGGACCCAAGCTGCGCGGCTGGTACGACCGCCGCCAGCTCCTCGAAGTCGGCGTCACCATCGCCAACAGCGGTCGCCGCTGGACCGGGCTCGACCGGCGTGAACAGGACCAGGGCCAGCACGACCAGGTCCGTACCGTCCTCTCCGTCTCCTCCGCCGGCATGCTGGTCCGCCGCGACGTCTGGGAGGAACTGGGCGGCTTCGACCGCAGGCTCCCCCTGATGCGCGACGACGTGGACCTCTGCTGGCGCGCCCACCAGGCCGGCCACCGGGTGCTGGTCGCCCCCGACGCCGTGCTGCGGCACGCCGAGGCCGCCGCCCGCGAGCGCCGCCCCATCGACTGCGCCGGACGTTCCGTCGTCGGCCCGCACCGCGTCGACCGGGCCGGGGCCGTCTACGCGATGCTCGCCAACGCGCCGGCCAAGAAGCTTCCCTGGGTGCTGCTCCGCCTCGTCGTCGGCACCCTGCTCCGCACCCTCGCCTACCTCGTCGGCAAGGTCCCCGGCCAGGCGCTCGACGAGGTCACCGGCCTCATCGGCACCCTGCTGAGGCCGGGCAGGATCATGGCCGCCCGCCGCGCCCGCGGCAAGGGCGCCGTCGATCCGGCCGAACTCCGCTCCCTCTTCCCGCCGCCCGGCGCCACCGTCCGCGCCACCGTCGAACAGGTCGCCGGCAACTTCGGCTCCCGCTCCGACGCCGACGCCGCGGGCGGCTCGCGCCACGGAGCCGTCGAGTCCGGACCCGGCGGCGACGACGCCGACTTCCTCGAGATCGAGCAGTTCGCCCGGCTCAAGCGGATCGGCCGCAAACCCGGCCCCGTCCTCTTCGCCCTCCTGCTCTTCGTCTCGCTGCTCGCCTGCCGCGGCCTGCTCGGCGGCGGCGCGCTCGCCGGCGGTGCCCTGCTGCCCGCGCCCGACGCCGTCTCCGGCCTCTGGAGCCGGTTCGCGGACGGCTGGCACCCGGTCGTCACCGGCTCCACCGAGGCCGCCCCGCCCTACCTCGGCGTCCTCGCCGCCGTCTCGGCCCTCTTCTTCGGCTCCACCGGCTTCGCGCTGACCCTGCTGCTCGTCTGCTCGGTGCCGCTCGCCGGACTCACCGCCTACTTCGCGTCGAGACCGCTCATCGAGTCCCGCCTGCTGCGGGCCTGGGCGAGCGTCGCGTACGCCTTCCTCCCGGCCGTGACCGGAGCGCTGGCCACCGGGCGCGTGGGCACCGCCGTGCTCGCCGTGCTGCTCCCGCTGATGGCCCGTACCGCCGTCTCGGCACACGGCCTGCGCGGTGACGGACGGGTCCGCGGCAGCTGGCGGGCCACCTGGGCCTTCACCCTGCTGCTCACCTTCACCACCGCGTTCACGCCGATCGTGTGGCCGCTCGCCGTCGTCCTCGGCCTCGGCGTGCTCGCCCTGCGCCGCCGGGACCTCGCCGCGTACGGACTGCGGTTCCTCGCCACCGCGGGCACCCCGCTGCTCGTCCTCGCCCCCTGGTCGCTGAGCCTGCTGAGCCGCCCGTCCGGCTTCCTCCGGGAGGCGGGCCTGGACCTCGGCGAGGGCACCGCCTCCGCCGTCGACCTGCTCTCGCTGAGCCCCGGCGGCCCCAAGGGCGGCGGCTCCGTCCTCTTCATCGGCGTGGTGCTCGCGGCCCTCGCCGCCCTGCTGCGCGGCGAGCGGCAGACCGCGATCCGCGCCGCCTGGGCCGCCGCGCTCGTCGGTCTGCTCTTCGCGGGCCTGAGCAACGGCTCGACCTGGGCCGGTCCCGCCACCCTCGTCTACGGCACCGCGCTGATCGCCGCCGCCCTGCTGGGCGCGGACGGGGCGCGCATCCGTGTCGCCGCCCTCAACTTCGGCTGGCGGCAGCCGGTGGCCGCGCTGATCGCGCTGGCCTCCGCCGCCGCGCCGGTGCTCGCCGCCCTCGCCTGGATGGCCGGCGGTGCCGCCGGGCCGCTGGAGCGCCGCGACCCGGTGCAGGTTCCCGCGTTCGTCGCGGAGGAGAGCACGACCACGGACCAGCCGCGCACCCTGGTGCTCGGCGGGACGTCGGCCGGCTCGGTCTCGTACACCCTGGTCCGCGGGTCCGGTGCCCGGCTCGGCGACGCCGAACTGACCAGGTCGGCCGGCAGCAACAGCCACCTCGACAGAATCGTGGCCAACCTGGTCGCCGGCTCCGGCGCCGACCAGGGCCACCAGCTCAGCGGGTTCGCCGTGCGGTACGTCCTCGTGCGCGACGGCGCTCCGCGCGAGATGGGCCGGGTCCTCGACGCCACTCCCGGCCTCAGCCGCCTCAGCCAGCTCGACGGCAGCGCGCTGTGGCGGGTCGACCAGGACGTCGCCCGTCTGATGATCGTCCCGGCCTCCGGCGACGGCGAGGGCGTGGCGGTCGCCTCGGGCACCGTGGAGTCCCACACCAGGATCCCCGCGGGCGAGGACGGCCGGCTGCTCCGCCTCGCCGACGCGGCCGACCCCGGCTGGGCGGCCACCCTGGACGGGAAGCCGCTCACCCGCAAGACCGTCGACGGCTGGGCGCAGGGCTTCGAGCTCCCCGCGTCCGGCGGCCGGCTCGACCTCACGTACGACACCCCGATCACGCACTCCGCGTGGATCTGGGCACAGATCGGCCTCGCCGTGGTCCTCGTCGTCATGGCCCTGCCGGGCCGCCGCCGCGAGGTCGACGACGACCTCCCCGAGGACCCGGAGGCAGCTGCCGCCGCCGACGCCGCCGAGGGCGACGGACGCCGGGCCCGCAGGCTCCGCGCCGCCGCCGAGGCCGAAGCGGCTGCCGCTGCCGCCGCGGAGGTCCCCGACGCCGCCGGTACGGACCTGCCGCCGGACGTCGCGCCGGGTGCTCCGTCGGCCACGGCCCCCGACGACCGGCCCCAGCCGGAGCCGTACGCCCCGACGGGGGACGAGGACGGCGCGTACGTCCCGGCGCAGGCCGGGGAGGGTGCCTACGTTCCGGCGCAGGCCGAGGGCGAGGGCGCGTACGCCGCGGTTCCCCAGCAGGGCTACGCCGAGTGGGACGGGCAGCAGCAGTACCAGCAGGCCGAGTACACCCCGTACCAGGCCGAGCAGTACCCGGCCGAGCAGTACGGGTCCGAGCCGTACGCGACGGACCCGTACACCGCCGATCAGTACGCGACCGGTCAGTTCCAGCAGGCCGACCCGTACCAGCAGCAGAACGCCTACGACCCCTACGGCTACGGGCAGCAGCAGCAGCAACAGCAGCAGTACCAGGGTTACGAGACCCAGGCCCCGTACGACCCGTACGCGGGGCAGCAGTACGGCGTCCACGACACCGACGAGCAGGTCGACCCGAACGCCCCGGACCAGGCGCCGTGGCAGACCCGTAACGCATCGCGAGGCGAGTCCGAGTGAAGTCCACCCCCCTGTCCCTCATCGCGGGCACCGTCGCCCTCGCCGCCGTGACCGGTTTCGCCGCGTTCAACGCGCCCGGCGGCACCGCACCGGCGACGACCACGTCGGCGTCCAGGCTGCCCGTCGAGCGGTCCAGCCTGCTCTGCCCGGCGCCCAGCGACTCCGAGCTGGCCGAGACCGCGTACACCTCCTACACCCCGGCCGGGAAGGGAGCGGGCGGGGAGTCGTCCGCCGAGCTCAAGGAGACGCGCGCCGCCACGGACGACGGCACCACCGGGAAGTCCGACAAGGGCAGCACCACCGACAAGGACACCAAGACCGACAAGGACACCAAGACCGACAAGGACGCCAAGACCGACGAGGACGCCAAGGCCGGCGCGGACGGCGCCGAGAAGACGGTCGTCGCGCTCAAGGAGGCCGGAAAGCCCGTCACCGCCGACGCCGACGGCGCCGACGCGCCCGCGCTGGTCGGCACCGCCACCGGCGCCCTCGCGCCCGGCTGGAGCGCGCAGCAGACCACCTCGGTCACCGCGGGGTCCACCCGGGGGCTGCTCGGCGTCAGCTGCACGGCGCCCGACACGGAGTTCTGGTTCCCCGGCGTCAGCACCGCCGCCAAGGCCCAGGACTACATCCACCTGACCAACCCGGACGGCAGCGCGGCCGTCGTCGACATCCAGCTGTTCGGCCCGGACGGCGACCTCAAGGCGGACGTCGGCGACGGGATCGCCGTTCCGGCGCACTCCAGCGTGGCCATGCTGCTCTCCACCCTGACCGCCGAGGCCGTCGACGACGCCACCGCCCACGTCACCACCCGCAGCGGCCGGGTCGGCGCGGTGGTCCGCGGGGCCCGGGAGGACAGCGGCAGCGACTGGCTCACCGCCTCCGCGGACCCCTCCGCCACCGTGGTGCTGCCCGGCATCCCCGCCGACGCGACCTCGGTCCAGCTGATCGCGTACGCGCCCGGCGAGGACGACGCGGACGTCAAGGTGCAGCTGATCGGGAAGTCGGCGACCTTCGCCCCGGCCGGCAACGACACGCTGCACGTCAAGTCGGGGATGACCGCGAGCGTCGACCTCAAGAACGTCACCCGGAAGGAGCCGGGCTCGCTGCGGCTGACCCCGGTCGAGGGCGGGCGGGCCACCCCGATCGTCGCCGCGCTCCGCGTGGTGCGGGGTACGGGCTCCGCGCAGGAGATCGCGTACATCCCGGCCACCCGGCCGGTCGGCGCCCGGGCGAGCGTGGCCGACAACCGGGCCAAGGGCTCGACCCTCTCGCTCGTCGCGCCCGGCGCCACGGCCCAGGTGAAGGTGACCGCCTCGGCGGGCAGCGAGGGCGGCGAACAGACCGTCAAGTCGTACACCGTCAAGGGCGGTACGACGCTCGCGTTCACCCCGCCCGTCCCGTCCGGCCTCAAGGGCTCGTACGCGCTGACGGTGGAGACGGAGTCGGGCGGCCCGGTCTACGCGGCCCGCACGCTCGCCCTCCCGGAGGACGGCGTGCAGATGTTCACCGTGCAGACGCTGCCGGACGACCGGGGCACGGTCGAAGTCCCGGCCGCGGTGCAGGACCTGACGGTGCTGGACGACTGACGCCCGGGGCCCCGCCGGTACGGGCGGGGCCCACGTGACGGGCCGGGGCTCCGGCCGGGGGCTGGACTTCGGTACGGGTGGGGCCTCCGGTGCGGGTGGGGCTCAGTCCTGCCCGTACCGGGGGTCCACCGACTCCGGGGAGAGCCCCAGCAGGTCCGCGACCTGCTCCACCACGACCTCGTGCACCAGCAGCGCCCGCTCGTCCCGTGACTTCGACCGGATCTCGATGGGGCGCCGGTAGACGACGATCTGCGCGGGCTGCCCCTTGGCCGCCGAGACCGCGCGCCCCAGCGGGACCGTGTCCTCGGCCGCCACCGGCACCTCTTCGACCACGAAGTCCACCTCGGCCAGCTGCGGCCACCGCCGTTCCAGGCGCTCCACCGAGTCCTGAACGAGGTCTCTGAACCGGTCCGTCCGGCTCATCGACAGCGGAACCTGCGGCGGCGCCACCGGCCCGCGCATGCCGCGGCCGTGGCGGTCGCGGCGCCGGGGCCGGGGATCGGGCGAGGGCGAAGGTACGGAACTGTCCATCACCGACGCAGCGTAACCCTCCCGGCGGGGGTGGTCCGCCGTCCGGGCACGGGGTCGTGCCGCACCGCCCGCGCAACCCCCGAGAGACGTTTCAACCTCAATTTTCCGGCCAAGTTGAGCAACTTTTCGGCCCCGCTCGTGATCACCGAATCCTCACGTCCTGCCCTTCTGGTCACCACGGGGCGCCCACGTACGCACACAAGCGGAACCTCTGTGACCAGCCGCTCTCCCCCCGGCCGCGGGCCGGGACGGCCCCCAGGGGACCCGCCGCCACCGGGGGCGATCAACGACACGGTGGCCCGACCCGGGGGAGAGTCGTCGCAGCCCGCTCAAGAGTGCGGTACCGTCCAACATCGTGAGCCCTGTACGTCGCTGTTCGCGCACCGCGTGCGGCCGTCCTGCCGTCGCGACACTGACGTACGTCTATGCCGACTCGACTGCGGTCCTCGGCCCGCTCGCCACCTACGCCGAGCCCCACTGTTACGACCTGTGCGCCGAACACAGTGAGCGCCTCACCGCGCCCCGGGGCTGGGAGGTGGTCCGGCTCACCGACTCCTCCGCACCCACCCGCCACAGCGCCGACGACCTCGAAGCGCTGGCCAACGCCGTCCGCGAAGCCGCCCGCCCGCACGACCGGGGCCAGGACGGCACCGTCCGGGGACCGCGCACCGCCGACCCCGTCGAGGTCGCGCGCCGGGGGCACCTGCGGGTCCTGCGTTCCCCCGACTCCTGACGGCCCCGCCCGCCGCCCCGCACCGCTGCTGGTGGGCGGCACGAAGGGCGTACCGCCGGCCGGGTAGTTTGGGCGCCCAGCCCAAGGGCTGTCCCGAAATCCCCGGTGGGTGCGCGATGCCGGCCACGACACCTCGCCACGGCGCCGGAGCTTCCGCACATGTCCAGACATGTCCTGTACGCGGACGCTCCTCCGCCTCGCGGCGCACCGCGTCCGGCGCACCGCACCGGTCCACCGCGGATCACGGGACGACCCGCAGACCCCAGGAGGACCGGCCGTGGTTGCTGATCTGTCGCAGCTCGTGAAGGCGTACGACGTACGCGGCGTCGTACCCGACCAGTGGGACGAGCCGCTCGCCGAACTCTTCGGCGCGGCGTTCGTCCAGGTCACCGACGCGGACGCGATCGTCATCGGCCACGACATGCGTCCGTCCTCACCGGGCCTCGCGGGCGCCTTCGCCCGGGGCGCCCAGGCGCGCGGCGCCGACGTCACCCTGATCGGCCTCTGCTCGACCGACCAGCTGTACTACGCCTCGGGCGCGTTCCATCTGCCCGGTGCGATGTTCACCGCCTCGCACAACCCGGCGCGGTACAACGGCATCAAGATGTGCCGGGCGGGAGCCGCACCGGTCGGCCAGGACACCGGTCTCGCCGAGATCCGTGCCCTGGTGGAGCGGTGGTCCGAGCACGGGGCGCCCGCGCCGGCCACCGTCGGGGGCACGCTCACCGAGCGCGACACCCTCACCGACTACGCCGCCCACCTGCTCGGTCTCGTCGACCTCACGGCGATCCGGCCGCTCAAGGTCGTGGTGGACGCGGGCAACGGCATGGGCGGCCACACCGTGCCGACCGTCCTCGCGGGGCTGCCGCTCGACGTCGTACCGATGTATTTCGAGCTCGACGGCACCTTCCCCCACCACGAGGCGAACCCGCTCGACCCGGCCAACATCGTCGACCTCCGGGCCCGGGTCCTCGCCGAGGGCGCCGACCTCGGGCTCGCCTTCGACGGGGACGCCGACCGCTGCTTCGTCGTGGACGAACGCGGCACCGGCGTCTCCCCCTCCGCCGTCACCGCGCTCGTCGCCGAGCGGGAACTCGCCCGCAACGGCGGCAAGGGCACCGTCATCCACAACCTGATCACCTCGTGGTCCGTCCCCGAGGTCATCCGCGAGAACGGCGGCACCCCCGTCCGTACCCGCGTCGGCCACTCCTTCATCAAGGCCGAGATGGCCGAGCACGGCGCGATCTTCGGTGGCGAGCACTCGGCCCACTACTACTTCCGGGACTTCTGGAACGCCGATACGGGCATGCTCGCCGCCCTCCACGTCCTCGCCGCCCTCGGCGGACAGGACGGCCCGCTCTCCGAACTGCTCGCCACCTACGACCGCTACACCGGCTCCGGCGAGATCAACTCCACCGTCACCGACCAGGCGGCCCGCCTCGCGGCGATCCGCGCCGCGTACGGCGAGCGCGAGGGCGTGACCTTCGACGAGCTGGACGGCCTCACCGTCGCCACCGCCGACTGGTGGTTCAACGTCCGCGCCTCCAACACCGAACCGCTGCTGCGCCTGAACGTCGAAGCCCGCGACGAGGTCACGATGACGGCGGTACGGGACGAGGCCCTGGCCCTCATCCGGGCGTAGCGCGCGGGGGAGGGGCCGCGCCCGCCCGCCCGGCACCCGGCAACCCGGCCATGGGGCCCGGGTGCCGGATGGCCGACTGACGAGGGGTCCGGCTGTCGTGGCCCCGATGGTCGCGGCCCGGTTGTCGCGGGCCCGGTCCGTTCTTCTCCGGGCCGCCGCCCGTTCGCCGCCCGGCCACGTCCGCGTACCGCCGCCGGGCGATGCTGCGAGCGGCGCCGGTGAGTCCACCCGGTCGTCGCGCGGCCCCCGGTGCCTTCCCGCCCGGCCGTCGCGCAGCGGGGGGACGCGGTCCTGCCGGACCGCGACCCCCGCACCCCGGCGGTAGGCTGGCCTCGCCCCAACCGCGCGAAGCTCAACCGCATGTTCGAAGGGACCCGCCCCATGGCGCTCGAAGCCGGCCTTCTGGAGATCCTCGCCTGTCCGGCGTGCCACTCCCCGCTCGACGACCGCACGGCGGACGACAGCCCGGAGCTGGTCTGCACCGGCACCGACTGCGGTCTCGCCTACCCGGTCCGCGACGGCATCCCGGTACTCCTCGTCGACGAGGCCCGCCGCCCCGCGTGACGGGACGCCAGGCACGCGACGCCGACGCCCCCGTCGACGACCGTCCGCGACCGCGCCCGGCACCCGCACCCTGATCCGTACGGTGATCGGAGGCCCACCGCCATGCTCGACGAGACGTTGCTCGACGCCCCGGACGCCCTGGCCAGGGCCGACCGGCGAGGGCTCCTGCGCGGGGCCGCAGAGGCCGGCGCCCGCGTCCGTACCGCCGCTCTGCACACGGCCGAGGCCGGTATCGGAGCGCTGACCCCCGAGGGCAGGCCGCGCGCCGTCCTCGTCGCCGGTCCCGGCACCTCCGCCACCGGAGTCGCCGACATCATCGGCGCCCTCGCGGGAGCCGCCGCCCCGGTCACCCGCATCCGGCCCACCGGCGTCGCCCCGGCCGGCGGCGCACTGCGCTGGACCCTGCCCGGCTGGGCGGGCCCGGTCGACCTGCTCCTCATCGCCACCGCCGACGGCGCCGAACCCGGCCTCTCGCTCCTCGCCGAACAGGCGTACCGCCGGGGCTGTTCGGTCGTCGCCGTCGCCCCCACCCGCTCGCCCCTGCGCGAAGCCGTCGAGAGGGCCCACGGGCTCCTCGTACCCATGGCCGCCGCCCCGCACGGCGAGTACGACGCCGAGACCTCGGCCGCGGGCCCCGGCACCCTCTGGGCCCTGCTCACCCCGCTCCTCGCCCTGCTCGACCGGGTCGGCCTGCTCGCGGCGTCCGAGGAGGACCTGCGCAAGGTCGCGGACCGGCTGGACCGCACCGCCGAACGCTGCGGGCCCGCCATCGCCACGTACAGCAACCCGGCCAAGACCCTCGCCGCGGAGCTCGCCGACACGCTGCCGCTGGTGTGGACCGAGGGTGAGGCGGCGGGGCCGGTCGGCCGCCGCTTCGCCGCCGTCCTCGCCGAGCTCGCCGGCCGTCCCGCGCTCACCGCTCCTCTCCCCGAAGCCCTGCCCTCGCACGGCGCCCTGCTCGCCGGGGACTTCGCCGCCGGAGCCGATCCCGAGGACTTCTTCCGCGACCGGGTCGACGAGCAGGAAGCGCTGCGCGCCCGGGTCGTCCTCCTCCGCGACCGGCCCACCGGCGGCCTGACCGCCGCCCCGGCCGCCCGCGAACTGGCCCTCGGCCACGACACGGCCATCAGCGAACTCGAACCCGAGGAGGGCAGCGACCTCGAAGCGCTCGCCGAACTCCTCGCCGTCACCGACTTCGCCGCCGTCTACCTCTCGCTGGCCACCGAGCCGCCGACCGCCGACAACCCCACCTGACCGACAGGGCGTTCGCCCCTCGGGGCAAACCCAGCCCGGACGCCGGGAGGCCCGGACCGGGGAAGCCGGGACCGGGGAAGCCGGGGTGCCGGAGACGCTGCCCTCGCGCCGGTCCCGACCGCCCCACCTGCCCCACCCGCCACAGCTGCCGCACCTGCCGTACCTGTCACGCCTGCACACCTTCACGAAAGCCCGAGGACAACTCCATGGACCGGCTCTCCAACACCGTGCGCCCCTACGCCTGGGGCTCCACCACGGCCATCCCCGAGCTGCTCGGCACCCCACCCACGGGGGAGCCGCAGGCCGAGATGTGGATGGGAGCCCACCCCGGAGCACCGTCCCTGCTCACCCGCGACGGCGCCGAACTCCCGCTCGACCAGGTCATCGCCGCCGACCCGGCCCGCGAACTCGGGGCCGCGGCCGTCGAGAAGTTCGGCCCCCGCCTCCCGTTCCTGCTCAAGCTGCTCGCCGCCGGAGCCCCGCTCTCCCTCCAGGTCCACCCCGACCTGGAGCAGGCCCGGCTCGGCTTCGCCGACGAAGAGGCCCGCGGCATTCCGCTCGACGCCCCCCACCGCACCTACCGGGACGCCAACCACAAGCCCGAACTGATCTGCGCCCTCACCCCTTTCGAAGGCCTCTGCGGATTCCGCCGGCCCGACGAGGCCGCCGCCCTGCTGGAGGAGCTCGGCGTCGACTCCCTCAAGCCGTACACGGACCTGCTGCGCGCCCACCCGGAGGAAGCAGCCCTCCGCGAGGTGCTCACCGCGATCCTCACCGCCGACCCGGAGGAGATGGCCGCGACCGTCGGCGAGGCCGCCGCCGCTGCCGAAGCCCTGGGCGGCGCCCACGCCCCGTACGCCGAGATCGCCCGCCACTACCCGGGCGACGCCGGGGTCATCGCCGCGATGCTCCTCAACCACGTGCGGCTCCAGCCCGGCGAGGCGCTCTACCTCGGCGCGGGCGTCCCGCACGCCTACCTCGACGGCCTCGGCGTCGAGATCATGGCCAACTCGGACAACGTCCTGCGCTGCGGGCTCACCCCCAAGCACATCGACGTACCCGAACTCCTGCGCATCGTGCGCTTCGAGGCCACCGAGCCCGGCGTGCTGCGCCCCGAGGCCGCTCCCTCCGGCGAGGAGCCGTACGAGACCCCGGTCGACGAGTTCCGGCTGTCCCGTTTCGACCTCTCGCCCGGCGCGGCTCCCGCCGACCTGACGGCCGCCACCCCGCAGATCCTGCTCTGCACCGCCGGATCGCTCCGGACCGGTGAGCTGGACCTCGTGCCGGGCGGCTCGGTCTTCGTGCCGGCGGGCGAAACGGTCGAAGCGTCAGGTAACGGCACGCTCTTCCGGGCCACCGTGGTGGCCTGACGCACTGCCCGTCCTCGGTACTGCAACAATGTGCGGCCGTACCGCGGCGATCCGTGTGCGCGGTACCGATCCGCGTGCGCGGCACCGATCCGCGTTTGCAGTACCGAGGAAGGGACACCAGGCACCCATGAGCGCGTCAGGCGGAACCAAGGCGATCGTGGCGGCACTCTCCGCCAACCTCGCCATCGCGGCGGCCAAATTCGTGGCGTTCCTCTTCAGTGGCTCCTCGTCGATGCTCGCGGAGAGCGTCCACTCGCTCGCCGACTCGGGCAACCAGGGACTCCTGCTGCTCGGTGGGAAGAAGGCACAACGCCAGGCCACCCCCGAGCACCCCTTCGGCTACGGGCGCGAGAGGTACATCTACGCCTTCCTCGTCTCCATCGTCCTGTTCTCGGTCGGTGGCATGTTCGCGGTCTACGAGGGCTACGAGAAGATCAAGCACCCGCACCCCATCGAGGCCTGGTACTGGCCGGTGGGCGTGCTGGTCTTCGCGATCATCGCCGAGGGGTTCTCCTTCCGTACGGCGATCACCGAGTCCAACCAGACCCGCGGAACGCTGAGCTGGACGGAATTCGTGCGCCGTGCCAAGGCTCCCGAGCTCCCCGTCGTCCTGCTGGAGGACTTCGGGGCGCTCATCGGTCTGGTCCTCGCCCTCGGCGGTGTCGGCCTCTCGCTCGCCACCGACGACGGTGTCTGGGACGGCATCGGCACCCTCTGCATCGGCATCCTGCTCATCGTCATCGCGCTCGTGCTCGCCGCCGAGACGAAGTCCCTCCTCCTCGGAGAGTCGGCAGGGGCCGAACAGATCGAGCGGATCAAGTCCGCCGTCGTCGACGGCGACACGGTGACCGGCATCATCCACATGCGCACGCTCCACCTCGGCCCCGAGGAACTGCTGGTCGCAGCCAAGATCGCCGTCCAGCACGACGACACCGCGACCGAGGTCGCCAACGCGATCAACGCCGCCGAGACCCGCATCCGCGCCGCCGTGCCGATCGCCCGCGTCATCTACCTGGAGCCCGACATCTACAACGCGGACGCCGCGTCGGCGGGCATCAACCCCGGCCGGTCCACCCTGGCCGGTGCGGCCGGGCAGCCCACCGGGGGTGAGGCCGGTGCCACTGGCACCGGCAGCACCGGCAGCACCGGCAGCACCGGCAGCACCGGCAGCACCGGCAGCACCGGCAGCACCGACGGCTCCGACAGCACCGACGGCCCCGACAGCACCGACGGTGCGGCCGGAGAGACCCCCACCGGGCCGGGGCACTGATTCCGGCCAGTCCACACGTCCCGTGAGCGCACCGTTCCCCCGTGGGCCGGTGCGCTCACGGCTGCTCGGTGTAGATTCGTACGCGTACCAGACGTCGCTGCTGATGGCGGTCGATCGGCCCGCGGAAGCGGACCGGCCGAGGGAGAGAGGGCCTCCGACGGACTGCGCTGCGAGTCCCGGGCATTCCTGTGCCCGGTGCCGCACAGCAATCCAGCCCACCCTCGACCTCTACGAGGAGCAGACCCGCCATGACGACGGTCAGCCAGAACCAGGACTTCAAGGTCGCCGACCTTTCCCTCGCGGTCTTCGGCCGCAAGGAGATCACCCTCGCCGAGCACGAGATGCCCGGCCTGATGTCGATCCGCAAGGAGTACGCCGCCGCCCAGCCCCTGGCCGGCGCACGCGTCACCGGCTCCCTGCACATGACCGTGCAGACCGCGGTGCTCATCGAGACCCTCGTCGCCCTCGGCGCCGAGGTCCGCTGGGCCTCCTGCAACATCTTCTCCACCCAGGACCACGCCGCCGCGGCCATCGCCGTCGGCCCGACCGGCACCCCCGAGGCCCCCGCCGGTGTCCCGGTCTTCGCCTGGAAGGGCGAGACGCTGGAGGAGTACTGGTGGTGCACCGAGCAGGCTCTGACCTGGCCGAACAGCCCCACCGGCGGCCCGAACATGATCCTGGACGACGGCGGTGACGCCACCCTCCTGGTCCACAAGGGCGTCGAGTTCGAGAAGGCCGGCGCGGCCCCGGACCCGTCCACCGCGGACAGCGAGGAGTACGCCCACATCCTCACGCTCCTCAACCGCACCCTCGGCGAGTCCCCGCAGAAGTGGACCCAGCTCGCGTCCGAGATCCGCGGTGTCACCGAGGAGACGACCACCGGCGTCCACCGTCTGTACGAGATGCACCGCGACGGCACCCTCCTGTTCCCGGCGATCAACGTCAACGACGCCGTCACCAAGTCGAAGTTCGACAACAAGTACGGCTGCCGCCACTCCCTGATCGACGGCATCAACCGCGCCACCGACGTCCTCATCGGCGGCAAGACCGCCGTCGTCTGCGGCTACGGCGACGTGGGCAAGGGCTGCGCCGAGTCCCTGCGCGGCCAGGGCGCCCGCGTGATCATCACCGAGATCGACCCGATCTGCGCGCTCCAGGCGGCCATGGACGGCTACCAGGTCGCGACCCTGGACGACGTCGTCGAGCAGGCCGACATCTTCGTCACCACGACGGGCAACAAGGACATCATCATGGCGTCCGACATGGCCCGGATGAAGCACCAGGCGATCGTCGGCAACATCGGCCACTTCGACAACGAGATCGACATGGCCGGCCTCGCCAAGATCGACGGCATCGTCAAGGACGAGGTCAAGCCGCAGGTCCACACCTGGACCTTCCCGGACGGCAAGGTCCTCATCGTCCTCTCCGAGGGCCGCCTGCTGAACCTCGGCAACGCGACCGGTCACCCCTCCTTCGTCATGTCCAACTCCTTCGCGGACCAGACCCTGGCCCAGATCGAGCTCTTCACCAAGCCGGAGGAGTACCCGACCGACGTCTACGTGCTCCCGAAGCACCTCGACGAGAAGGTCGCCCGCCTCCACCTGGCCGCCCTGGGCGTCAAGCTCACGACCCTCCGCCCGGAGCAGGCCGCCTACATCGGCGTCGAGGTCGACGGCCCGTACAAGCCCGACCACTACCGCTACTGATCCCACCCGCCGTCGGCCCGTCCCCGCAGGGGAGGAACCGGCCGACGGCGACCGGAACAGTCTCAGCAGCAGGTCCGAGCGCAGGCCCCCGCACCCCCGTGCCGGGGGCCTGCCCCGTACCCCGCCCGCGCAGCCCGAAGGACCTCATGCCCCGCGGCCGTTATTCGCTCCACGATCCGCACGACCACACCCCCCTCGGCGAAGAACACTTCCACTGCGCCCCCGGCCCTTCCGGCTGGCGCTACGTCGCCCAGAGGACCGCTCCCTCCGGCGACCACCTCGGCTCCACCGACCTCGCGCTCGACGAGCTCGGTCGGCCCATCCGTCTGGAACTGCACGCGGGTGGCTGGCAGATCCGCGGTGCCGCCCTCGAAGGCGTCACCTGGGTGCGGACCGACCCCACAGGCTCCGAGGCGACCGAGGGCAACGTCCGCGCCCACGCCTTCTCCGGCACCTCTCCCGCGTTTCTCGTCGCCGTCACGCGGCTTCTGCGTCTCACCCCCGATTCCCCCGAGACCCGCATCCGTCTGGTCACCTTCACGGATCCGGTCCTCGCGCCCCTGACCGCCGATCAGTCCTGGGCCCTGGTGGACAGTGAAGCGCACCCCACTGACAACGGCCCCCTGCACGTGGACACGTACCAGGTCAGCGACTTGAACACGGGGGAGCGCCACACGGTGCACCTCGCCGGGGACGTGGTCCTCGCCGCTCCCGGCATCGAACTCGAAGACCTCGAATCCCCGCCCTCCCCGAAACCAGCACCGCGACCGGAGCACCCGGCCGAGTAGCCCGCCGCCCCGTTCGGAGCGACCGCTGCCCGGGGGGACCGCGGTCCAGGCAGGCGGCGGTTCAGGCGGGCGGCGCGAACCCGGTGGAGGCAGGCGCCGCGGCCGGGGCCACGGGGTACACCGGCGTCACGGGTGCGGCGAGCGGGGCCGGCACCACCTCCGGGCCGGCGAAGGGGCCACCCGCGGACGCACCCCGTCCCACCGCCGCGCCGACCGCCGCCCCGGCGCCCGGAACAGGTACTCGCGCTGCCGCCCCGGGCGCCCGGTCCGCCGCGCGTTCGGCCGACGACAGCCGGCGCACCTCGCGGGTCCGGCGCTCGTGCAGCACGGCGGCCACGTACGCGGCGTGCGGCACTCCCTCCGGCGGCGGCACCGCCGTCCTGGCCGTCAGCTCCCCGGCGAGCCTCTCGCCGATCGCGTACCCCACAGCGGGATCGAGCTGGTGCAGGCGGGACACGTACTGCCGTGCGGAGAGCCAGAATTCGTCCGGAACGGCCGACAGATCCAGCTGGGCGAAACGGGTCGCGAGCCACGGCGGGGGCGGCGGCAGCGGCCGGGACCGGTCGTCCGGCACCCGTTCCCGTACGACGAGCGTCCCGGCGAACACGTCCCCGAGCCGTCGGCCCCGGTCGGATACCAGGGAGGCGATCGCGGCCACCCCGCCGAAGGACGACAGGATCTCGACGACCCCCATCGCCCCGCGCACCAGCGCGTGCCGGAACGCGATGGGCCCCCCGTCCTCGCGCACCACCCGCAGACCGCAGGCGAGTTTGCCCAGGGAACGGCCGTGACTCAGGGTCTCCACCGCGATGGGCCCGCCCACCAGCACCAGGAGGAACGACGCCACGGAGACGGCGGCGACGGCCGCTTCGTCGAGCGTCGACGTGGCGAGGGCCAGGGCGATGCTGAGCACGACGAAGACGATCAGGAGCAGCGCGGTGTCGATGGCCTGCGCGAGCGCCCTGCTCGGCAGCCGTGCCGGTCTGAGCTCCAGAACCACCGCGTCCCCGGTCACGAGTTCGCTCACTGCCCCGCCCTTCGTCGCCCACCCCTGCCCCGTTGTGCGACAGTCTGCCAAGCTGATCGACGGCGCGCCGCCGTGTTAGGGACCCGTACGCCTCTTCGCCTTTCGCCTGGAGCAGACACCCACCATGGACCTCGATGTCTTCGTCACCGCCCACCGCGCGGAGTGGGATCGACTGGAACATCTGCTGAAGCGGGGCCGAGGGCTCACCGGTACCGAGGCGGACGAACTCGTCCTCCTCTACCAGCGGACGGCCACCCATCTCTCCCTGGTCCACTCCCAGGCGCCCGACCCGCGCGTCGAGGGGCGGCTGACCCAGCTCGTGGCCCGCGCCCGGTCCGCCGTGACCGGCACCCGCAAGGCGTCCTGGCGGGACGTGGCCCGGTTCCTCACCGCCGGATTCCCCGCCGCGGTGTATCGCTCGCGCCACTGGTGGGTGCCCACGGCGGTGTTCTCCACCCTCCTCGCCGCGCTGATCGGCTGGTGGATCGGTACGCACCCCGAGGTCCAGGCCGCCATCGGCGCCCCCGACGACCTGCGCGCACTCACCCGGCCGGGCGGGGAGTACGAGACCTACTACTCCAGCCACCCCGCCGCCTCCTTCGCGGCCCAGGTGTGGACGAACAACGCCCAGGCGGCAGCGATGTGCCTCGTCCTCGGCGCGTTCTTCTGCCTGCCGGTGATCTGGATCCTCTTCACCAACGTGCTCAACCTCGGGGTCGGCATGGGCCTGATGTCGTCCGCCGGCCGGCTGGACACCTTCCTCGGCCTGATCCTGCCGCACGGTCTGCTCGAACTCACCGCGGTCTTCGTTGCCGCCGGTACGGGCCTCAAACTCGGCTGGACGCTCATCGACCCGGGTCCCCGATCCCGCCGTGCCGCACTGGCGGAGGAGGGCCGGGCCGCCCTCGGCATGGCCATCGGCCTCGCTCTCGTCCTGTTCGTGTCCGGAGTCATCGAGGGATTCGTGACCCCCTCACCCCTTCCCACCTGGGCCAGGATCGCCATAGGCGTCGCCGCCGAGCTGGCCTTTGTGCTGTACGTGTGGGTACTGGGCGGGCGTGCGGTCCGGGCCGGCGAGACCGGCGACGTCGCCGCCGCGGACCGCGCCGCCGCTCTGCCGACCGCCGCGTGACCCGCCACGCCACAGCGGATGTGCGTCAGACCTCGCTGAGCTGCTAGTCTCCTCTTCGCCCACAAAAGCCGTTGACACGGCTGCTGTGGGGAGGTAGATTTTACTAGTTGGCTCGGACTGGACAGGTCCCAAACCGACGACTAACGTATATCTCGCTCTTGCAGGGAATGTTCATTTCCGCGGAGCCACTTGATTCCCCTCATGCAGAGTCCGGGTCGTTCATTCGCTCCCATTTACTCTGATAAAGTCGAATCAGCCGAAAGGCAAAGGCCCCTGACTGGCCGCCGGAATCAATTTCGGACCGGAAACGGAACGAAAAAGAGTCTGGTAGAGTTGGACTCGCCGGAAAGGGAAACGCGAAAGCGAAGAACTGGAAAGCGAAAACCGCTTGACCCGCTTCGACCGGGAATCGGACGCGAAACAGTCTGATAGAGTCGGAAACGCAAGAACGAAGGGAAGCGCCCGGAGGGCCCCGGTGAAACGGGACCGAAGGAAGCGTCCGTTCCTTGAG
>NZ_JBHWYX010000054.1:0-52335 GCF_042728795.1 Streptomyces sp. NPDC060184
TACGGACCGTCCGCCGTGCCGCTTCCAACGTCTTTCGGATCATGGCGAGTTCGCCGGCCAGCTCCTCGGCGGGCGGGAAGTCGTCGTCGCGTTCCGGCGACGGCCGACGCGTCCCGCAACGATGCGAGGTTCACATTCATAGACAGTAATCATGTACTCGTCTATTGACGTGTACATGGCACACACTTACTGTCCGATGGAGGCGATTGCTCCGCTTGAACAGGCGCCCGGTCGCCCGCCCGGTTCATGTACCCGAACCGCTCCGCCCCCACACGGCGGTAACGGTCCGTCCCTTTCCTCCCCCCACGGCTTCGCCGCGCCCCGTCGCGGCGGCCCGGACGACCTGGAGACGAAACGATGCAATGGAAGCCCCTGATCGCAAGCGTCGGCGTGCTCGCCGGAACGGTGGTCGCGCTGTCCGGCCCCACCGCGCAAGGAGCCGCTCTCCCCACCGCCTTCCCCCTCAGCTCGGGGGCGAGCACCACCGCCACCCTCGCCGCCGACGCGCTGTACGTGGCGCCGGGCGGCACCGACGGCGCGGCGGGCACGGAGACGGCCCCCACGACCCTGACCTCGGCCATCTCCCGCGTCACGGCCGGCGGGACCATCTACCTGCGCGGCGGGACCTACGCACCCGCGCAGACGATCACCATCCCGCAGGGCCACGACGGCACGGCCAGCGCCCTCACCACGCTCGCCGCCTATCCGGGCGAGTCCCCGGTGCTGAACTTCTCCGCGCAGACCGAGGACACCACCAACCGTGGGCTCGCGCTGAACGCCTCGTACTGGCACCTCGACGGCATCACGGTCGAACACGCCGGTGACAACGGCATCTTCGTCGGCGGCAGCCACAACGTCATCGAGCACACCGTGACCCGCTTCAACCGCGACTCCGGCCTTCAGCTCTCCCGGATCGCGTCCGACACCCCCGAGGACGAGTGGCCGTCCGACAATCTGATCCTGAGCGCCGAGTCCCACGACAACGCCGACTCGGACGGGGAGGACGCCGACGGCTTCGCGGCGAAGCTGACGGTCGGCCCCGGGAACGTCTTCCGGTACGCCGTGTCCCACAACAACATCGACGACGGCTGGGACCTCTACACGAAGACCGACACCGGCCCCATCGGCCCGGTGACCATCGAGGACTCCCTCTCGTACGACAACGGCACCCTCAGCGACGGCACCGTGAACTCGAACGGCGACCGCAACGGCTACAAGCTCGGCGGCAACGACATCCCCGTCGACCACGTCGTCCGGCGCAGCATCGCGTACGGCAACGGCCACCACGGGTTCACCTACAACAGGAACCTCGGCACCATCGCACTCTCCGACAACGTCAGCATCGACAACGGCGAGCGCAACTTCAGCTTCGACGGAGGCACTTCGGTCTTCCGCGGCAACACCTCCTGCCGCAGCGACGACGGGTCGAACGACAAGACCATCGGGGACGCGGACAGCTCCAACCAGTTCTGGTCCGGTACGAACGGCTCCCGGTGCTCCGCCTACAGCGGCGCCCTGGGCTGGTCCTTCGCATCGGACGGCAGCCTCGTGGTGACCTTCGGAGGCAACCGGGTCACGCCGTGACCGAGCCTGGAACGCAGCTGCGGAACCGAGCCCGGAACCGAGCTGCCGTCCAGCGGCCCGCCCCCCTCGCCACGTCTCAGCCGGTGGGGGGCGGGCCGCCGGGAGAGAGTTCGGCCACAAGAGGCAGGGACCGGGAAGCGTCGGCGGTGGGCGGATGTTGAGGACGGGGTGCCGGCACCCCCGACGCCCGGCACCACCGACGAAGAGGACTCGCCGTGACCGATGTGACCGATGTGACCGCCCTTCCCGGAGCCCACCGCGCGGCGGAAGCCCTCTCGCGTCCGTTCACCGTGCGCGGGCTGACCTCGCGCAACCGGATCGCCATGGCGCCGATGACCCGCGCGTTCTCCCCGGGCGGTGTCCCCGGCCAGGACGTGGCGGAGTACTACGCCCGCCGTGCCGCCGGCGGAGTGGGGCTGATCATCACCGAGGGCACCTACGTCGATCACCCCTCCGCCGGGACCAGCGACCGGATTCCGCGCTTCCACGGCGAGGACGCGTTCGCGGGCTGGGCCGACGTCGTCGACGCCGTGCACCGCGAGGGCGGCGCGATCGTTCCGCAGCTGTGGCACGTGGGCGTGACCCGCACCGAAGGCGCCCCGCCGTACACGGACGCGGAGCCGGTAGGCCCGTCGGGCATCTCCCTCACCGGCGAGCCCAAGGGGCGCGCCATGACGCAGCAGGACCTCGACGACGTGATCGCCGCCTTCGCCGACGCCGCTGCAGCCGCCGAGCGCCTCGGCTTCGACGGTGCCGAGCTGCACGGCGCCCACGGCTACCTCATCGACCAGTTCCTCTGGTCGGGCAGCAACCGCCGTACGGACGCCTACGGCGGCGACCTCGTCGCCCGCACCCGCTTCGCCACAGAGATCGTGGCGGCCTGCCGTGCTGCCGTCTCCGACTCCTTCCCCCTCATCTTCCGCATGTCCCAGTGGAAGTCGGACGCCTACGACGCGAAGCTCGCGGAGACCCCCGAGGAACTGGCCGCCCTGGTCACGCCGCTGGCCGAAGCCGGTGTGGACGTCTTCCACGCGTCCACCCGCCGCTACTGGCTGCCGGAGTTCGAAGGCTCCGACCTGAACCTCGCGGGCTGGGTGAAGAAGATCAGCGGTCTGCCGACGATCACCGTCGGCTCGGTCGGTCTGGACGGGGAGTTCTTCAACGCCTTCCGGGGCCAAGGCTCTTCCGTCACCGGTATCGAGCAGCTGCTCGACCGGATCGAGCGCGACGAGTTCGACATGGTGGCGGTCGGCCGCGCTCTGATCGCCGACCCCGAGTGGGCGGCGAAGACGCTGGTGGGGCGGACCGAGGACATCGCCCCGTTCAACGCCGAGATGTTGAAGTCGCTGCGCTGACGGTGTTCCGGACCTGAGCGCGGGGTGGGGTGGAGCCGGGGCTGAGCGCGGGGTGGAGCCGGGGCTGAGCGCGGGGTGGAGCCGGGGCCGGGCGCGGGGTGGAGCCGGGGAGCATCGACCGGCTCCACCCGGGGGTCTACCGCACTCCACCCTGAGGTCTCCCCCCTGCTCCACCCAAGATCCACCCGAGTTCAACCCCTGGGCTGAGGGCAATCGCCGGCGTCCGGCGGATAGTCGAACGCATGACAGCCTTCGACTCGATCTCCTCCACCGACCACGGCATCCGCAGCAACCAGTCCTGGTCCACCGCGGCACCGCCGTCCACCGCACCGCCGTCCACCGCACCGCCGTTCAACGCACCGCCCTTCAACGCACCGCCCTTCAACGCAGCGCCGGCCACCACACCGGCACTCACCCCAT
The DNA here is from genome assembly GCF_042728795.1 of Streptomyces sp. NPDC060184. NCBI lineage: Bacteria > Bacillati > Actinomycetota > Actinomycetes > Kitasatosporales > Streptomycetaceae > Streptomyces > Streptomyces sp. NPDC060184. Next base: position 3,360 of record NZ_JBHWYX010000054.1, read on the forward strand.
GGGCGCGCCCCGCGCCAGTGCTCGCCGAGCCGGTGCGCACGCACCCAACTCCGCCCGGGTGCCCGCCCACTGAGCCGCCGCGCCATCCTGCGCGCCGCCCACCCGTCGGCCCCGCACCGCACACCGGGCGTTGTCTCTTACGTCACCCTCGGGCAATGAAATGCGCCGGAAACCCGCGCGTACTCCGTATGTAACGCGCGCCCGCGACCCTCTCCTTCGCCGGAACCCCACGCCGCCCCGAGGAGGGCCCCTTGGTGACCCCTGCTCCCCTTGCCGCGGCAGGTCTCGACACGGGCGATACCGCCTGGCTGCTCGCCGCCACCGCACTCGTCCTGCTGATGACTCCGGGACTCGCCCTGTTCTACGGCGGCATGGTCCGCGCCAAGAGCGTCCTGAACATGCTGATGATGAGCTTCGTGGCGATCGCCCTGGTCACGGTCGTCTGGCTGGTCGCCGGGTACTCCCTCGTCTTCGGCGACGATTCCTTCGCGGGGCTCATAGGCGGCTTCGACCACCTGGGTCTCGTGGACATCGGCCCCGACTCCGTGACCGGCGGCGTCCCCACCCTGCTGTTCGGCACCTTCCATCTGACCTTCGCGATCCTCGCGGCGTCGCTGATCAGCGGTGCGGTGGCGGACCGCATGCGGTTCGCGGCCTGGGTGGCGTTCGTGCCGCTGTGGACCCTCCTCGTATACGTTCCGGTCGCGCACTGGGTCTGGGGTCCGGGCGGGTGGATCACGCGGACGCTCGGCGCGCTGGACTTCGCCGGGGGCCTCGTGGTGGAGATCGCCTGTGGGGCTTCGGGTCTGGCGCTCGCGCTGGTGCTGGGACCGCGCATCGGCTTCAAGAAGGAGGCCATGCGCCCGCACAACCTGCCGATGGTGATCCTCGGTGCCGGCCTCCTCTGGTTCGGCTGGCTGGGCTTCAACGGCGGTTCGGCCCTGCGCGCGGACGGCCTGGCGGCGGCTGCGGTTCTCAACACCCTGGTCGCCGGGTCGACCGGTCTGCTCGGCTGGCTCTTCGTCGAGCAGAAGCGCGACGGCCATCCGACCACTTTCGGCGCGGCGTCGGGAGCGGTCGCCGGACTGGTGGCGGTCACGCCCGCCTCGGGCACGGTCGGGGTGCTGGGCGGTGCGGGGGTCGGCCTGGCGGCGGGTGTCGTCTGTTCGTACGCGGTGGCCTGGAAGTTCCGGTTCGACTTCGACGACTCGCTCGACGTGGTGGGTGTCCACTTCGTCGGAGGCGTCGTCGGCACCCTGCTCATCGGGGTGTTCGCCACCGCTTCGATGACCGGCGGCCCGGAGGGGCTTCTCTACGGCGGAGGGCTCGGCCTGCTCCTGAAGCAGACGGTGGCGGTGCTGGTCGTGACCGCGTACACCTTCCTCGTGACGTACGGGACAGCCAAGGCGATCGACCGGTCGATGGGGCTCCGCGCCTCCGGCGACGACGAACTCGTCGGCCTGGACCGGACGGTGCACGCCGAGAGCGCCTACGATCACGGCGTCCAGGGCTTCGCCTCCCCACAGGCACACGTCCCGGGCATCCACCCGCACGGCACCCACCAGCACGGCGCCCACGCGCAGGTCGCCCAGGCGCCCGCCGCCCACGCGAACCCGCCCACCAAGGACAGGAATCCGCCCTCATGAAGCTCATCACCGCGGTCGTGAAGCCGCACCGCCTCGACGAGGTGAAAACCGTTCTCCAGGAGCACGGCGTGCAGGGTCTGACCGTCACGGAGGCCAGCGGGTACGGACGTCAGCGCGGCCACACCGAGGTGTACCGGGGCGCCGAGTACCGCGTGGACCTGGTGCCCAAGATCCGCGTCGAGGTCCTCGTGGAGGATGCCGACGCGGACGCGGTCATCGACGCCGTCGTCCGCGCGGCCCGGACGGGCAAGGTCGGCGACGGCAAGGTGTGGGCCGTCCCGGTGGAGACCGTCGTACGCGTCCGTACCGGCGAGCGCGGCCCGGACGCGATATGACCCGCACGAGGTGACCACCGGACGGTGACCCCCGGCGCTCGGCGACCCCCGGCGCACAGTGCCCCCGGCCGCACGGTTCCCTCGGCGAGGGGTCAGCGTGCCCGAGCCTGTGCGACGACGGGAGCGGCGGGTGCACCGGAGCCAGCGGGTGCACCGGGAGCGGCGGGTGCATCGGAGCCAGCGAGTGCACCGGAGCCGGCGGGTGCGACAGCCCCTTCGAGGACACCGATGAAGGCGGTGACCGTGCGACTCATCGCGGTACGTCCGAGACCGAGGTAGCCGCGCGGGTCCACGGCCCGGGGGTCGTCGGCGAGGTGGGCCCGCACCGCAGCGGTCATCGCGGTGTTCAGGGCCGTACCAATGTTGATCTTCGAGATGCCGCCGGTGACGGCCCGCCGCAACTCCGCGTCGGGGACGCCCGAGGAGCCGTGGAGCACCAGCGGAAGGTCCAGCGCCTCGCTCAGCCGCCCCAGCAGCCCGTGGTCGAGGTGTGCGGTACGCGTGGTCATGGCGTGGGAGCTGCCGACGGCCACCGCGAGGGAGTCGACACCGGTGGCCGCCACGTACGCACGCGCCTCGTCCGGGTCCGTCCGGGCGCCCGGGGCATGGGCGTCCAGCGGCGCCTCGCCGTTCTTGCCGCCCACCTGGCCGAGCTCCGCCTCCACCCACACCCCGTGCTGGTGGGCCCAGAGCACGGCGTCCCGGGTGGCCGCCACGTTCTCCTCGTACGGCAGCCGGGAGGCGTCGAACATCACCGAGCTGAACCCGCACTCGGCTGCCTGGTGGAGCAACGGGACGCTGTGCACGTGGTCCAGGTGGAGCGCCACGGGCACCCCGGCCGACCGGGCCGCCTCGGCGGCGGCGCGGGCCAGCGGGACCGGGCGGCCGTGGTGGAACTTCACCGCGTTCTCGCTGATCTGGAGGATGACCGGCGATCCCGCCCGCTCGGCGCCTTCGACGATCGCCTCGGCGTGTTCCAGGGTGATGACGTTGAAGGCCGCGACGGCCCGGTGCTCGGCGGCTGCGGCGGCGACGAGGTCGCCGGTGGCTGCGAGGGTCATGTGCGTGTCTCCAGAACGGTGGCGAACGAGGAGTACGGCAGGAACAGAACAGCGGGCCCGGTGGAAGCCCTGCACAACGGGCCGGCGGGGAGGCGGAGCGACAGCCCGGCAGACCTGAGCGTCGGACCGAAGCCGCAGCCTTGCCCCGCAGACCTGTGCGGCGGATCCGAGGGGCGGACGGGGCTACGCGCCTTCCGCGAGGACCACCGAGCGCGTCAGGTGGCGCGGCCGGTCGGGGTCCAGGCCGGAGGCGGTCGCGCGGGCGACGGCGAGCCGCTGGACGCGGATCAGGTCGGCCAGCGGGTCGAGGCCGCTCTCCACCCAGCGCGCTCCGGTGGCGCGCAGTTGCTCGGCGAGACCGTCGGGGGCGGGCCCGAACATCCAGGTCGCCGTGGTGTCCGTGGCGATGCTGATCGGACCGTGGCGGTACTCCATCGCCGGGTAGGACTCGGTCCAGGCCAGCGACGCTTCCTTCATCTTCAGCGCGGCCTCGTTGGCGAGGCCCACCGTCCAGCCCCGGCCGAGGAAGGAGAGCTGGGTGGCCTCGATCAGGCCCTCGGGCAGCGGCTCGGAGAGAGCCGTTTCGGCATCGGTCACCACGGCGTCGGTGTGCAGCCCCAGGTGGGCGCGGAAGAGGGTGAAGGCGGTGGTGGCGAACCGTGTCTGCACCACGGACTCCTCGTCCGCGAAGGCGAGTTCGACGATGTCGTCGGAGACCGCCCGCACCTCGGCGCTGGGCACGGCCGTCACGACGACGGTGGGGGTGGTGCCGTGCAGCCGGGCGAGCAGTTCCAGCACCTCGGTGGTCGTGCCGGAGCGCGTGAGGGCGACGACCCGGTCGTAGCGGCGCGAGAAGGGGAACTCGGAGGCGGCGAAGGCGTCCGTCTCGCCGAGTCCGTTGCTCTCGCGCAGCGACGCGTAGGCCTGCGCCATGTAGTAGGAGGTGCCGCAGCCCACGACGGCGATGCGTTCGCCGTGGGCGGGGAGGGCCTTGGCCCGCGTGGACGCCAGCTCGGCGGCGCGGCGCCAGCAGGCGGGCTGACTGGCGATCTCTGCTTCGACGAAGGTCACGGAGTGCGCTCCTGACTGCGGGGACGGGCGGAACCCACGGCGGAACCCGGGCCGATCCCATGGCACATCCGATGGCGGATCCCATGGCGCAGCCCGGGGCGGACCCGAGGGGGACAGCGAGCCCGACCGGGAGTCGTGCTCGTTCTTGCACGTTAGTGGCTTCAATCGAGCATTTTCAAGCATGCACACCCCCACTTCTTCCACGGTTCGATCATCTCCGCTGCTCGTGTCAGGCTTGCGCCTGTCCGGTTTTCGCCCCCGCGGGCCGCCCGGAGCCCCGCACGCCACACCCCCGTACGGCACACCCCGCACCACACACCCCGTACGCCACACACATCCGAGGAGAGCGCCTGTGTCCAGGGACGCCCGGTGGAACGCCCTGCTGGAACTGCTCGCCGCGCACGGCCGGGTGGAGGTGGAGGAGGCCGCGACGACTCTGGAGGTGTCGGCCGCGACCATCCGCCGGGACCTGGACCAGCTCGCCGAGCAGCAGATGCTCACCCGGACCCGGGGCGGCGCGGTCGCGCACGGGGTCTCCTACGAACTCCCCCTGCGGTACAAGACGGCGCGCCACGCCTCGGAGAAGCAGCGCATCGGCCGCGCCGTGGCCGACCTGGTTCCGGCGGGCGGGGTGGTGGGCCTGACCGGCGGCACGACGGTCACCGAGGTCGCGCGGGGCCTCTCGGTACGTACGGACATCGGCGGCGACAGCGCGGCCGGCAGCAGCGCCCCGCCGGCGCTGACCGTGGTGACCAACGCCCTGAACATCGCGAACGAGCTGGTGATCAGGCCGCAGATCAAGATGGTGGTGACCGGCGGAGTCGCCCGCCCCCAGTCGTACGAGCTCACCGGGCCGCTGGCGAGCGGGGTACTTCAGGAGATCACGCTCGACGTCGCCGTACTGGGCGTCAACGCGATCGACGTCCGGGAGGGCGCGTACGTCCACCACGAGGGCGAGGCGGCCGTCAACCGGCTGCTGGCCGAGCGCGCTCAGCGGGTGATCGTGGCGGCCGACTCCTCGAAGATCGGCCGTCGGGCGTTCGCCCGGGTCTGCGAACTGCGCCGGATCGACGTGCTGGTGACCGACGACGCCATCGACGACGAGGCCGCGGCCGGGCTCCGCGAAGCGGGCGTGACCGTCATCGCCGTCTGAACCTCATCCGCCGCCCCGCACTCCGCCCCACTCCGCGAAGCGCCCTGCCCCGCAAACCCCTCCGCCCCGCACTCCGCCCCACTCCACAGAGCACCCCGCCCCGCCCCGCAAAGCACCCCGCCCCGCAAAGCGGCCCGCCGCGTGCCCCCATGATCCCCACCGCATCCCCGCACGATCCCCACACCCGCCACCACCTCCGCGCGTCACCCCCCGTACGACCACGCACGCCACCGAACGGCCATCTCGCGTTCCCGCCGCCGTAGTCCGGCCGACACCCGCATGCCATGGACACACGTGTCACCACCGCTCCGTTCGCGGCTCCGAACGGACATCCCCCCGCACTCCGCCCGCATATGACGGTGGATCATAAATGCACATTTTTGGTCGAGACCATGCAACTAGCTTTCAGTAATTCACACTTACATATGCCAGCTGTGTAAGATCAACTGACTTCCAGTGGGCTGATGGCGTATAGGGGGCGCCCCGCAAGGGGTGACAACCTCGGCCCCGACTTCGGAGGGGCATTCCCTGCATGGCGCGGTCCAGGGCTCGTTGAGCCAGGGAATGCGGCAGGCACGGGGGCGTCAAGCCGTATCCGTAGCCATGGCACTTGAAGTGAGTCTCATGACATTTCCACAGGACGCTGTCCTCTGGGCACTGATGGTCGTAGCACTGGTCGCCGTTGGCGCCGTGCTGCGGGCTCGCAAGACCAATATCAGACTGCGCAGGCAGACCAACGAGCTCAGAACCGAGCGCGAGGGCCTGTGGCGGCAGCGCGACGAGTGGCAGGCCGCGCAGACCGGCCTCCTGCACCGGCACGCCGCCGAACTGGCCGATGTCCGCAAGGACGCCGAGGAGGAGACCAAGGCCGTCCTCAAGGCGGCCGTGCGTACCCTCCAGGGCCTCGCCGACCAGCAGCAGGTCGTCATCGAGAAGGCTCAGACGAAGTACGGCGACGACCCCCAGATCCTCGCCGACCTCATGGCCATCGACCACGCCAACAGCCAGTTCGGCCGCCGGGCACAGGGCATCGCCGTGCTCTGCGGTGGCTGGCTCGGCCGCCGCGAGACCGTCGCCTCCGTCTTCGACGTGGCCCGCAGCGCCCAGGGCCGTATCCGGCACTTCGACCGGGTCCGGATCAACGGGCAGGTGAACTTCTCGGTGGTCAGCAAGGCCGTCGAGCCGGTCGCCGTGGTCCTCGCCGAGCTGATGGCGAACGCCACCAACTACTCCGCCCCGGGCACCCCGGTCGAGATCAACATCCAGGCCGTGCCCTCGGGCGTCTGCCTCATCGTGGACGACGCCGGTCTCGGCATGGGCCAGGAGGAGAAGGACCGCGCGGGCTCCCTGCTCGACCCCCGCGCGGAGATCAACGTCTCCAGCCTGGGCATTCCCCCTCAGTTCGGGTTCGCCGTCTCCGGCCTGCTGGCCGCCCGCTACGGGTTCAAGGTTTCGGTGGACTCCGTATCCCCCTACGGAGGTGTACGCGCGGTGGTTCTGCTCCCCGACGAGCTGCTGACCGGCGACGTGCCGCCGAGCCCCGTACCGGTCACCCGGGAGACCCCGGCGCCGTCCGTGCCGTCGCTCCCCAGCCGTACGGCACCGACCGCCCCGACCCCGCTGTTCCCCGACGCCGTACGGCAGGAGCCCTTCGCACCCGCCGCGCCGCCGACTACCACCGCCGGCGGCCTGCCCAAGCGGCGCCGCCAGAGTCCGGTCTCCGTCCTGCCCACGGCGGTGGCCGAACCGGCTCCGGTGCGCAGCAACGAAGAGACGGCCTCCCGGCTCGGCGCGTTCCAGCGGGGCACGCGGTCCGGACGTGACACGACGACGATGGAAGGAACCGAGAACCAGTGAATCCCGACCTGTCGTGGGTACTCGACGACGTGCTCCAGGTACCCGGCGCCCGACACGCCATCCTCGTGTCCGCCGACGGCCTGCTGCTGGCGAGTTCGGCCGACATCGGCCGTGACGACGCCGAGACGGTCGCCGCCGCCATGAGCTCGATGCAGTCGCTGAGCCGGGCCGTCGCCCCCTTCATCGGCACCCGCACGCCCGGCCAGTGGCGGCAGACGCTGCTGGAGTACGAGGACGGCTGGATCTTCCTCATAGCCGCCGGCAGCGGCGCCTATCTGGCCGCCGCCGCAGCCGCCGACGTGGACATGGAAGCCATGTCGTTCCGCATGCAGCAGCAGGTCGGCGCGGTCGGGAAGGCGATGAGCACACCTCCTCGCCAGACGGCGGGAAGCGACGCATGACGGCCCGGGGCGAGGAAGAGGCCGTCTCCAGCGGATTCGTCCGCTCGTACGTCATCACCGGCGGGCGCGGTCTGCCCGACGCGGATGCGCTCTCCCTCGTCACGCTCGTCACCATCGCCCCGGACCGGGAGATGCCCGCGCAGGCGGGCCCCGAGGTCCGGGCGATCTGGGAGCTCTGTTCCGGCGGCTACCTCTCGGTGGCAGAGGTGGCCGGCCACCTCCAGCAGCCCGTAGGGGTGGCCCGCCTGCTGCTCCAGGATTTAGCGGAACAGGGCCACCTGATCCGGCGCAAGGCCCCGCCCGCCGCCCAACTCGTCGACCGGAAGATCCTCGAAGAGGTGTTGCATGGACTCCACGTCCGCTTCGGCTGAGAACATCTATGTGCCGGAGGCGGTCCAGCGTGCGGCGAAGATCCTCGTCGTCGGACATTTCGCCGTGGGCAAGACCACGCTCATCGGCACGCTCTCCGAGATCACTCCGCTGCGCACCGAGGAGCGGATGACGCAGGCCGCCGCCCACCTGGACGACCTGCGGAGCGCTCCCGGCAAGGAGACCACGACGGTCGCGCTGGACTTCGGCCGTCTGACCCTCAGCGACGAACTGGTGCTGTACCTGTTCGGCACCCCGGGCCAGCAGCGGTTCGTGCAGCTGTGGGAGGACATGGCCCGCGGGTCGCTCGGCGCGCTGCTGCTGATCGACCCGGGCCGGCTCGCCGACACCTTCCCGGTGATCGACCTGGTCGAGCGGTACGGCCTGGAGTACGCGGTCGCCGTGAACAGTTTCGACCCCACCACGCGGCACAGCGAGGACGAGCTCCGCGAGGCGCTCGACCTGCTGCCGGACACTCCGGTGATCCACTGCGACGCGCGTGACCAGAAGTCGTCCGCACAGGCACTGATCACGCTGGTGCAGCACCTGCTCGCCCGCGTCGCCTGACCCTACGAGCCCCACCCCTCCACGGGCCGGTTCCGGCCCGCCTTCACACCGAGGAAGAGACATGGACCCGTCGCCGGGAGCCAACCCGCACGGCGCCCCCTCCGGGTGCCCGATGCACCAGGGGCGACAGACGTCGCTCTACGGCCCTGAGTTCGCGGCCGACCCGCATCGCGTGTACGAGGCGCTGCGCGCCCACGGAGCCGCGGCACCGATCGAGCTGGCCCCCGGCGTGGATGCCACCCTGGTGGTCGAACACGAGGCGGCGCTCCGGGTCCTCCAGAACCCGTCGCTCTTCGCGCGCGACTCCCGGCGGTGGACCGCGCTGCGGGAGGGGCAGGTCCCGCTCGACAGCCCGGTGCTGCCGATGATGGCGTACCGGCCCAACTGTCTCTTCACGGACGGCACCGAACACCTGCGGCTGCGCAAGGCGGTCACCGAGAGCCTCGCCCGGCTGAACCCCAGCCGGCTGCGGCGGGACGTGGAGCGCATCGGGGACTACCTGGTCGACCAGTTCATCGAGCGGGGCAGCGCCGACCTCCTCGGCGACTACGCCAAGCTGCTGCCGCTGCTGCTCTTCAACCAGCTCTTCGGCTGCCCGGGCGACATCGGTGACCGGCTGACCCGCGACATGTCCGCCATCTTCGACGGCGAGGACGTGCTGAACGCCAACGCCCGCCTGACGGAGTGCCTGATGGAGCTCGTCTCCCTCAAGCGGCGTCAGCCCGGCGAGGACATCACCTCCTGGCTCATCCAGCACCCGGCCGGGCTCAGTGACGAGGAGCTCAAGGACCAGCTCGTCGTGCTGATGGGCGCGGGCGTCGAGCCGGAGCGCAACCTGATCGCCAACGCGCTGCTCGCCATGTTGTCGGGCGACGCGGACCAGGGGGGCCGCGGCGGCGGTCTCCTCGTGGAGGACGCGATCGACGGGGTGCTCTGGAACAACCCGCCGATCGCGAACTACGCGACGCACTTCCCCGTTCAGGACGTCGACCTGAACGGCATGATCCTCAAGGCGGGTTCGCCCGTACTGATCAGCTTCGCCGCCGCCAACAGCGACCCGGACCTCACCGCCGCCCGCGACACCATGGCGAAGGGCGCCCATCTCGCCTGGGGCGCCGGTCCGCACGTGTGCCCGGCGAAGTCCCCGGCCCAGCTGATCGCCCTCACCGCCATCGAGAAGGTGCTCAACTCCGTACCGGACATCGCTCTCGCGGTGCACCCGACGGCCGTCGAGTGGCGGCCCGGGCCGTTCCACCGCGCGCTGGTCTCCCTGCCGGTGGTCTTCACCCCCACGGCGGCGCGACATGGTCTGACGCACCATCAGGTCACGACGTCCGCGCGCGCTTCCGCGGAAGCCCCGCAGGTGACGCCCCGTCACCATGCGGCCGACACGCCGAAGAAGAACAAGGGTTGGTGGAGCTCCTTCCTGGACGTCTTCCGCGTATGAATTGACCATTCCTGAGGCATATTCCTGTGACATGGCCAACAAAGATCGACGCATGGCCAGGACTTGGCCGAGGGTAGGTTCTGGGCGGTAACCGGCCGCCCAGGACAAGGAACTCTCCGTGAGTGCGAGAAGTGGCATAACCAAGCCCGTCGTCGACCGCCGGGCCCTTGTCACGCTGCTGCGCTCGCTCAGATCACCGGACGGGCAGGCGAACCCCTTCTCCCTGCTCGCCGAACTTCGGGCCATGGGTGACGTCGTCCCCGCCCCCTGGGGCGGGTACTTCGTCACCGGCTTCGACTCCGCGAACCAGGTGCTCCGGGGACGCGGCTGGCTGGCGCCCGACTTCGCCTGGCAGGAGCGCCAGGAGGACGCCGGGCGCTGGGACGCCGTCGCCACCCAGGAGATGACCAAGACCCTCGCGCGCCTCAACGCCCCGGAACACACCTGCCAGCGGCGCAGTCTCGGCAACCTCTTCGACCGGTCGACGATCGAGCGGCTCACCCCGCAGGTCGAGCGGCACGTCGGATCGCTGCTCGACGACCTCGCCGCGGCCCTCGCGGGCGGTGGCGAGGCCGACTTCGTCTCCCTGGTGAGCGACCGGCTCCCCATCTCCACCATCGGCGGCTGGCTCGGTATCCCCGCCGAGGACTACGAGCACATCCTGGAGATCACCCACAACCAGGTGTACGCCCAGGAGTTGCTGCCGAACCGCAGCGAGCTGGCCGTCTCCGCCGATGCCACCGCGCACCTGCGGAAGTACTTCACCCAGCTCGTCCAGGAGCGTCGCGACCGTCCCCGCCACGACGTCCTCACCGGCTGGATCCACACCTGGGACGCGATGGAACCGGACCGGGAGACGGCCGACGAGATCCTCTACCGCCTCACCATGTTCGTCACCATCGCCTCCCTGGAGACCACCGCCACCCTGCTCTCCTCGGTCGTGTCCCTGCTGGCCGGCGACCCCGGGCGCTGGGCGACGCTGCGCGCCCGCCCCGAGCTGGTCGACGACGCGCTGGAGGAGGTGCTCCGCTACGACCCGCCGATCGCCATCAACACCCGGGTCGCAGCCGAGGACACCGAGCTGGCGGGCGTCACCATCCCCAAGGACGCCATGGTTCATGTCATGTACGGGGCAGCCAACCACGATCCGCGCCGCAACGAGGACCCGCTCACCTTCGACATCGGGCGCCGGGGCAACCACCTCACCTTCGGCGGTGGCGTCCACTACTGCCTCGGCGCGGCCCTCGCCCGCCTGGAGGCCCGCTCGCTCCTCGTCCAACTCCTCGACCGCTTCCCGGACATCCGGGTCTCCACCCCTGCCACGTACGCCTCACGGATGGTCTTCCGACGCGTGACCTCCCTCGGCGTGACGAATCGAATGTGACGCCATGAAACTCCCGCTCTCCGAATTCCTCTCGCCCTACGGCCGCCGCACCGGCACCGTACGCACGCTGCGCGAAGGCCCCGTACTCCGCGTCGAGCTGGACCGCCCTGCCGAGGGCAACACGGTCACCGAGGCGATGCTCGACGACCTGCTGACCGTCCTCGCCGTACCGGACCCGGAGGTACGCGTCCTCGTCCTGAGCGGCGCCGGACCCGACTTCAGCCTCGGCGGTGACCGCAACGAGTTCGCGGACTGGCTCGACGAGGACCCCACCGGGAGCGGCATCCGGATCGCCGGCGACAAGGCCCGTCGCGTCTGCGAAGCCCTCACCGGCTGCCCCGCTGTCACCGTCGCCCGCGTCCAGGGCAAGGTCATCGGCGCCGGCCTGGCGCTCGCCCTCGCCTGCGACCTGCGCGTCGGCGCGGACACCACCACCTTCCGCCTCCCCGAACTCGCCCTCGGCCTGCCCACCGCCTGGGGCGGCGTGCTCCCCCGCCTGATCAACGAGATCGGCGCCGCCCGAGCCCGCGAACTGATCCTCACCGGCCGCGTCTTCGACGCCCATGAGGCGTACGAGCTCTCGGTCCTCCAGAAGGTCGCGCCCGAGGCCGAACTCGACCGGGCCGTCGCCGAATGGACCAAGCCGATCGTCCGCCGCCCCGAGTCGGCCCTCCGCGTGACCAAAGCCCTCTTCGCCTCCTACGCGGCCCCGACCCGGCTCGCCGACCCGTCCCTCCTGGACGCCGAACTCATGGCCTCGGTCGCCGCCGCCCACCACTACGCCCGCACCAGCGGCTCACGGGGGACCCGGGCGCGGTAGCGGCACCACCCCAGGGACGGCAGCGGACCTCAGGAGATCATGTCCGCATGTCAACCACGTCCCGCCGCACCGTGCTTGCCGCTCTCGCAGGTGCCGCCGCCGCCTCCGTCCCTCTCGGTACGACGGCTGCCGCCGCCTCGCCCGGAGCGTCGATACCCGAGGCCGTCGCGCCCACCGAGGCCACGTCGGCCGCGACCACGGTTGCCGCGTCCCTCACCTCGCCCCGGTCCTCCGTCACCCTCGGACCGCTCGACGCCGCCTACTACACCGCCGTCTCCCTCGGCACCCTCACCACGAGCGTGCTGCCGGGCACCCCCGAGCGCCTGGAGGTCACCTGCGGCTCCCAGAGGGTCGCGGTCCTGACCAAGGGCGCGCGCACCGCCGTCCTCACCGGCCCCGAGCGCACCTTCACCGAGAACAAACGCCCCTTCGTGGACGACTTCCGGCGCACCCTCCCCGACCAGACGCTGCCGGTCGCGGACCGCACGTACTGGGGAACCTCGCCCGCCGGGGGAAGCTGGTCCACGCTGGGTCCCGTCGACACCGACTACGCCGTCGTCCCGGGCACCGCCACCCTCGCGCTCACCACCGACTACGCGAGCCGCCACGCCACCCTCCGGGACGACGCGGTCACCGACGTCGACGTCCGCGCGACCGCCCGCTTCGACAAGGTGCCCACCGGCCAGGCGTGTTCGTACGCCCTGTCCTTCGGCTATCAGGACACCCACAACAACTACCGCGCCAGGCTGTCCTTCCTGACCACGGGCACCGTAGAACTGCGCGTGGAGAAGGAGGTCGCGGACACGGTCACCCAGCTGGCCACCGCCACCACCCTCGCCACCGGAGTACCGGCCGGCACCGACTGGACGATACGAGTCCTCCGCGAGGGCACCCGCATCCGGGCCAAGGCGTGGCGAACGGCCGCCACCGAGCCCACCGCCTGGACGGCGGACGTCACGGACACCACCTTCACCGCGGGCCGGGTGGGCCTGCGCGCCCTGGCCAACCAGGGCTGCGCCAACCTCCCCGTCACCCTCGCGGTGAGCCGCTTCCAGATCGACGCCGCGACCTGGCAGCAGCCGCCGACCGTCACCCACGACACCTGGGTACGCGTCCTCCCCGAGCCCTTCGACGGCACCTGGACCCCGGCCCTGGAGCAGACGATCCGCGGCTGGGCGGGCTCCCCCGCCCCCGACGTCCTGGCCCACGCCGCCGCCTTCCTCCCGGGAGCCCCCGCCGTGGCCACGGCCACCACCCCGGCGACGGGCAAGCAGGTCATGGGCGAGGCCGGCTACGGCTACCTCGACCCGCAGGGCCACCGCTACGAGGGCGCGGACTTCCACGAGTACATGAACACCGGCTGGACCTTCCCCGACGGCACCTGGACGGGCCCCTCCACGAAGCAGGCCGGCAACCTCGACTGCTCCGGGTACGTACGCATGGTCTACGGCTACCACCTGGGCATCCCCCTGGCAGCGGGCGAGGACACCTCCGGAACCCGCATCCCGCGCCAGTCCCGCCACATGGCCGACGACACCCCCGGCATCCGGATCGACCGGACGGACGGCACGAACCCGCCAGCCGCAACCCAACTCCAGCCCGGAGACCTGGTCCTCTTCAACGCCGACTCCGGCGACGACACGGTGACCGCCACCGTCGACCACGTCGGCATCCACCTCGGCACGGACACCAACGGCAAGCGCCGCTTCCTCTCCAGCCGCAAGACCGCCAACGGCCCCACCATGTCCGACCTGGGCGGCGCCTCCCTCCTCGACGGCACCGGCACCTACGCGACGAAGCTCCACACGGTCCACCGCATCTGACGCCGGCCGGGGGCGGCGATGACGGCTGCCAACCATCATCAGGTCGATTCTGCGCCCGCCCCCTCCCCGGACGACCGACTCTCCCACGACGGCCGCTTCAACAGCACCGGACGCGGAGTTGCGGACATGGAACCCCGGGACGCCCGCGCCGATCCGGAAGACCTTCACGAAGGGCGTCGACATCTACGAAGTGCAGGCGATTCTCGTGCAGTTCGTGGCGCGCCGAGCGGCCGGCCGCACCATCCCCGCACGTAACAAACCGCTGCGCACCGACCCTCTCCCGTGATCGGGTGGGCCCATGACTTCTGCGATACGCCACATCACCGTCGACTGCGCCGACCCGCACGCCCTCGCGAGTTTCTGGGCGGCCGTCCTGGGCGGCAAGCTGGCCGAGGACGACTTTCCGGGTGACCCCGAGGCCTCGGTCTCGGCGGGTCCGCACGCGCTGCTGTTCATCGCGGTCGAGGACCGGAAGTCGGTGAAGAACCGGCTGCACCTCGACCTCCAGCCCCAGGACCGTACCCGGGACGAGGAGGTGGCCCGGTTGATCGGCCTCGGGGCCACGCTCCACGAGGACCACCGGAAGCCGGGCGGTGCCGGGTGGGTGACGCTGCACGATCCGGAGGGCAACGAACTCTGCGTCGAGCGCAGCGCGGAGGAGCGGGCGAAGAGCTGAACGTACCGCAGCCGCCCCCTCCCCTCACCGCCTCCTCCCCTCACCGCCCCGCTGCCCGCTTCCGTGCCGCCTGGGTCTTCGCGGGGAGGAGGTCCGCGCTGCCGCCGGCGGCCTTGCGGAGGGCGGCGGTCTTCTCGCGGATTTCGGGGAGCTTGGCGTACAGCGCGTCGCCGGGGCAGTCGGTGCCGTAGCTGTCGCGGTGGCCCGAGATGACGTTCAGATCGGCGGAGTCGCCCTTGGGGTAGAGGCTCTCGCTGTTGGTGGAGACGAGGGTGACCCTGCCGCGCGGGTCGGTGCCGGGGCGCAGTTTCCAGGCGGCGATGCGCTCGATGGCGTCCAGCATGGGCTGCGGTACGGGGGTGTTCGGGTCGGTGAAGGTGCCGAGGGCGGCTATCCCGACGGTGTCGGCGTTGAAGCCCTTGGTGTGGGCGCCGCGCACCGAGCGGGTGACTCCGCCCGCTCGGCCTTCGTAGATGGTGCCGCAGCGGTCGACGACGAAGTTGTAGCCGATGTCGTCCCAGCCCTCGTCGTTGACGTGGTCGGACTGGACGGCCCGCAGCATCTCGGGGGCGTCGTCGCAGTCGTACCGGTTGCCGTTGTTCGTGTGGTGGATGAAGACGGCCCGGGCTGCCCCGGTGTACTGCGCCTTCTCCTTCACGATCGTCTCGTCGGCGTGCCAGGCGGCGCGGCTGACGATCCGGGGTTCGGCGGGCACCCGTATCCGCTCCGGGGCGACGGCGGCGGCGCGCTCCGAGGAGGGTGCACGCACGGCCGGACCGTCCCGGAGTATCAGGAAGGCCAGCGTCAGGAGTACGGCTCCTGCGGCCAATCGGCGGGACCACATGGGTCCACCCTGCGTCGCCGCGCCGGACTTCGCAGGAGAGCGGGGCAACCGGGTGACGTCGCGGACCGGATCCGGCGCCGGGACCGGCACCGGAACCGGTGGGCCCCGTGACCTGCGCGGTTGTACGGGGCACGGGCCGCGAGGCCCACCCCCGCCTCCCTCATCACGCCCCTCACCACGCCTCCCCGCCCCGCTCAGCCCGCGCTCCCCCGGCCCCCGCGTCCGGGCCCTCCTTCCGCTCCAGCAGCCACGGCGCCAGCAGCGGGAACACCAGGACGGAGACCATCGCCGCGGCGACCAGCGCCGCGCCCTCCCCCGTACCGATCACCTTCTCGTCGAGGCCGATGGTGGTGATCGCGACGACGAGCGGCAGGCAGGTGGCCGCGTACAGGGCGAGCGCCCCGCGCTCCGGGGCCGAGCGGAGGTCGGACGGGGCGAGCGCGAACACGGGGCCGCCGCGCACCAGCAGGAAGAGGAGCAGGAAGGCGGGGAGGAGCGCCAGGGGGCGTCCGCCGTCGAGGAGGGCCCGCAGGTCGAAGTCGATGCCGGTGACGACGTAGAAGAACGGCACGAGGAATCCGAAGCCGATGGCTTCGATCTTGGAGAGGATCATTTCGCTGCTCTCGGGCACCGCGCCGGTGAGGATGATCCGGGTGAGCATGCCCGCCGCGAAGGCGCCGAGGAGGGTGTCCAGGCCGAAGAGTTCGGCGAGGCCGAGCATCGCGGCGAGCAGCAGCATCACGTAGCGCACCGCGAACTGGGCGCTGCTGTGCAGGGTTCCGGCTACGAGGCGGCCGAACCAGGGCGGCCGGGGCCGGGACGCCCACCAGACGGCGCCGGCCGTCACCACGGCGAACAGGGCCAGCACGACGCTCGCCGCTCCCGGGCTGCGCCCGCTGAAGAGCAGGGCCATCGCGATGATCGGGCCGAACTCGCCGACCGCGCAGAACCCGGTGACGACCGTCCCGAACCGGTTCTCCAGTCGCCCCGAGTCGCGCAGGATCGGCAGGACGGCGCCGAGCGCGGTGCTGGTGAGCGCGGTGCCGATGACGAGGCTCCGGGCGAGGTCGCCGCCGTTGATCGCCAGGGAGACGCCGAGCCCGAGGGCGAGCGAGACCACCCAGGCGCCGCCTGCCCGCCGCAGTACCGGGCCGCCGACGTCCGCGAACCGGATCTCGTACCCGGCGAGGAAGATCAGCATCGACAGCCCGAGGTCGGAGAGGGCGTCGATCACCTGGTCGTGGTGGGCCCAGTCGAGGACGTCGGGGCCGATCAGGATGCCCAGCAGGATCTCGAAGATCACCACGGGTACGGAGAGCAGCCGCGAGACGGAGGCGGCGAGCAGCGGCGCCAGGGCGGCCATGGCCATGATCAGGATGAGGGTGCCGGGGTTGTCCACCGTTCGCATCCTGCAAGAGCCCGGCGCCGGGGCGGGGGACGGACACGCGCCCCGCGGGCAGTCCCTCCCCGGCCCCGCCCGCGGGAGCCCCTGCCGCCTCCGCCCCTGCGGCCTCAGTCCGCGCAGTACGTGTCCCGCGCCGGTCGTCGTCCCGTGGTGAGGAAGGTGTTCACGGTCCGGTCGCCGCAGGCGTTGCCGTTGCCGAGGTACATCCCGTGGCCGCCGTGTTCGACGGTGACCAGGCGGGCCTTCGCACCGAGCGCGGCGCGCATCTTCAGGGCGCCGCTGTACGGGGTGGCGGGGTCGCGGAGGCTCTGGATCATCAGGACGTTCGAGGGGCCGTCGTCGGTGAGCGTGGCCGGCTCGTCGGCCGGCGGGTTCTGCCAGAAGGAGCAGGGGGTGATGTTGGCGGGCATCCCCGCGGTCAGCGGGTACCGCTCCCGGTCGGCGGCGACCTCCTCGCGGTACGCGCCGGTGTCGGCGGGCCACCGCACGTCGTTGCAGATGACCGAGACCATCAGCGCCGCGTCCTGGTCCGGCAGCGGGTGGACCAGCTCCGGCGGCAGCACGGGCACGGCCGCCGGGTCCTCCACCGACCGCACCAGCGCGGCGAATCCGGCGAACGCGCTGTCGGAGTACAGGGCGTTCTGGAGCGTCTGGCGCAGCCCGTTCCCGGTGAGCGGGGCGCCCGGAACGCTGGACTCCCCGGGGGTCCGGTCGAGGCGGGCGGCGAGGTCCAGGAGCAGCGGTCCGACGTCCTCGGGGCGTTCGGCGAGCCGCAGTCCGTCGGCCTCGCGGGCCGGGTCGGAGGCCCAGGCGGCGAAGTCGGGGAAGCGGTCGGCTGCGCCGCGCGCCATGTTGGCCAGCCAGCCGCGTTCGACGCGCGCCGGATCGGGGTCGCCGCTGCTGTCGAGCACCAGCCGGTCGACCCGCCCGGGGTGGGCCTGCGCGTACTGGGCCCCGATGTAGGTCCCGTACGAGACGCCCCACGCCGAGACCTTCCGTTCGCCGAGGGCCTGCCGGAACCGGTCGAGGTCGCGGACCTGGTTGGCGCTGGTGAAGCTGCGGAGCACCTCCCCGCCGTTGCGCGCGCAGGCCTCGGCGGTGCGCCGGGACCGGGCGAGGTTCTCGTCGATCGAGCCGTCGGCGGCGGGCCAGGACCGCAGGGCCGTCAGCATGCGGTCGTCCTCGGCGAGTCCGCAGCCGGCCTTGGTGGAGCCGCCGACCCCGCGCGGGTCGAGGGAGACCAGGTCGTAGCGGCCCTCCGTCGCCTCCCGGAGGGCCGCGCCCTTCTGCGTCAGCCGCTGGACGCCCGAACTGCCGGGCCCGCCGGGGATCACCATCAGCGTGCCGCGCCGGGCCCCGGGGCGGTCGGTGCGCAGGCGGGAGACGGCCAGGGTGAGGGCGGGGCCGTCCGGGCGGGCGTAGTCGAGCGGTACGGGGAGGTCCGCGCACTCCTGTCCGGCGGGCCCGCCGGTGCAGGGCCGCCACTCCAGGGCGCGGGCGGTGCGCGCGGGCCCGGCGGTGGCCTGGGCCGAGGGGGTGACGGCGGCGGTCAGGGTCACCGCGAGGGCGGTGGCGAGGAGCGCGGCCGGCCGTGCACTGTTCCGGTGAGTAGCCATGGCAGAAGGGTGGTCGACGGTTCGCCGCGCACCCATCCGGCAGCCGGGAGGCCCGCGGTGGGGAAAGCCCCCGTGGGGTGGCCCCCTTCCCGCCCGTGACCCGCGGTGGCCGCCGCCGTCACCCGTACCCCCGTCCCCGCGTGCCTCCCCGACCTCGCGCGTTTTGAATGAAGCGCCATCGAGGAGGACATCGGGAGGTCCCATGCCGTCGTCACCGGCCGCGAAGTCCGTGCCGCCCCCGCGTCGAGAGGGTGGGGCGCGGCGCCCCACCGGCGGGCTGCGCCGCCTCGGTGCGTGGTGCGCCCGGCACTTCGTGGTCGTACTGGTGGTGTGGGTGGTGGCGCTGGCGGGCCTCCAGGCGCTCGTCCACGCGTACGGCGGTGACTACTCCGACGACTTCTCGCTCCCCGGTACGCAGTCCCAGGACGGGCTGGACGTCCTCCAGGCGCACGCGCCGTCCGCCGGGGGGTACAGCAGCCAGATCGTCCTGCACGACGCGGACAAGCCCCTCACCGACCTCTCCGACCAGGTCTCCTCGGCGGTCGCCGGCCTCCAGAAGCTGCCGGACGTGCTCTCCGCGCAGAACCCGCTGCCGCCGCCCGGGACGCAGCCGACCCCGCCGCCCACCGGGACGCCGAACACCGGGCCGCTCTCCACGGACGGGAAGACGGCGTACATCACGGTCCGTTTCAGCGTGCAGCCCTCCACGCTCGGTCCGGGCTACCTGCACGGGGTGGACCAGGCGGTGCAGCCGCTGCGTTCGGCCGGGGCGCAGGTGGAGTACGGGGGGCCGCTCGGCGAGCTGGCCCGCCCCGAGGCCGACGACCGCACCAGCGAGGCGATCGGGTTCGGCGTGGCGATCCTCGTCCTCCTGATCGGCTTCGGCAGCCTGCTCGCCGCGCTCCTTCCGCTGGTCACGGCGTTGTTCTGCGCGGTGTGCGGGCTGGCGCTGCTGGGGCTGCTGGCGTCCGTGTGGACGTTCGCCACGGTGTCGCCGACGCTCGCCACGATGATCGGCATCGGCGTCGGCATCGACTACGCGCTCTTCCTGGTGACCCGGCACCGGCAGAACCTGATGGACGGCCAGGATCCGCCCACCGCCGCCGGGAACGCCGCCGCGACCAGCGGGCGGGCGGTGCTGCTCTCCGGCTGCACGGTGATCATCGCGCTCTCCGGACTCTGGGTGTCCGGCATCGGCTTCATCGGGAAGCTGGGTCTCGCGGCGGCGGTCACCGTGGTCACCGCGGTGATCGGCGCGCTGACCCTGGTGCCCGCCCTGCTCGGGCTGATCGGCCGGCACATCGACCGGGTCCGGGTGCGCGGGCCGATCGCCGAGACGGACGCGGCGCCGGGCGGGAGCGCGCGCGGCGGCTGGCACCGGTACGCGGAGCGGGTGGAGCGGCGGCCGTGGTGGTTCCTGGTGGGCGGGGTGGTGGTGCTGGCGGTGCTGGCCTTCCCGCTGTTCTTCATCCAGCTGGGGCACATCGGCGACGGCGCCGACCCGAAGTCGTTCACCGACCGGCGGGCGTACGACCTGATGTCGTCCGCCTTCGGCCCCGGCTCCAACGGCCCGCTGACGCTGGTGATCGACCAGAGCGACGTGCCGCAGGCGGACCGGGCGGCGCTCTCCTCTCAGGCGCAGCAGGCCCTCACCGGGGTGACCGACGCCGCGAAGATCACGCAGCTCACCGCCACCTCGGACGGGGACGTGCTCACCGCGACCGCGTACTCCGTGGCCGCCCCGCAGGACGAGCGGACCACCGCCCTGACCAACGACCTGACCGACACCGTGCTGCCGAAGGCCGTGGCGGGGTACAAGGCGCAGACGTACGTCACCGGCACCACCGCCGCCCAGGTGGACTTCCTGGACATCGTCGCCGGCCGTCTGCCGCTGATCATCCTGGTCGTCGTCGGGCTGGCGTTCCTGGTGATCCTGGTGGTGTTCCGGGGTCTGCTCGTCGCCGTGAAGGCGGCGGTCCTCAACGTGCTCTCGATCGCCGCCTCGTACGGGGTGGTGGTCGCCGTCTTCCAGTGGGGCTGGGGAGGTCCGGCGCTCGGTGTGTCGGGCGACGTGCCGATCGAGAGCTACGTCCCGATGATGATGTTCGCGATCGTCTTCGGGCTGAGCATGGATTACGAGATCTTCCTGCTCTCCCGCATCCACGAGGCGTGGCTGCGCACCGGGGACCCCCGGGGCAGCGTGGCGCACGCGCTGGAGATCACCGCCCGGGTCATCACCTGCGCGGCGCTGATCATGGTGAGCGTCTTCGCGGCGTTCCTGATCAGCGACAACATCGTGGTGAAGATGCTGGGCCTGGGCCTCGCGGCCAGCGTGCTCATCGACGCGACCGTCGTACGGCTGCTGCTGGTGCCCGCCGTGATGACCCTGCTGGGCCGGGCCGCCTGGTGGACGCCGCGGTGGCTGGACCGCCTGCTGCCGCACGTGGACGCGGAGGGCACGGGCGCCGCCCGGAAGACCTGACGGCGGTGCGTACGACGGAGCGCCCCCGCCCACCGGTCGCGAAGGACCGGGGACGGGGGCGCTCCCGCTGTACGGGTTACGCGGCTGTACGGGTTACGCGGCGCGGTTGGCGCGGCGCACCGCGGCTGCGGCGCGCGCCTCGGGCGTCGGCAGGTCGGTGCGGCGGCTCCGGCCGCCGGAGCGGGCACCGGCGCCCGGGCCCCGGCCGCGGCCCATGAAGGCACCGCCCCGGGACTTGCCGGAGGTCTTCGGGCGCTCGGACGGCGGGCCGGTGATGGTGACCGGGACACCGGACGGGGTCCGGGCGCCGGTGATCCGGCTCAGCTCGGCCTCGCCGGACCGGACCTGGGCGACCTGCGGGGTGATGCCCGCGTCCTGCATCAGCCGGGTCATCTCGCGGCGCTGGTTGGGCAGCACCAGCGTGACGACGCTGCCGGACTCGCCGGCGCGCGCGGTGCGCCCGCCGCGGTGCAGGTAGTCCTTGTGGTCGCTCGGCGGGTCGACGTTCACCACGAGGTCGAGGTTGTCGACGTGGATGCCGCGCGCCGCGACGTTCGTGGCGACCAGCACGGTGACGTGCCCGGTCTTGAAGCGCTCCAGGGTGCGGGTGCGCTGCGGCTGCGACTTGCCGCCGTGCAGCGCGGCGGCCCGCACCCCGCTGGCCAGCAGGTGGTCGGTGAGCCGGTCCACGGCGTGCTTGGTGTCCAGGAACATGATCACGCGGCCTTCGCGGGCGGCGATCTCCGTGGTGGTGGCGTACTTGTCGGCGCCCTGCACGTAGAGCACGTGGTGCTCCATCGTGGTGACGGCACCGGCGGCCGGGTCGACGGAGTGCACGACCGGGTCGTGCAGGTAGCGCCGGACCAGCAGGTCGACGTTCTTGTCGAGGGTCGCCGAGAAGAGCATCCGCTGCCCCTCCGGGTTCACCTGGTCGAGCAGCTCGGTGACCTGCGGCATGAAGCCCATGTCGGCCATCTGGTCGGCTTCGTCGAGCACCGTGATGGTGACCCGGTCCAGCTTGCAGTCGCCGCGCTCGATGAGGTCCTTCAGGCGCCCCGGTGTGGCGACGACGACCTCGGCACCGCCGCGCAGCGCGCTGGCCTGCCGGCCGATCGACATGCCGCCGACGACGGTGGCGAGCCGCAGCTTCAGGGACCGGGCGTACGGGGTGAGCGCGTCGGTCACCTGCTGGGCCAGCTCGCGGGTGGGCACGAGGACCAGGGCGAGCGGCCGGCGGGCGTCGGCGCGGCGGCCTTCCGTACGGGCCAGCAGGGCGAGGCCGAAGGCCAGTGTCTTGCCGGAACCGGTGCGGCCCCGGCCGAGGACGTCCCGCCCGGCGAGCGAGTTGGGGAGCGTGGCCGCCTGGATCGGGAACGGCACCGTCACGCCCTGGGCGACGAGGGTCGCCTTCAGGGGCGCGGGCAGCTCCATCGCGTCGAAGGTCTCGACCGCCGGGAGCCCCGGGTTGATCGTGACGGGCAGGGCGAACTCGCTCTTGCCCGCGGGCCTGCGGCCGGCCTGGCCGCCGGAGCGGCGCGGTCCGCCGCCGGAGCCGCCGGGGCGGCCCCCGCCGGAATACCTCGGGCCGCCACCGAATCCGGAGCCGCCGGAGGAGGAACCACCGGATCGGGTGCGGGAAAACCTGTCGTTCGAGCGGGGCGTGCGATCGCGGTTCATGCAGAACCTTTCCTCGATGGGCACGTATCGAGGGATTCTCTGTGAAGAGCGACGACCGAAAGGGCGCCCAGAATCGCAAGAACGAGCCGATGAACGGGACAAATACGGAAAACAGGAGAACCGGGAGCGGAACTCCTGCCGAAGAACAAGAAACGCCGGATGAACAGGCGAATAAGAAATCCGGCCTCCGGGGGACATCATCCCGCACGGCCAAAAACGCCAACGAGCCGGGGCCCGCACCCCAAGGTGCGGGCCCCAGCTGCGTGGAACGTCTGCGCGAGATCAGGCAGGGGTGATGTTCTCGGCCTGCGGGCCCTTCTGGCCCTGGGTGATGTCGAAGTTCACCTTCTGGCCCTCCTGCAGCTCGCGGAAGCCCTGGGCGGCGATGTTCGAGTAGTGGGCGAAGACGTCAGCGCCGCCACCGTCCTGCTCGATGAAGCCGAAGCCCTTTTCCGAGTTGAACCACTTCACGGTTCCAGTAGCCATGTCAGTCTCCTTGGGGGCATAACCCGCGGACCCGCACTGTGCGCGCCCAACGTCGCCGTGATGATTACCCCGTCCGGGATGAATACCGGAAATACAAAACCGCACCCACCGGTGTACGACCGGCAAGAGCGCGTGAAGTTCTTGGGAACCACAACTGCAACTACAACAACCGTAGCACGATGCAAGCAAAAGAGGGCGGTACGTAATTACGTTCCGCCCGGGGCGTCATAAATTCTCCTCGCGCATTGTCCGTAAATCTGCTTCGACGGAGGCAGATATTCAGGAGCGGCCGGACCCCTGGGGCTCACCGGACCCGTCGGGGCGCCGTCCGCCCCCGCCGGCGCGCAGCTCCTCGTTGAGGCGGAGCGCTTCTTCGAGCTGATCCTCCAGGATCACGATCCGGCAGGCCGCCTCGACCGGCGTCCCGCTGTCCACCAGCTCCCGGGCACGGGCCGCGACACGGAGCTGATAGCGGGAGTAGCGGCGGTGGCCGCCCTCGGACCGCAGGGGCGTGATCAGCCGGGCCTCTCCGAGCGCCCGCAGGAAGGCGGGGGTCGCGCCGATCATCTCGGCGGCCCTCCCCATCGTGTACGCGGGGTAGTCGTCGTCGTCCAGACGGTCGACGACGTGCCGTGTGGCTTCCGGGGGCATAGCACCTCTTCCGGGACCACCCGGGCGAGACCCGGGAGGCGGCCTGTCCGCTCCCCGGGGACACCTGCGAGTCCCAGAACACTTGTGTCCAGATCAGTCAGCTCTATCGTAGCCGCGACAGTTTTTCCCGTCTCGTGGAGCGAGGCTTTCTCCGCCGCCCGCGTGCCTCCCGCACACACCCGTTGGGCCGTCCGGGGTTACTCGCGCAACCACGCCCCGCGGGCCCCACCGCTCCCGCCCGGCGCACCGGGCGACCGACCGGCCGGTCGAAGTCACCTGACCTACCGGTCAGTTGTCGCCAGGGGCGGGGCGGGCCATAATGCACACGTAGCCCTTCACGCATCCCCCGTCGTGAAGGGCTACGTCATGTCGTGGCCCCGAACCCTGCCTCGCGCGGGGCGACTTGACGGCCGCTCCGGCGCGGCGGAGCACCGCACGCCACAGCCCTCCGGACGCCTGCCACCGCACCAGGCGCCCGCCCGGGGCCGGCCGGGGACGACTGCGTTTGCGGGCCGTCCGCAAGGCCGGTTACGTGGGACGGGTACGAGTCCGGGCCGCGCGCACGGGTCCGGACCGGTGCCACAGGAGGGACGCGAGATGTCCGGAAAGAGGTCCCACAAGGCCCGGAAGACCGCGGACGCCCCGGATCCCGGGCAGGAGGCCGCGTCGGGCCCGTCCACGGTGCGCCTGCTGCTCAAGGTCGGCACCGGCAGCCTCGCCGTGGTCCGCGCGGTGAAGCGGGTCCGCCGCACCACCGGGCGGGCGGACAAGCTGCTCGCGGCCGACTCGGTCGCGGGTCTGCTGCCGATGATCACCTCGGTCGCCATCGTAGTGCGGCAGCTGCGGCGTAAACAGCCGTCCGCGCACGCCACTCCTTAGGGCAGTTTCCGGGGGCGCGTCGGGCCCCCGGGGCCGGAATCCTGCGAAACCGCGGCAGCGCCCCCGCCCGCCCGGGGTACGACTGGTCCGTGTCCACCTTCGAGATCACCACCGCGAGCGCCGACGACATGCCCACCCTGGCCGCCTGGGCCCACGAGGAGGGCTGGAACCCGGGCCTCGCCGACGAGGGCCCGTTCTTCACCGCCGACCCCTGCGGCTTCCTCATCGGCCGGCTCGACGGGGAGCCCGTCACCTCGGTGTCGGTCGTGCGCTACGGCACCGGCTACGCCTTCCTCGGCTTCTACCTCACCCGCCCCCACCTGCGCGGACAGGGCTACGGGCTGCGCACCTGGCGGGCCGGTACGGCACGCCTGAGCGGGCGCACCATCGGGCTCGACGGGGTACCCGACCAGCAGGCCAACTACCGCAGGTCCGGCTTCCGCACGGAGTGGAGCAACGCGCGGTACGAGGGGTTCCCGGCGACCGCGGCGCAGCTCCCGCCGGGTCTGCGGCTGACGGACGCCCGCTCGGTGCCGTTCGACCGGCTGGCGGCGTACGACCGGCGGTTCTTCCCGGCGCCGCGCGACGCCTTCCTCGCGGCGTGGATCACCGCGCCGCACCGGACGGCGCTCGCGGTGGTGCGGGAGGAGGACGGCGCGGTGGAGGGGTTCGGGGTGGTGCGGGCCTGCCGTGCCGCCTCCCGGGTCGGCCCGCTGTACGCGGGTTCGCCGGACGTGGCGGCGGCGCTGCTCGGCGCCCTCGCGGCCACCGTGCCCGGGGTGCCGGTCGCGGTGGACGTGCCCGACATCAACCCGGTGGGGGTGCGGCTCGCGGAGCAGCTGGGGCTGAGGCCGGCGTTCGGGACGGCCCGGATGTACGCGGGACCGGTGCCGGAGTTCGACCGGGGCGGGGTCTACGGGCTCACCAGCCTGGAGCTGGGCTGAACTGAGCCGCCCGTGCCCAGCGCCCCCGAAGGGAGCGCGGGGCGGGCCTTCAGGGCGCGCCGCCGCCCCGGATCAGGCGGGGGCCCGAGGGCGGGCGGGGGCCGTCCATGAGGTGGTCGATGCCGGTGTCCTCCCGGATGCGGGAGGCGAGCACGGCGATGTCGTCGTCGGCGTCGGCCCCGAACCGGTCCAGGACCGCGTCGAGCAGGTCCTCCAGGTCGCCGCTCTCCGGCATGGTCAGGGTGGTGAGCCGCTGCAGGGAGGCGTCGATGTCCTCGCCCCGGCGCTCCACCAGCCCGTCGGTGTACATGAAGAGGACCGTTCCCGGGCGGCAGGGCACCACCTCGGTGCGGTAGCCGCCGAAGCCCATGCCGAGCGGCGGGCCCGGCACCACCGGCACCACCAGGGAGCTCTGTGCGTCCGGGTCGATGAAGACGGGCGGCAGATGGCCCGCGCTCGCCACCTCGCACCACCCGTTGTAGCGGTCGACGACGGCGAGCAGGCAGGTGGCGGCCCGGTCCACGCCGGAGCGCTGCACCATCGTGTCGAGCTGTTCCAGGATGCGGTGCGGGGGCAGGTCCTCCCCGGCGAGCATCCGCAGCAGCGAGCGGTAGTGGCTCATCGCGACGGCCGCCTCGACGCCGTGGCCCATCACGTCGCCCATCGCCTTGAGGTGGCGGCCGTCGCGCAGCGGTACGACGTCGAACCAGTCGCCGCCGACCACCGCGCCCCGGTCGGCGGGCAGGTAGCGGGTGGCGACCTCCACGTGCGGGTGGGCGCCCCGGGGCTCGGAGAGCAGGGACGCCTGGAGCTCCCGGGCGATGGTGTGCTCGCGGTCGTAGCGGCGGGCGTGGTCGAGGTCGGTCGCCGCCCGGTTGGCGAGTTCGCTCGCGACGAGGACGTCCTCGTCGTCGAAGGGGCGCGACCGTTCCGACCGGACCAGGCTCAGCACCCCGACCGACACCCCCCGGGAGGCCAGCGGGACCGCCAGGGCCGAGCGCAGTCCGGAGGCCCGGTAGGCGGCGATCATCTCGGCGGTGGCCCCGGCGCGGCCGTACTCGTTGGCGTCGCCCAGGTCCCTGGTGAGGGGCCGGCCGGTCGCCAGGCACCGGGCGACGACGGCGTCCTCCTCGAAGTCGATGTACTCGCCCGCGTGGGTGAAGAGCGCCGCCCCCTCCTCGTGGGGAGGGGCGGCGGCGTACCCGGCGCGCCGCATCCGCAGAATCCCCGCCGGTGCCTGCCGGACGGTGTGCCCGACCTCGGGCGGAAAGACGTCCACGGCCGCGAAGTCGGCGAGCGCGGGGACGACGAACCGGGCGAGTTCCTGGCAGGTGGTGTCCATGTCGAGCGTGGTGCCGATGTTGACGGCGGCGGTCGCGAGGAGGCTGAGGTGCCTGCGGGCGCGTGCCAGCTGCCGCTCCTCGTTCTTGACCTCGCTCATCTCCAGCAGGATCGCGACGACCCCGACGGCTTCGCCGTTCTGCTCCAGCCGGTGGTAGGCGGCTTGCCAGTACCGCTCCTCGTGGAGGGAGACGCCCCAGGACTGGCCCTCGGTGACGGACACGCGGGGCACTCCGTCGAGGAGCACCCGCCGCATGACGTGGTCGCGCGCGTCGAGGTGGGGCAGCACTTCCTGGATGGTGCGGCCGAGGTGGGCGGCGGCGGGGAGGCCGTTGAACTCCTCCAGCGCCGGGTTCACGTAGACGTACCGCAGGCGGGTGTCGAAGGCGGCGATCCCGGCGGGGGAGCCGTCGGCGAAGGCGGCGACGGCTGCCAGGTCGACCCGGGGGATCGCACCCTCGGCGCCGGGAGCGGGGCCGCCCGGGTCGGGCGCGGGCGGCGGTTCCTCGTCGGATCTGCCCTGCACCGGAAACCTCCCTCCGCCGTCGCGTCGGCGCGTCCGCTCACGACCTGCCGGAACCCCATCCTCTGCCGCGCCCGGGGGCGCCGCATCCGGGGACGCGGGGCGTTCAGCGCGCGGGGAGCCCGTCGAAGTCCAGCGTTCCGGCCGTCGCCTCGGCGCCGGCGGGGAGCCGCAGCACCTCCGCGACCGGACCGGGCACGGGGGTCAGCCCGAGCAGGCCGGTGACGAGCTCGGTCGTGGTGCGGTGCCAGGCGGCGGCGCGGCGGATCATCGCGTGGTCGCTGCCGCGCACGGTGATCAGGCAGGTGCGGGCTCCGGCGCGGCGGGCCCGGGTGACGAGGGACTGGGTCGCCTGCGGGCTGGTGACCCGGTCGCGGGTGCTGTGCAGCAGCACCACGTCACGGCCGGACAGCTGGGTGACCGGGTCGCCGGGCGGGCACCAGGGGGCGAGGCCGACGACCCCGCGGACCAGCGGGTGGCCTCCGGCGCGCAGGGCGGCGCGGGCGCCCATGGAGTGGCCGAGCAGGATCACCGGCAGTTCCCCGGCCTCGTCCTGGAGGACGTCCAGGGCGTGCACCGCGTCGTGGAAGGCGTCGTCGCGCTCGCCGTTCCACCCCCGGTGGCCGTACCGCACGCCGCGTACGAGCACGGGGCCCACCGCTCCGCCGGTCCGGTGTGCGCCGGTCGCCCGGACGAGGGACCGGATGAACGGCCACATCCGGAGGCCGGGCAGGTTGAGCAGGCCGGGCGGGGGCGGCCCGGTTCCCTGGGCCCGGCCGCCGTGCAGGACGAGCACCGCCGCCGAGGGCATCTGCGGGGCCACGCACACCTCCTGGGTCGTGGACTGGGTCGTGGAACGGTTCGCCCTTACGAGGAGCATGCTCGTGCGGAACACCTGGGCACATTCTCGTAGGAACGTCCTCCCGGCGGGCACCTCGCCGGGGAACATTCCCCGAACGAAGGAGACATCATGGCATCAGGCCCTCAGATCGGCGCCCCCGCACCGGAGTTCACTCTTCCCGGTGGCGCACTCGTGGGTGAGGAGTTCGTACGGCGCGACTACGTCCGGGCGGACGCGCCGGGGCGCGCCCTGGTCCTGGCCTTCTATCCCGGTGACAACACGACCGTCTGCACCCGGCAGCTCTGCTCGTACTCCTCGGGCCTGGAGGTCTTCGAGGGGCTCGGGGCGGACGTCTGGGGAATCAGTCCACAGGGTGTGGACAGCCACGAGAACTTCGCCCGGGTCCGGGGGCTGCGGATGCCGCTGCTGGTCGACGCGGACCGGGCGGTGGCCCGGAGTTACGGAGTGGCCGCCCCCGGTATCGGGGTGCGCCGTTCGGTGTTCCTCATCGGGCCCGACGGCGTACTGCGGTGGAAGCACGTGGCGTTGGTCGGCGCGACCTTCCAGTCCGTCGACACCCTGGCCGCCCGGCTCGCCGAGATCGCCCCCGTCTGAGGGCCCCCGGGGGCTCTCAGACGTCGTCCAGCCACGGCCGCAGCTTCTCGGGGTTGCGGACCACCCACATGCGGGTGACGCGGCCGTCGGCGATGTCGAAGGAGGCCACCGTCAGGACGGTGCCGCCGCTCAGGGCCACCAATCCCGGCGTCCCGTTGACGGAGCGCTCCAGGAGTTCGAGCCCGGGGGCCCGGTCGGCGACGGCGGCCATGTACGCGGCGATGCGCGCACCGCCCTCGACCGGGCGCGCGACGGCGCTCACCAGGCCGCCGCCGTCGGCGGTCAGCACGGCGGCGGGGTCGAGGAGGCCGACGAGGGCCGCGATGTTCCTGGCCTCCCACGCCTGTTTGACCTGCCGCACCACGTCGTCCCGCCCGGCCGCCGCGACGGGCGGGCGCCCGGTGCGCAGCCGCCGCCGTCCGGAGGCGGCGAGCTGCTTGCAGGCGGCCGGGGTCCGGCCGAGGACGCCGGCGATCTCGGCGAACGGGTAGCGGAACACGTCGTGCAGCACGAACGCGACCCGCTCGGCGGGGGTCATCGACTCCAGGACGACGAGGAACGCCATGCTCACCGACTCGTCCAGGACCATCAGGTCGGCGGGGTCGCCGCCCTCGCGGTCCCCCGCGGAGCGGTCGGGCAGCGGATCGGGCAGCCAGGAGCCGACGTACCGTTCGCGCCGCGCCCGCGCCGAACCGAGCACGTCCAGGCAGACCCGGCCGGTCACGGTGGTCAGCCAGGCGCCGGGCGCCTCGATCTCCTCCCGCCTGGCTCGCGGGAGTGCGTACCACCGCGTGTACGCCTCCTGCACGGCGTCCTCGGCCTCGGCCAGTGAGCCGAGCAACCGGTAGGCGATGTTGATCAGTTGACGCCGTTCCCCGGCCACTTCGCCGGTGCCCGTCCCCGTCGTTCCCATTCCGGCCGCCCCCTCGCGCCTTACCTTTCGCGGACCCACGTCGTCGGGCTGGTGAGACCTTACCGACCGACTGCCTTCCGGGGCGGAAAAGGGGACCGTGGCCATGACCACCCAGGCGGCGGCAGAGCACCGCTTCTCGTTCCTGCGGATCGCGATAGCCCTGCAGACCCTGACCATCTTTCTCCAGGCGGTATCCGCCGGGCTGCTGTTGACGACCTCCTACGGCGAGACGCTGCACAGCGCCGGCGCCCGCGTGATGTACGGGGCGTCGATGCTGTACGTCCTCGCGGCGGTGCTGGCGTGGAAGCCGGGCGGCGGTCCGGCCCGGCCGATCGTGCACGCGACCGGCTTCCTCGTCCTCGCCTCCGTCCAGGTCGTACTGGGCATCGCGCACGTGCCGTCGGTCCATCTCCCGCTCGGCGTACTGATGTTCGGGCTGAGCCTGGTGGCGCTGGTGAAGCGCTGAGGGCGGTACGGGGCGCAAGACCGGCGGCCCGGGCACGGAACCAACCGTGCGGCACGGTCGTCCACCCCATCGGACGGCAGTTTCCGGCATCAAGATCGTCCGAAGACTGCCGGTTCCCGGCAGTGACGGTGGGCTCCGGCCCGTGAGAACCTCCGGTCGGTTCGCCGGCCGGTTCCAGCCGTCCGGTTCGCCAGGAGCGGGGCCGGGGGGCCCGGACGGCTCAAGGGGGTACGACGTGACGCTTCTCCTCGCACTCGGTGCGGCGGGACTCGCCCTGCTCGCCCTGTCGTTGCTCTTCGACGGCATTCTGGAAGGGATCTTCGGCGGGCTTTTCGGGGGCCTGCTGAACGGCCTCTTCGACGGCCTGCTCTCGCTCCCCGTGATCGCCGGATTCCTCTCGATGTTCGGCTTCGGCGGGGCGATCGTGCAGGGGACCACCGGTGCGGGCCTGCCCACGGCCCTCGTCGGCGGGGGCCTGGCGGGACTGGTCGCGGCCTGGCTGACCTGGCGGTTCAGCCTCGCCCTGATGAAGGACCGGACGGACCCGGCACCGCGCGGCGACGACCTGATCGGCACCATCGGTTCCGTCGTCACCGCGATCCCGGAAGACGGCTACGGCGAAGTGCTGCTGCGCCTCGCCGGGCACACCGTGAAGTACGCGGCGAAGAGCGCCGCACCCGTCGCGCAGGGCACCGAGATCTGGGTCGAGGCCGTCCCGTCCTCCTCCTCGGTCGTCGTGCGCCCGGTAGAACGACCGTAAGACATACGGTCGTTGAACAATCGCCGCCCGAACGGGCAGCGGTCCAGGGGGGCATCACCGCATGAGTCCAGTGATCACAGGCGTCATCGGCATCGTCGTACTGTTCGTCCTGCTCGGCCTCGCCGTCGTCACCCGCTACAAGGTCGCGGGTCCCAGCGAGGCGTTCATCATCACCGGCCGCAGGGGCAAGAAGCACACGGACCCGGTCACCGGCCGGACCAGCATCGACAACACCGGCCAGAAGGTGGTCGTCGGCGGCGGGGTCTTCGTGGTGCCGTTCGTGCAGCAGCGGTACACCCTCGACCTCTCCAGCCGGCAGATCCCGGTCAAGGTGCGCGGGGCCGTCACCCTGCGCGGGGTGAAGGCCAACCTCGAAGGCGTCGCGATCGTCAAGGTCGGCGGCAGCGAGGACGCGATCCGCGCCTCCGCCCAGCGGTTCCTGCGCCAACAGGCGGGCATCGCGGGCTTCACGCAGGAGGTCCTGTCGGGTTCGCTGCGCGCGATCGTCGGCCGGATGGCGGTCGAGGACATCATCCGCGACCGGGCCGCCTTCGCCGGCCAGGTCGCCGAGGAGGCCGAGGCCAGCCTCTCCGGCCAGGGCCTGATCCTGGACGCGTTCCAGATCCACGACATCACCACCGAGGGCACCTACCTGGAGGACCTGGGCCGGCCCGAGGCCGCCCGCGCCAAGCAGGAGGCGGACATCGCCGAGGCGAACTCGCGGCGGACCTCCGAGCAGGCCCGGCTGAAGGCGGCCGAGGAGATCGCCGTCGCGGAGCGGACGTTCTACCTGAAGCAGGCGGAGATCCGGGTGGAGACCGAGGTGGCCGCGGCCAAGGCCAACGCGGCGGGCCCGCTCGCCGAGGCCGCCCGCCGGCAGGAGGTCCTGCAGGAGCAGGAGAAGGTCGCCGAGCGCCAGGCGGCGCTGACCGACCGCGAGCTCGACACCCGCGTCCGCAAGCCCGCCGACGCCGCCCGCTACCAGGCCGAGCAGGAGGCCGAGGCCCGCCGCATCGCCCAGGTCAAGGAGGCGGAGGCCACCGCCGACCGCGCGCGGCTCACCGGTGAGGGCGAGAAGCTCCAGCGTTCGGCGCTCGCCGCGGCGGTACGCATCGAGGGCGAGGCCCAGGCCGCCGCCATCGCCGCCCGGGGCGCGGCCGAGGCCGAGGCCATGCGGAAGAAGGCCGACGCGTTCGCGCAGTACGGCGACGCGGCCGTCCTCCAGATGCTGGTGGAGGTCCTGCCCCTGGTCGTCGCCAAGGCGGCCGAGCCGCTGAGCGCGATCGACAAGATGACGGTCATCTCCACGGACGGCGCGAGCCAGTTGGCCCGTACCGTCACCGACAACGTCGCCCAGGGCATGGAGTTGCTCACCTCCACCACGGGCGTCGACCTCGCCTCGCTGCTCAAGAACCTCACCGCCGCACGGACGGCCGCACCCGCCGCCACTTCCGCCGAGCCCGCCGCCCTCGCCACCGAGGGCGAGGGCGCCGGGTCGCCGTCCAAGGACGACGGGAGGATCGAGGTCACCGACTGAGGTGCCCCGAACCGGCTCACCGAGGCCGTCCGCGCCGGGTGCGCGGGCGGCCTCACCTGCGTACGGGGGCGGTGCGCGGACTCACGGGGCGGCGGATGCCACCGACGCGGTGGAGGCGGGCGTCGGCACGGGCACGGCGGTGGACGGGGCACTCCCCGCGCCCGCAGAAGTGTCCGCCCCGGAGGTGTCCGCCCCGGAGGTGTCCGCCCCGGAAGCGCTCGGCGTGGCCGTGGCCGCGGGCCCGGGCGCTTCCGTCGGCGGGGCCGCGGACGCGCGCTCGGGCACGGCCGCTCCCTTGGCCGCGGACGGTTCGGCCGTCGGCGAGGACGGCTCCCGCGGCGGGACGCCCGTCACCCCGGGCGTCGGCGTCTTCGTGGCCCCCGGCTCCGCGGACCCCGAGCCGGTGGGCGCGGTCCCCGTCGAGGCCGGGGCGACCGGGGACGCGGGCAGCGCCGGTACGCCCGGTCCCCCCGTCGACCGGAACGGCAGCACCGCGAGTCCGACGACCGCACAAGCCATGCCGACCACGGCGGCGCCCCTGCGGTACCTCCGGCCCGCGGCGCCGCGGCGCAGCTCCTCGTACCGGCCCGGGGGCGGCGCGAGGCGGTCGTGGCCCGGCCGCAGGATGACGGCGAGCGGGTCGTCGGCGCCGAACTCCGGCTCCTCGTCAACGCGAGTGGTCAAGGCTTCTCCTCAGGTGGGCGCGGAGCAGTTCGCGGGCCGCGTGGAGATCGGCCTTGACGGTCCCTTCCTTCCGCCCGGTCAGCGCGGACACCTCCCGAATCGGCATGTCCGCGTAGTAATGCAACAGGATCGGCACGCGCAGCCGTTCGGGCAACGACTGCACCAGCATCCGCACCGAGGGGTCGGCCGGCTCGGCATGGCCGCCGACCACCTCCTCGGTCACCACCCGCCGGACCGCCCGGCGCTCGCGCTCCAGCGAACGCCAGTGGTCGCGTACGAGGTTGGCCGCCGTGACGTACAGATACCCGCGCGGCTCGTCCACCTTCGTCCACCGCGCCCAGAGACGCGTGAACGCCTCCGAGGCGATCTCGTGCGCCGTCCCGTCGTCGTCCACGAGACGGCGGCACCATCCGGCGAGCGACGGATAGCCCACGGCGAACAGCTCGGCCGCCGCCTGGGCCTGCCTGCCGCGCCGGTCGTTCCTCTCGCGGGCCCGCTTCACCGGTCTCCCAGGTCAGAGGCTGCCCCGGAAGGGTCCAGGGCAGCGAAGACGATCACGTTGTCCCGGTAGCCGCCGTCGTCGTCCCGGGCTCCGCCGCAGGTGATGAGCCGCAGCTCCGGGCGGTCCACGTTGCCGTAGACCGCCCGGGTGGGGAACGCCGTCTTCGCCACCGTGCGGGTGGCGAAGACGGTGAACCCCGCAGCCGTCCCATCCTCCAGGCGCACCACGACCCGGTCCCCCGCGCGCAGTCGCGCGAGGTGCCGGAAGACCCCGTCACCGTACGACCCGACCGTCACGTGCCCCAGCATCACGGCCGGGCCGAGCTGACCGGGGGCCGGGCCGAGCTCGTACCAGCCCGCCCGGTCGTGCGCGGTGATCGCGGGCACCTCCACGGTGCCGTCCGCCGCCAGGCCGAGCCGTACGACCGGGGTGTCCACCCCGATCGCCGGAACCTCCAGCCGGAGCGGCGCCGAACGCGCCGACGCGCCTGCGGGGGAGGGCGACCGGGACCGGCCGGGCCGCGCGCCCGGCGCGGGGGCCGACGCCTGTGGCCGCCCGGCCACCGCACCGCCCCCGCCCCCGTCCTCGCGCCCCGCGCCGCAACCGGCGGCCAGCGAGGACAGCGCGGCGAGTCCGACGGCCCGCCTGGAGTACGAGGTCACGCCCCGGTCGCCCCGGTACCCCGGCGGCGCACGAGGAACACGGCCGCGCCCGCCCCGAGCACCACGGCGGCGACACCGCCGCCCATCAGCGCCCCGTTGCCACCGCCCGGCTGCGCGGCGGCGGAGGCGACTCCGGTGTCCGGCGCCCCGGACGGTACGGCGGAGACCTGCGCCGCCTCGGTGGGCACCGGCTCGGGCACGGCGGTCGGTGCTGCGGCCTCGGCGGGCGCCGCGCTCGGCACCGCGCTGGGCTCCTCGGCCGGAGGCTCCGTGGGGGCCGGGGCGGCGCTGGGCGCCTCGGTCGCGGCAGCCGCCGGGGCGGCGGCGGGGGTGCGCGGGGCCGGGGTCGCCGTGTCCGCGAAGGCGGGACCGGCGCCGGTGGCGAGCACGGCGGCGCAGGCAAGCGTCAGCAGACTGACGGTGGTTCGGCGCATGAACGGCTCTCCTTCGTTGTCGGCCCACCGGGAGGGGCGGGCCGGGAAACGGAACGTGCGGAGAGACGAGGCAGCGGCCCCTCGGGTTGTAAAGCAATGGCAAAGTCGTTCGACGCCCCCGCCGGCCACGCCCCTGCGGCGGTCGGCCGGACCGTCGGGCGGTCGGCCGTCCGCGGGGACGCGGTCGGTCAGCAGGCCCCCGGATCCAGGTCGGTGGGGGCCATGTGGCGGGCCGCCGCCGCGTAGCGCGCGAGATGGTCGACCGCCTTCGCCAGCAGCCGGAGGTTGACCGCCGGATCCTGCCCCGGGTCCTGCGCCACGGCCCACGCGTGGCAGACCATGTGCGTGACGATCTCCCGCGCCCGGGAGTCCGCGAGCTGGGCGGCGTAGGCGTCGGCCAGCGGGGCGTACGCGACGATGGCGCGGCGCAGGCGGACCCGCAGGGCGTCCGCCGCCTCCCCCGTCGCCCGCCCCCGGGCGAGATCCAGCGCCAGTTGCACGTCGGCGGCCAGATCCGCCCGGCTGACCGGCACGGCCGTGTTCGACGGACCGCCGTACGGAGGGACGCCGTACGTCATCCCGCCGTACCCGGCCGCGCCCTTGCCCGGCCCCCCGGCCGAACTCCCGTACGTCGCCCCGCCGTACGAACCACACACCCCGGGCGGCGCGCAGTGCCCCGGAGCCGCACCGGGGCTGCCCGCGCCGCCCGCCCCGCCGCCGCCATTCGCCGCGCAGGTGTCGCCGGCTCCACTCGTCCCGTTGCTTCCGCTCGTTCCGCTGGCTGAGCTCATCACGGACTCACCTCTTTCGGTGCGAAGGGTGGATCTGAACTCCCGGAGGGATGGCGTTCAGTGAACTAGTGAACACACACAGTGAGGAGATGCCAGGCTGTGGGCCCCATGTAGTCCCGCGTAGGCCAGGCCGGGAGGACCGCCCTGGTGAAGGAGTGAGCGCAAGGTGCCCGAATCCCAGGAGATCGGCGAGCTGATCCGCCAGGCGTGCGCGGCACGTGGCTGGGGGCCGTCCAAACTCGCCCGGGAGTTGGGAATCGCCGAGGGGCGCGGCCCGAACGGCCTCGACCGCCAGTCGGTCCGGAGATGGATGGCCGGCCGCCGGAAGCCCGACTACTGGCTCCCGTACATCGCCGACGTACTCGGCCTGGACACGAACGCGCCGCACCGGACGCCCGACGGGACGACCCCACCCGCCGCACCCACCGCACCCTCCCCGCCCGGACTGCCCGGCGCCCCCGGTGTGCCCGGTGTGCCCGGTGTGCCCGCTCAACGTTCCGCCTCCCGCCCCCTTGCGGACCTCGATACCGTGGCGTCAGTCGTCGAGTTGGGGAGGAACGACGTGCTTCGGCGAAACTTCCTGGCCGCCTCGGGCGCCCACGCTCTGGCCGCCCTCAACCTGCCCGACCCGGAGAGCGTGACCCGCCGGACCAACCGCGCCGGGGGCGTACGCGTCGGCAACGGCGAGGTGGCCGCCGTACGCCAGATGACCCGCGCCCTCGGCGACACCGCCGCCGAACTCGGCGGCGGACACGCCCGCCACCTCGCGGTCCGCTACCTCACCGAGGACGTCGCCTCCTGGCTGGACGGCACCTACACCGAGGAGACCGGCCGCCAGTTGTACGCCGCCACCTCCCAACTCGTGCACCTGGCGGGCTGGATGGCCCAGGACGAGGGCAACCAGGGCATGGCCCAGCAGTACTACGCCCACGCCTACGGCCTCGCCGTCGCCGCCGACGAAGCCGAGCTCTCCGCAACAGCCCTGCGCGGCCTCGCCGTTCAGGCGATCGACCTCGGCCCCCGGTACGGCGCCATGGCGCTGCGCCTCTCCGAACGCTGCGTGGACAGCGCGAAGTCGCTGGACGACCCGCGCGCGGTCTCGTACTTCCAGACCACCCTCGCCGACGCCGCCGCCCTCGACGGCGACCACCGCCTCGCCACCCGGGCCCTCACCGCCGCCCAGACCGCCATCGAGAAGACCCCCGACGCCGCCCCCGGCGAATCCTGGGCCTCCCACTTCAGCATCGGCCGCTGGGCGCACCACTCCGGCATGATCCTCGCCCGCCTCGGCGACCTGGACAGCGCCACCGGCCACCTCCACGAGTCCCTGGAGATCCACGGCATCGACCGCCGCCGCAGCCGCGCCATCGTCCTCGCCGACCTCGGCCAGATCCACCTCCGCCGAGGCCACCTCGACGCCGCCCTCGCCACCTGGACCGACTTCCTCGACTGCGCCGACGGCATCCGTTCCGTCAAGGTCACCGAAGCCACCGAGGACATGCGCACCCGCCTGGACAAGTACCGCAAGGTCCCGGGCGTCGAGGAGCTGCGGACCCGCGCGGAGAACCACGTGACGACGGGGACGGGGGCGGGGGTACGGACGGGAGCGGGCGCCGGGGCACCCGCGGGGACGGCGGGGGGCGGGTGACGGGCTTCCGACCGGGTTGCGGCCGGCCAAGCCGGCAGCCCTCAGGAGGCGGCGCCCGCGCGCCAGACCCGCCGCACCTCCTCGTAGTCGACCAGCCGGATCCCCTCCTCGGCCAAGACCTCCCGCGCCTCCAAAGAGACCAGGAACTCGTAGTCCGTCCGCCGTACGCGCCAGCCGTCGTCGAGGGCCCGGGACTCCTGGCTGCCTGAACTCGGGTGCACCGCCCATTCGTTGAGACCGGGCGGCAGCTCGCGCAGGAGCTGGGCGTACCGGGCGGGCTTGCCGTCGAGCGGGATCGCGTAGCTGTCCAGGAAGTCGTTCTCGCTCACGGGGAGTCCGCGCCGCCGCATCGCCTCACGCGCGGGTTCCAGCCAGGCGCGCACCGCGAGACCGTACTCGGCCGCGAGGGACACGGCGAGGTCGAAGATGTCGTCGCGTCCGCCGTCGGCGAGGCAGTGGAAGTCCAGGTGGGCCGGGGCGAGTCCGGCGTCCGCCACGGCGTCGATCTGGGCCCGGAACTCCCGCTCCACGTCCTCGGTCCGGGCCTGCCCGAGAAGCGCGGCGCGGCCTGCGGGCGTGGGGGCGAAGAGCCGGCCCGTACGGTCCAGCAGCGACGGCACCTTCGCCCTCTCCGCCACCGGGCCCCAGGGGTTCGCGGGCATCTCGCAGACCATCGTGAGGTGCACGCCGAACGGGATCTCCGGCCGCCGGCGCAGCCGCCGCATCGCGTCCTGAGCGGCCGGGCAGGGGACCATGAGGCTGCACGAGCCCGCGATGCCCTGCTCGATCGCCTCCACCACCGCCTCGTTGATCGCGGGGTACATCCCGAAGTCGTCGCAGTTGACGATCAACAGGCGTGCGCCGGTCGGGTGTCCGAGCAGTTCGGCCGACCGGAGGGGCACGGCCCGCGCCTCGTCGGTGCCGTCGGTCCGGCCGTCGGTGGTGCCGCTCATGTCGTCCATGCCCGCAGTGTGCCGCCACTCCGGCCGCCGGTGACAACGGATGCGCGGCTGTCCGGCAGAGCGGCGACCGGCGCCCACCGGCCGGCCGGAGAACCCCCACGCCACGCCCGGGGCAGCCACCCCATACCACCTCGTCTCCTCCCCCGACCCCCCACGACGCGTATGGATCGCGTTAAGGTATCGAAAGGTAAAGAGATCACCAAGAGCTGACGAGGGGCGCCGCACGCACCGGCGCCCCACTCGGGAGGAAGCCATGGGAACCCGCCGCACCACGCTGCCCGGAGTCGGCGCTCAGTACGACTTCATCACCGAGTCGGGCCAGCACATCTCCGTCGTCGTCCACCACGACGGGCGGCGGTTCATCGGGTTCTACGAGCAGGACGACCCTGATTCGTGCCGGCTGACCGTGCCCCTGACGACCCACGAGGCGACCGCGCTCGCCCATCTCATCGATTCCGCGCCGATCGACGCCGTACGGACCGAGGGCATCGACCTGGTCACCGAGCACATCCCACTCGGCTCCCGCTCGCCCTACGGCGGTCGGGTCCTGGGGGACACCCGGGCGCGGACCCGGACCGGGGCGTCGATCGTGGCGGTGCTGCGCACGCACAGCGCGCATCCGTCCCCGGGCCCCGACTTCCGGCTGGCCATCGGTGACACGCTCGTCGTCGTCGGTACCCGTGAGGGCGTCGACGCGCTCTCCGAGATCATTGCGGAGGGCTGATCGTGCACGACATGACCGCACTGCTGGTGGAGCTCGGCTCCGTCATTCTGGGGCTGGGAATCATCGGGCGGTTCGCCGGCCGGATAGGTCTCTCGCCGATCCCCCTCTACCTCCTGGCGGGTCTGGCGTTCGGCGAGGGCGGGCTGCTTCCGCTCGGTGCCAGTGAGGAGTTCACGGCAGTCGGCGCCGAGATAGGCGTGATCCTGCTGCTGCTCCTCCTCGGGCTCGAATACAGCGCCTCCGAGCTGGTCACGAGCCTCAAGACCCAGTACCCGTCCGGGCTCGTCGACTTCGTCCTCAACGCGACCCCCGGCGCCGTCGCCGCGCTGATACTCGGCTGGGGCCCCGCCGGGGCCGTCGCACTGGCCGGGGTCACCTGGATCTCCTCGTCCGGGGTGATCGCCAAGGTGATGACGGACCTGGGACGCCTCGGCAACCGGGAGACCCCGGTCATCCTCGGCGTCCTCGTCATCGAGGACCTGGCGATGGCGGTGTACCTGCCGCTGCTCACCGCCATGGTCGCCGGAGTCGGGCTCGCCGGGGGCAGCATCGCGCTGCTGATCGCGCTCGGAACGGTCGGGTTCGTCCTCTACCTGGCGCTGCGCCACGGCCGGATCATCAGCCGGGCCGTCTCCTCCGACAACCCGGAGATGCTGCTCCTCGTCGTCCTCGGCCTGACGGTGCTCGTCGCGGGGCTGGCACAGGAACTCCAGGTCTCGGCCGCCGTCGGCGCCTTCCTCGTCGGCATCGCGCTCTCGGGCGAGGTCGCCGAAGGCGCGCGCAAGCTGCTGACACCGCTCCGGGACCTCTTCGCGGCGGTGTTCTTCGTCTTCTTCGGCCTCTCGACCAACCCGGCCGACATCCCGCCGGTCCTGCTCCCGGCCGCACTGCTCGCCGTCGTCACCGTGCTGACGAAGATCCTCACGGGCTGGTACGCGGCCCGTCGCGCCGGAATCAAGTCGCGCGGCAGGTGGCGGGCGGGCGGCACGCTCGTGGCGCGCGGCGAGTTCTCCATCGTCATCGCCGGCCTCGCGGTGGCGACCGAGCCCCGCATCGGGCCCATCGCCACCGCGTACGTACTGATCCTGGTCATCCTCGGCCCGCTCACCGCCCGCTGGACCGAACCGGCCGTCACCCGGATCAAGGCGCTGCGGGGTACCGGCACCGCGGCCCGGACGAGCGTCCGTGGGAGCACGGCCGGCCCCGCCCGGCCCACCCACGACGACCTCACGCCGGAGCACGTCGGCGAGGGCCGCGACTGACGCCCTCCCCCCTGGTGAAACGCGGAACTCCCCGTCCGGGAACAGCCGTTGGCCGTGGACGGGGAGCTCCGCGTGCGGGGAGGTGCCGAGCGCGACGATCGGCGTCAGTCGTGGTTGTCGACGATGCTCTTGGCGATACCGTTCGCGACGACGACCTCGGCGTCGACGCCGTCCCCCTTGGTCGCGGCCTCCAGCATCTCCTCGCTGCACGGCATCGCGGCCTGGCCGGTCTCCGTACCGCAGATGTCGCCGGTGCCCTCGATGTCCGTTTCCTCGGAGACGAA
The DNA here is from genome assembly GCF_042728795.1 of Streptomyces sp. NPDC060184. Lineage (NCBI taxonomy): Bacteria > Bacillati > Actinomycetota > Actinomycetes > Kitasatosporales > Streptomycetaceae > Streptomyces > Streptomyces sp. NPDC060184. Next base: position 43,903 of record NZ_JBHWYX010000054.1, read on the forward strand.
GAACTGCTGGTCGATGCCGTCCGAGCCGGTCACCGTGTACGTGCCGGGAGCGAGGAAGCGCACCGTGCCGTTCCAGGTGCCGTTGACACCCTTGCCCTGGTCGATGCCCTCGATGGCCGTCTCCCGGTCGCCCGAGCCGTCCGAGGCGTCCCCGCCCGAGCCGGTGCTGCCGCCGGTGGTGCTGCCTCCGGTGGTGTCGGCGGGGGCGGTGGCGGACGGGGCGTCCTGCGCCGCGGTGAAGTTCCACCGCCCTTGGCCTACAGCGGGGTCGCCTCGTGCAGGACGCGGACCAGCGCGACCGTGGCGTTCACCGACGACAGCGCGGAGGCCGCCGTCCCCGCGGTCGCCGTCAGCCCCGCGAGGAGCAGGTGTGCCGACGCCGGTGGCCAGAAACGGGCGGCGGGGGCGGGGTCAAGGAGGGCAGCCACCCGGAGCGGTACGGGCCCTGCCGCCGCGAACCCGGCCAGCCCCTCGAACGGCGAACGGGCCGAAACCAGCGCCGCCTTGCCGACCGCCCGCGCCACCGCATGGCGGCTGCCGACCGCCCGTGCCGCCTCCTCGTCGGCCCAGCGCTCGGTGGTGTACGCCACCGCTGTACGGAGCGGCACCAGGAACGGGTTGGCGCGCGCGGCCAGTTGCGTCAGCAGCAGATAGCGGTGGTGACGCCCCGCCAGATGCGCCCGCTCATGGGCGAACAGGGCCTGCTGCTCGTCCGGTTCGAGGCAGTCGAGCAGGGCGCTGGAGACGACGACCCGGCCGGTGCCTGCCGCCGTACCGCCCCTCCGCCAGCCCGTCCGCCCGCTCATCCGCCCGCTCACCGGTCCGCCGGGGAGCGCGTACGCGTACGGAGCGGGCGACTCCACCACACTCACCTCGGAACCGGAACCGGGACCAGGACCGGGACCCCGGCCCGCTCCCGCCGCGCCCAGCGCGCGGGCCGCGGCGACCCGGGTACGTACATGGCGTACGAGCGTCGCCGCGCAGCCGGCCACCACCGCGCCCAGCACCCCGATGGCCACCGGGCCCGTCCGGTCCTCGTACGGCAGCGCGGCCCTGACCTCGGGGTCCGACCAGCCGTCCGGCAGCGGATTGCCGGGGAGCTGGGCCGTACCGATCACCATCAGCAGGGCGAGGCAGAGGGTGCTGCACAGCGCGAGCGTCGTACCGGCGACGGCCAGCAGCCGGGTCGCCGCGCGCGGGTGCAGATGGTGCGCGGCCAGCCGCGCGACGGGCAGCGCGGTCAGCGGCAGTACGAGTGGCAGGTAGACGAAGACGCCCATCGCTCCCCCAACGCCCCTGTCGTCGTCATCGGTTCCCCGGCGCGTGGCCGGGGGCATCGGGCCGCGGGGGCTCGGCGGGGTCGCTCGCGTCCGGGTCCGGCGAGCCCACCGGGCCGGTCCGGGACAGCAGGGCCCTCAGGCGTTCCTCGTCGCCGGGGCTGAGTGCGGAGACGAAGCGGGCGAGGACGGCCTCGCGGTCCCGTTCGCCGTCCAGCACCCGGCGCATCCGCAGGGCGGCGAGCCCGGCCTCGTCGGAGGCGTTCGTCCACGTATAGGAACGGCCCGCACGGGTGCGGGTGACCGCGTTCTTCGCGTGCAGGCGGGAGAGGACCGTGATGACGGTCGTCAGGGCGAGCCCGCCGTCGAGGCGTTCGCGCACCCAGCCCGCGGTCACCGGCCCTCCGCCCGCGCGCACCGCGGCGAGCACCTGCGCCTCCAGCTCGCCCTGCCCGCGCTTGCGCGGACGCCCGTCGGCACCCAGGGACGCGTCGGCGCCCGGGGACACATGGGCCCCCGGTGGAACGTCTTCGTGCCGTCCCGCGTTTCCCATGGGTGTCCGCCCTTCGCGCAAGGTCTCACAGTCACGGCGGGGCGGCCCCGGGCACTGATCGGCGATCGCCGCATCCTACTGAGCCGCCATTCCGCGGCAAAGCCCGCCGGGTCGAGCATCGCGTTCTACACGTCTGTAGAGTTCCACTCGGTTCAGCCAACGCACCGCAGAGCAACGTATGGAGACGTCATGGCCCTTTGGGATCGGATCAAGGAATCCGCCTCGACGATGCAGACGCAGCTGGAGGCGAAGAAGAACGACCTGAAGAGCGGGGCGTTCCGGGACGCGAGCATGGCGATGTGCGCCCTGGTCTCGGCGGCCGACGGCTCCATCGACCCGTCGGAGCGGCAGCGCGTCGCCCAGCTCATCATGAGCAACGACGTGCTCCAGAACTTCCCCGCGGAAGACCTCCAGCGCCGCTTCAACGCGTACGTGGACAAGCTCACCGCGGACTTCGCCTTCGGCAAGGTCACCGTGCTCCAGGAGATCGCCAAGGCGAAGAAGAAGCCCGCCGAGGCGCGCGCGGTCATCCAGATCGGCATCGTCATCGGGGGCGCCGACGGCGACTTCGACAAGTCGGAGCAGGCCGTGGTCCGGGAGGCGTGCTTCACCCTCGACCTGCCGCCGCACGAGTTCGACCTCTGAGCTCCACCTCTGAGCTCGGCCTCTGAGCTCCACCTCTGAGCTCGGCCTCTGAGTTCGGCCTCCGCACCGCACTCCGGAACGCCCCGGCCCACGACGGCCGGGGCGTTTTGCGTTCCCGGCCGGGGCATGACGCGTTCCCGGCCGGGACGGACCGTGTTTCCGGGGCGGACCGTGTCCCGAAAAGGGTGGCCCGCCGCCGCGCCCACCGGACGCCGCGTCAGGGGCGCGTCAACGTGACCCGGGTCCGGCGTCAAGTACCCGTAAGGGCCCCGGCTCCGACCGCGCCGCCCCCTGCCTGCGGACTTAGCGTCGAAGACGAACCGCCGGGTCGCGTCCGCGACCCGTGCCGACGTCTGGAGGCACCATGGAAAGCGCGCTGCCGGATCCCGACCCCCTCGAACCCGTCCCGGCCGGACCCCCGCTCGCATCCGTCCCGGCCGGGCCCTTGTTCGTACCGGTCCGCCCGGGTTCCGCCCGCTGCCCGTCGAGCGTCCGGGCACGGTTCTTCCGTACGCCGCTCGGCGCGCGCACCGCCGTCGCCTTCACCTCGAAGAGCCGGCTCGTCGCCACCCTGGGCGCCGGACAGCAGTGGGTGCGCCTCTGCGAACCGGCCCTTCGCGACCTCGCCGCCCCGCTCGGCGTGCGGACCCTCACCGTCGACCCGCTGCTCTCCGCGCCGCGCGCCGCCGACCCGCACCCCTCGGTGCCCCACACCGCCGCGCACGCGGCCACCACCGCACCCGTCGCTTCCGCCGCTCCTGCCCCGCAGGCGGCCCCCGCCGCACCCGTCGCCCCCGCGACGGACCCGGCTCCTCCCGCGCCGGCCGTCCCCGACGCCCCCGCGCTCGTCCGCCACGGACGCTGAAGGGAGCGCACCATGACCACCACCCCCCTCGCCCCCGTCCCCACCCCCGCACCGGCCGGGTCCCCAAGCCCCGTCGGCGCCCCCTCTCCGGCCGGGTCCCCCGACCCGGCCGGGGAGGCCCCCGGCTCCGCCCCCACCCCCACCTCCGCCGCCGCCCTCACGCCGTGCGCCTCCCCGGCCCGGCAGACGTACCCGCGGGACGTGTGGCCCGCGTCCACGCGCCCCGGTCCGCACGGGGACATGACGGTGGGCGGGGTCTCCCTGACCGAGGCCGCCGAACGGTTCGGCACCCCGCTGTACCTGCTCGACGAGGGCGAGGTCCGCGACCGCTGCCGGACCTACCGCGCCGCGTTCCCGCCCGAGGAGGCGGAGGTGGTCTACGCGGCGAAGGCCTTCCTGAGCCGGGCCGTCGTCCGGTGGGTACGGGAGGAGGGGCTCGGGCTCGACGTCTGCTCGGCCGGTGAACTCCTCCTCGCGATCAGCGCGGGTTTCCCCGCCGACCGGATCGTGCTGCACGGCAACGCCAAGAGCCCGGAGGACCTGAGCACCGCCGTGCGGCTCGGCGTCGGCCGGATCGTGCTCGACTCGACCTCCGAGATCGCCCGCCTCGCCGCCCTGGTGCCGCACGGCACCCGCCGGCCCGTCATGATCCGCGTGGTGCCCGGGATCTCGGCCGGCGGGCACGCGGCGGTCCGTACCGGCACCGAGGACCAGAAGTTCGGTCTCTCCCTCATGGACGGCTCGGCGCAGCACGCCATCGACCGGGTCCTCGGCCAGCCGGGACTCGAACTCGTGGGCCTGCACTGCCACATCGGCTCGCAGATCACCTCGATCACGCCGTACGTCTCCGCGCTCCGCCGGATGGTGGGGCTCCTCGCCCGGACCCGCGACAAGCACGGAGTCGTACTGCCCGAGCTGGACATGGGCGGCGGGCACGGCATCGCGTACCGGGCGGGTGAACCGGCGCTCGACATTCCCACCCTCGCCGCGCGCGTCCGTGCCGAACTCGCCGCCGGATGCGCGCGGGCCATGCTGCCGGTACCCCGGCTGACCGTCGAACCCGGGCGGGCGGTCATCGGCCCGGCGGGCGTGGCCGTGTACCGGGTGCTCTCCGTCAAGCGGACCGGCACCCGCACCTTCGTGGCCGTCGACGGCGGCATGAGCGACAACCCGCGCCCGGCGCTGTACGGCGTGCGGTACGCGCCCCGCATGGTCGGCCGGGCCTCCGACGCGCCCGGGCGGACGGTGACCGTGGTGGGCCGGCACTGCGAGGCCGGGGACGTCCTGGCCGACGCGGTGGAACTCCCCGAGGACGTGCACCCGGGCGATCTGCTGGCCGTCCCGGCTGCGGGGGCGTACCACCTGTCGATGGCCTCCGGCTACAACCTCGTGGGCCGGCCGCCGGTGGTCGCCGTGACGGACGGCACCGCACGGCTGCTCGTACGCCGCGAATCCCTCGAAGACCTCCGGCGCAGGGACGTGGGGGCCTGATGGCGTGAGCCCCTGAAGAAGCGGGGGCCCGACGACGTAAGGGCCCGGCGACGTGAGGTCCCAGGGCGACCCGCGTTCACGGAGGGCCGGGCACGACGACCGTGTCCGGCCCTCCGCGTACGCGGGGTCAGATCTCCTTCGCGGGCCAGTCCAGCAGCCGGGCGCCGATGACCGCCGTCTGCAGGGTGTAGCGGTGCGCCGGGTCGGCGAGGTCGGAGCCGGTCAGTTGGTGGATGCGCTCCAGCCGGTACGTCAGCGCCCGCACGCTCAGCGACAGCCGCCGGGCCGTCTCCGCCGCCACGCACCCCGAGTCGAAGTACGCGGTGAGGGTCCGCAGCAGCGGTTCGGCGCCGCCCCGGGCCTTCTGGAGCGGGCCCAGCCGGCTGCGCACCAGGTCCACCATGGCCTGCCGGTCCCGGGTCAGCACGGGATAGACCAGCAGATCGGCCGCGTGCAGCACCGGTCCGTCGAGCCCCAGCCGCTCGGCGAGCTCGTGGGCTTCGAGCGCCTCGTCGTACGACTGGACGACCCCGCCCGGACCGTGGTGGGGGCGGCCGATGGCGGCCTGCCCGCCGCCGGTCGCCGCATGGGCCTGCTGGGCGAAGTGGAGCAGCACGTCCGGCCGGCTGCCCGGCGCGATGCAGATCAGGCGGCCGTCCTTCGTCGTCAGCAGGATCTCCCGCCCCCCGAACCGGGCCAGCATCGCCGCCTCCACGCTGCGCGGCGCCGCGTCCGTCTCCGTGTACGCCTTCGGGCCCACCGCCACCGCGACCGCGTGTGCCCGCGACAGATGCAGCCCGAAGCGGGTGGAGCGCTCGGCGAGGCGGCCGAGGTCGCTGCGCCCGTAGAGCAGGTCGTCGATGAACTCGCGGCGGGCCGCCTCCTCGCGGCGCACCGTCATCCGCTGTGCCCCCTCGAAGCCTTCGACGTAGGCGTCCACGGCCTGCTCCACCGCGTGGAGCACGGCGTCCGTCGAACCGGCGCCGCCCCGGGCCGCCGTACGCGGCCAGTGCGCGCGGGTCTGCGCGAGATGGAGGGCGATCAGTCCGCGCAGCTGGAGCCCGGACTCCGCGGCCTCCCGACCCAGCTCACGGCGCTCCTCCAGCTCTCTGTGCGTCAACCGCCGTCCCGTAGTGGCCACTGCCTCCAGGACGTGGACGTAGTTCCCCAGTGCCTCGACGGGTATGCGCGATTCCGCCATCACCCTTCCCCTCCCCGTTCTTCCCGTACGTATATGTAACCCACAACCGTCCGTGCACGGCCCGGCAACCCCCTGGTTCCAGGACTGCCGGGATCCGGCAGTGCGCGAGGCCTCTTCCGGATGACACGATCCCCACAGCACCGCACGGGGGAACGACCGTGTCCTTGACGGGCACTGACGGTGCGTTGACGGGGGAGTTACGGGGGGGGAACGGGGGAATCGGGGGGACGACCCGGCGGCGGGTCCCGGCGACGGGGCTCGTACCGGGTTCCCCCGCTCCGGCCACACCACTTCTTCCGCCGCCGCGGTCCCGAGTTCGGCTCACGGATCACCTGACCCGACAGGAGCAAGGCATGCTGGGTTTCGTGTCCTCTCTCCCCCAGCAGCCGCAGCGTCCCCAACGCCCCCCGGTCTCCGGCCACATGGTCGTCTGCGGGGACGACGCGCTCGCCCGGCGGCTCGCCGTGGAACTGCGGTACGTCTACGGGGAACGCGTCACCCTGATCCTCCCGCCCGGCCCGGACGCCGCGCAGCCGGACCTCCCGCTGAACCAGCGGGCCCGCGCCTCCGCCCTGTTCGGCCGGATGTCCGCGGCGATGAGCCGCACCGGGCCCGCACCCCTGGACGGCGTCGGGTCCGGCGACAGCGACACCAACGCCGGGGTGGAGCCCGTCGTCATCCTGGAGTCGGCGGAACCCTCCGACGACGTCCTGGAGGAGGCCGGTGCCGACCGGGCCGCCGCCCTCGCCCTCGTCTACGAGGACGACGAGCGCAACATCCGGGCCGCGCTCACCGCCCGCCGCCTCAACCCCCGGCTGCGCCTGGTGATCCGCCTCTACAACCGCAAGCTCGGCCTCCACCTGGAGACCCTCCTCGACCAGGCGGCGGCCTTCGCCGTGCCCGGACTCGACCCGGCCGCGCTGGACGCCAGCACCACGGTCCTCTCCGACGCCGACACCGTCGCCCCGGCCCTGGCCGCCACCGCGCTGACCGGCAGCAGCAAGGTCGTCGAGGCGGAGGGGCTGCTGCTGCGCGCGGCCGAACGCACCCCGCCCGGCCCCGGCGAGCGGGCCGACCCCGGGCTCTGCACCCTCGCGCTGCTCTCCTCCACCACCGTCGACCCGGCCGGGGCGGAGGGTTCCGACAGCAGCGGCGACGAAGGGCCGCGGCTGCTGCCCGACGAACGCTCCGTGGCGGCGGCGACCGGGCGCGGCACCATCGTCCTGGAGACCGTCAGCCGCTCGGTCCCGGACCGGCCCGCCGCCCGGATGGGCGGCAGGGGCGCCCCGCTGAGCCAGGTGTTCTCGCGTCGGCTGCGCTGGTCGGCCCTGGGCGTCGCGGCGGCCGTGGTCGCCCTGGCGGTGGCGTCGGTCCGGACGACCGGCGACAGCGCCCCGCACTCGGTCTACCTGACCCTGCTCGACCTCTTCGCCATGGGGGACCCGGCGGAGGACACCGCACCCTCCGCCCGCAAAATCATCCAGCTGCTCTCGGGGGTGGCCGGACTCCTGCTGCTGCCGCTGCTGATCGCGGCGGTCCTGGAGGCCTTCGGCACCCTGCGGACCGCCTCCTCGCTGCGCCGCCCGCCGCGCGGCCTCTCCGGCCACGTGGTGCTGCTCGGCCTGGGCAAGATCGGTACGCGGGTCCTCGTACGCCTCCGCGAGCTCGGCATCCCCGTGGTCGTCGTCGAGGAGGACCCGAACGCCCGGGGCATCCCGCTGGCCCGCTCCCTGCACGTGCCGACCGTCATCGGCGACGTCACCCAGGAAGGCGTACTGGAGGCGGCGAAGGTCGGCCGGGCCCGCGCACTGCTCGCCCTGACCAGCATCGACACCACCAACCTCGAAGCCACGCTCTACGCCCGGTCGATCAAGCCCGACCTGCGGGTGGCTCTCCGGCTCTACGACGACGACTTCGCGACCGTCGTCTACCGCACCCTGCGCACCGCCCACCCGGGCGCCACCACCCGCTCCCGGTCGGTGACCCATCTGGCCGCCCCCTCCTTCGCCGTGGCGATGATGGGCCGGCAGATCCTCGGCGCCGTCCCCGTCGAGCGGAAGGTGATGCTCTTCGCCGCCCTGGTGGTGGGCGGACACCCCCAACTGGAGGGCCACACCGTCGCGCAGGCGTTCCGGGCCGGGGCCTGGCGGGTGCTGGCCCTGGACACCACCCCGCCCGACGACCGCGTCCCCGATCAGGCCGCCGCCCCCTCCCACGACGCCGGGGGCAGGCAGCGCACCTCGGGGCTGATCTGGGACCTGCCGCCCGGGTACGTCCTCAAGGCCGAGGACCGCGTGGTGATCGCCGCGACCCGGCGCGGACTCGCCGAGCTGCTGCGCAGGCAGCGCGCGGCCTCCGGGCGACGCTGAGGCGGCGCCGGGCGGGCGTTTCACGTGAAACG
>NZ_JBHWYX010000055.1:0-51101 GCF_042728795.1 Streptomyces sp. NPDC060184
GCGTCAGGCCGTGACGCGCGTCCCGCGGTGGTGAGGGTCAGGCAGTGGTGAGGGTCAGGCCGTAGTGGCTGAGGATCTCGTTGATCGGCTGGTACCAGGTCTCGCCGCCGCTGGTGCAGTCGCCCCAGCCGCCGGAGGTGACGCCCTGGGCCTGGTCGCCGCTGATGAACGAGCCGCCGGAGTCGCCCCCTTCGGCGCAGACGTTGGTCTTCGTCATCTGGTACACCGCGCCCTGGCTGTAGTTGACCGTCTCGTTCTTGGCCAGCACGGTGCCGCAGTGCCAGTGGGTGGTGGAGCCGGACCGGCAGATGGAGGCACCGACCGGGGCTTCGGCGGAGCCGCGTACCAGCTGGTCGGAGACGGTGCCCCAGCCGAGGACCACCGGCACCGTCCACCAGCCGTTGGCGACGTTCACCCAGGCGTAGTCGTCACCGGGGAAGGTCGATCCCTGGAAGTTGCCGATGGCCGATCCGTCCCAGCCCCGAACCGCCGCGCCGGCCCCCGAGCAGTGCCCGGCGGTGACGAACCCGCCGTTCACCGAGAAGCCGATGGAGCAGCGGACGTTGCCGGTGTAGTAGGGGTCGCCGCCCACCGTCCCGGCGGACAACGTCTGCGGCACAGAGGGCGCCTGACGTACCGTCACAGGACCCGCGGTACGGGCCTTCGTCAGGAAGGAGCGGACCTCCCGGTCATTCGCCGAAGCGGCGGCGACCTCCACGACGACGGATCCGGCTTCCGCGTCGACGTGCCAGCTCGCCACGCCGCGGGGTGCGGTGAGCGCGTCGATGGCCGACTTGGCCCGGTCGAGAGCGCGTTGGGTGTGCGGGACGAGCTTGGCGTCGGCGCCGGTCGCCCGTACGGCCGCGGCGGCCTCGGCGTCGGTGACTCCGACGGTCAGTCTGCCGGTCCCGGCGTCGAACCAGGACCCGCCGTACGAGGCTCCGGCGGCGCGGCGGGCGACCGGTTCCTGGGCGGTCGCCGTCTTCTCCGCGGCGAGCCTGGCCCTGGCCTGCGCGGGCGTCAGCCCGAGGTCCTCGCTCATGGCGGCGAGCAGTCCGGCCGAGGCCGGCTGCGAGGCGGCGGCGCTGGTGGGGGGAGCGGTGTCGGCCGCCGACGCCGGGGCCGGGCCGATCGTCGCCCAGGCGCCGACGACGAGGAGCGCGGACAGGCCGGCGCGCAGGATTGTCAGGTGTTTCAAGGCAGTGCCCCTTCTGGTGTTCCGGTGTGTGGGGGTGGAACAGGAGGCGTCCGCGAGCGCTCGCGGGGTAACCGATTGAGAGCGCTCTCAACGCGGCACCCAACGACCCTAACGCAACGAAATGGTCAGGTCCATGCCAAGTACGGGATTCGCTGGGAGGCCAACTACTCAACAGAACAAGGGACTTAGGAACTCCGGGTAAGTGCGAACACCGCGAGAAGGGGCGGTGTCGACGGCGACGGAGCCCTGGGCTTCTGGAACGCGTTGAACGAGGTCTTCCCCGAAACCCGCCACCGAAGGTGCTGGATTCACAAACCGGCCAACTGCCTCGGCAGCCTCCCGAAGTCAGCTCAGCCCGCGGCGAAGAGGGCCATCCAGGACATCTGCGACGCCGAGGACAAGGAACACGCGGCCGTCGCAGTCCGGCGAGCCGTGAACGCACCCCACCTGGTCGCCCTCGTCCGCGCCGGGGCCCGCTTCGAACGCGGCCGGCTCGTTGAACGGCCGCAGACGACCGCGGCGTGAACAGGGTGGCGGACCTGCCTCGAAGTTCGAGATCATCCGGTCATGTTGAATGGCACGGCAGGAAAGGACCACCTTCCGGTCGGCTTCGGGTTCCGGCCGTATCGCGGCGACGAAGACCACGGCGTCATGGCCGCGGTGCGGCTGGGTTGTGCTGAACGGGACCGGGTCGATGTCCATTCGATTGTGGAAGGGCTCCCGACAGCGGCCGAAATGGCCGAAGCTTCTGCCAAGCTGGAGGAGCCGTCCAAGAACCAGATCCTGGTGGTCCTCGACGGGAACGTCGTCGGCTACTCGACGATCCGGTGGTGGCAGGAGCGGGACGATACGTGGCTCTACCTGCACCGCGGCTACCTCTTGCCCGACCATCGCGGCCAGGGCATCGGCTCAGCCATGCTGAGCTGGGCCGAAGAGCGGATCCGCCAACTCGTCGAACAGCATGGAACGGCGCGGACGGCAGTGATCGGCGCGAACGCCGCGGCCTCCGAGCAGGACGCCACGGCGCTGCTGCTCGCCCTCGGCTACCGGCGCGTCTTCAGCCTGGTCGAGATGGAGCTGGGCGATCTGCAGCAGTTGCCCGAGCGGGGCAGCGAGCTGCCGGCCGGGGTACGGACGGGGCCGATCGGGGCAAGCCACTACCGTGCGGCCTGGAGGACGGTCGTCGATTCCTATGCGGACAGCGGTTTCACTCAGAAATGGCCTTTCCAGGACTTCGTCGACACCGCCGACCCGGCATGCTGGCGGGCTGCCTGGAGGGGGCAGGACATGGTCGGCGTCGCCCTCTGCTCCATCCGCCGTCACGACCACACCGTGGGCGAGGTCGAAGAGCTGAGTATCCGGACGGACCAGCGACGCCTCGGAATCGGCCGGGTCCTGCTGCTGGAAGGGCTGCGGAGCCTTCGTGAGCACGGCGCGACGACCGCCAGGCTGTTCACGGGCACGGCGAATCCGCACCAGTCCTACGACCTTTACGAGAGCGTGGGGTTCCGGCGGCAGAACGAGTACGTCCGGTACCGCAAGCCGCTTGCTTGATCGACCGGCCATTGGGCTGTCTGGTCAGTCCCCAGGATTCGGCAATAGCTCGGCTTCGGGGTGCGGACGTTCCTTGCGGACGATCAGACGCATCCGATCACCCGCCGGTCCAACTCGATCTCCGGGGCCTCCAACACCCCAGCCGGCCGCGCGGCTTCTTCCCGCGGGCCCTCCACCCGCACCCGGGCAGCCGGCTCCCGCTCCTCCAGCATTCCCAGCACCGACGCCACCGCGCACGGCTCCGGACTCGGTATCCAACGCTGGGTGGTGGAGCGGGCCCTTTGCCCACCTGCTTCGGTTCCGCCGCGTGCGGATTCGCTGGGAGATCCGCGGCAACATCCATGAAGCCTTTCTCGCCCTGGTCTGCGCGCTGACCTGCCGGCGCCGGTTGACGCCGGTTCAGCGCTGCCACTCATAGGCACCGGGCGAGGTCTCCGCGACTTCCTGCGGCCAGGCCTCCCTGACCCGCCGCAGCCGTTGGTGGTGGTCATCGGCCCATCCATGGGTCAGACGCACCGGAATCCGTACCGACGTCCCTGTACGGGCAAAGTCCTCCACCACGACGACGGAGATCCCGTTCTGGCCGGGCGGTTCGAATCGGATCTCGGGGTTTCGTCCGTCATCCATCCACGCGGCTTCCCCTCCGGCGGCGAGCACGTCCAGGACCTGTGACCAACTGACCAGATCGTCCCGGGCCAGGCACACATCCAAGCGTCCCTGGGCGAAATCGCTCGTGACGACGATCTCAGCGTCGAGGAAGTCGTGCCATGGCAACACCCCGGGCATGTGCCGGCCCAGCACCCGAACCAGGAGGCTGCTCTCTCCATCGGTCAGGCACATGAGATCCACAGCGCCGCCCTCGGCCATCCCCGCTCCCTACGCTCCCATCGACTGCCGTCATGATGCACGCGCACGACCATCCAGCTCGCACGGGGTCATTTCCTCAGGAGCCTCAGCCCCGATCGGTGCGGAAGGCCCTCGCGGTCCGCTCCAGCCGGTCCACGTACTCCTTCCACCAGGTGGCGTCGCCTGCGGGGAGGTTGTCTCCCTGGGACCTGTATCCGACGCCTCCGTCGACGGACTCCCGGACGATGTCGGCGTGGCCGGCGTGCCGGTGGGTCTCGGCGGTCACGTGCACGAGGATCTTGTGCAGCGTCACCTCGCGATTCGCCTCGGACCACCACGGCACGGTGCCGAGTGCGTCGAGGGGCAACGCGGCGATGGTGGCGTCCGAGTGCTGCCACACACGACGGTAGCGGGCGACGACCTCCTCGCGGCTCTCGTCCTCGGTCGCCCACATGTCGGCGTTGTCCTCGGCGTCGCCGTCGAGCCAGGGGAAGGGTTCCTCGAAGGGCCTTTCGAACGCCTGGCCGAAATAACCCAGTTCGACCCCCGTGAGGTGCTTGACCAGCCCCAGCAGGTTGGTGCCGGTCGAGGTCAGGGGGCGACGGACGTCGTACTCCGAGATGCCCTCCAGCTTCAGCAGGATCGCGTCGCGCGCTTCCTGGAGGTAGGACTGCAGATCGTCTTTGGGCTGTGATCGATTCATCCGGGCAGTCTCGCACCCCGCGCCGACATCCCGTCGGGCATTTGTCCCGGCCTCCGTCTTCACAGGTCCACGGAGTCCACAGGTCCTCAGATCCGCAGCACCGGGGCATGCCGGGCGGCGGGCCGGTCACGGGGTCAGGAGCGGCAGTCCCGCCTCGCGCCAGAGCGCGCGCAACTCCCTTTCGTACGCCGCCCGTTCGGGCGATGGGCCCGGCCCGCCGGGCTCCCCACCCGTACGCCAGTGATGCACGCGCGGGTGGACGCCCGCAGCGGGATCCGCCCGGGATTCCGCCCCTGGTTCCGTACCGGGTTCCGCCCCGAGCCTGGCCCACCCCGGGTCGCCGCACCCGGCGAAGTCCGCCCACGACCGCATCATGCGCGCGGAGAGCTCACGGTCGGCGTCGCCCGGCGGCCCGCCGACGAGGAAGTGGACGTTCTCGTCGTCCAGCGTGCCGAAGACGAACGGAACGTCGGCGCAGTGCCACGCCCGCACCGGCCGGTCCGGGCACCCGCCGGACCTGCGGTCGAAGTGCGCGAGGAAGGCCGTGCCGCCCGCCCGCGCGTGGGCCTCGGCGAGCCGGTCGCCGTACTCGGCGAAGAGCAGGTCGCCCTGGATGGCCAGGTAGGTATCGCGCAGGGATCCGCCCGCAGCACGGTCCCGGTACCCCCGGACCAGGGCGGCGGGAAGCCCGAAGTCCCGCGCGAAGGTGGCGAGTCGGGCCTCCGTACCGATGTCGGCGCTGCTGCCGACCGCCTCAAAGAGGGTGTACTCCTCCGTGGTGCGGCACACGAGGAGGTCGACGCCGTCCGCCGTGAGGCCTTCGGACGCGGCGGTCAGCGGGTCGGCGCGCAGCAGCGTGCCGTCGACGACCGGTCCGTAGACGGCCGGGTCGTGGTGGCGTCGGCCGGTCGCGGGGTTCCGCCGGCACGCCTCGACCACGGCGTCGGACGCGGCGAGCAGCGCCTGCGGGGATGCCGCGAGCAGTGCCTCCCGGGTGGCGGGGATTCCGGCCGCCTCCGCGATCTCCCGGGTGGTGCGGGCTGCCGATGCGGCCGTGGCGCAGGAGTTGACGGCGGAGTGCAGCATCGCGCGCCGGAAGAGTCCCCGGGCGCGGTCCATGGCCATGAGGCAGGCGATCGAGGTGGCACCCGCCGACTGGCCGGCCACGGTGACCCGGTCGGCGGAGCCCCCGAAGGCGTCGATGTTGTCGCGTACCCATTCCAGAGCGGCGATCTGGTCGAGCAGTCCCCGGTTGTCCGGGCAGACGTCCCCGTCCGTGGAGCCCGGTGCGGAGGGGACACCGCCCGGGACGTCGTCCGGGACGTGGCCGAACCCTTCGAAGCCCAGGCGGTAGTTGCAGCTCACCACCACCAGGCCGAGCCCGGCGAGGGCGGCGCCGTCGAAGTCGGGCTGGGCGGAGGAGCCGAAGGCGAAGGCGCCGCCGTGTATCCAGACCAGGACGGGGAGCGCGTCGCCGGGACCTCCCGGCGTCCAGACGTTGACCGTCAGGACGTCCTCGTCCCCGGGCTTCCAGCCGGGCGCGCCGGGGAGTTCGGCCGTCTGCGGGGCGACCGGACCGAAGGTGAGGCCGGGGCGGACGCCGTCCCATCCCGCCGCTGGACGGGGCTCACGGAACCGGCGGGGTCCGAACGGAGGTGCCGCGTACGGGATGCCGAGCACGGCCGTGACGTGGGGCGCCAGCCCGGCCGGCCGCCCGCGCACCGCGCCGGACCTCGTCGTGAACACGTGCACCGGTACTCCCCCAGTCGTCGCCCGGCGGCTCGTCGTCGCCCGGCCGTCTGCCGTCACCCGGCCACCACCGGGCCGGGGCCCCATCGTGCCGACGGGTACGGGGCGCGCGCCAACACCGGAATCGGAGCGATTGACGCGTCTGCGATGTGAATGAGTGCGTCGGCGCCCACGCCGGCCGGAGGCGTACGGCATCGTGCCCGCCGCGCTCCGGCCGCCCGGCCGCTGCCGTGGCGGCGGGTGAGGAGGCCGCGGATCCTGGAGAGGGACGGCACGGCGAAGGCCCGTGGCCGTGCCGGGAGCGCTCCGGGGGTGCGCTCAGCCCTGGCGTACGGAGCGTCCCGAGTGGCGGGAACGGCTCGGAGGGTGTGGGGGCCCGGCTCCTCGCCGCCGGGCCCGACAGTGCCCCGCCGAGGGGTGCGCGGGATGCTTTGGCGGCCTGGATCAGGGCATACGCGCTTCCGTGGCGCCGGCACCACGGCGCCTGCGGAGATCTTCCCTTTGCGGCGGGCGCGCGACCGGAGTGCAATTGCGGCAGGGGACGGTACGGCTCCGCCATCGGCGAGAGGACACGCAATGAGCGACACCGACCGGGGGGACGACGTCTATCAGCCCCAGCCGGAGGAGGCGTCCGACCCCGACGAACAGCTGGACATCGAGGACTCCCTCGTGGACTCCGATCTCAGCGACGCCCTGGACGAGGGCTACTCGCCGCCGGAGCGGCCGTGGGCCGTGGAGGACGTCGGCACCACGGCGTCCGAGGGGCACGACGGGGAGTCGCTCGACCGCAGGCTCTCCCGCGAGCTGCCGGAGGTGGCCGCGAGCGACGGCGACGGAGCCGGGGACCTGTCCGACGGCGAGGGCGAGCCGTGGGACGAGGAGGTGGGTACGGACCGTGCCGGGCGGATCACTCAACAGGCGGACGGGACCGTGCCGGCCACGCTGACCGCGAGCGACGTCGGTGTCGACGGGGCGGCGGCCTCCGCCGAGGAGGCGGCCATGCACGTCGTCCCCGACGAGGAGCCGTGGCTGCCCGAGTGGGACCCCGACACCTCGCCCGGCACCGGTCCGGACGCCGTCGGCACCGGTCCCGCCTCCGATGCCGCCGCCCCCGACGACGCCTCCGGGGACGATCCAGCCCGCATCCGTTGAACCCCGGTGGGCGGGCGGAAGAGGGCCGCGCGTCCCGACACCTACCGGCCCTCGCGGCACCGCCCCACCGCCCCACCGCCACCGCCCCACCGCCACCGAGGACACCCTGCCGAGCACCACCCCCGAGACAGCCAGGAGCACCCCCATGACCGGCACCACCCCGACCGGCACCGCTCAGATCGGCGTGACAGGACTCGCGGTGATGGGCCGCAACCTCGCCCGGAACTTCGCCCGCAACGGTCTCACCGTCGCCGTGCACAACCGCACGACCGCGAAGACCGACGCCCTGGTGGAGGAGTTCGGCGACGAGGGCGACTTCGTCGCCGCGCGCTCGCCGAAGGAGTTCGTCGACGCCCTGGAGAGGCCCCGGCGGCTGGTCGTCATGGTGAAGGCGGGTGAGCCCACGGACGCCGTGATCCAGGAGTTCGCGCCCCTGCTGGAGAAGGGCGACGTCATCATCGACGGCGGCAACGCCCACTTCGAGGACACCCGGCGCCGCGAGAAGGAGCTGCGCGATCGCGGGCTGCACTTCGTCGGCACGGGCATCTCCGGGGGTGAGGAGGGTGCGCTGAACGGCCCGAGCATCATGCCGGGAGGCTCGGCGGAGTCGTACGAATCGCTGGGACCGCTGCTGGAGAAGATCGCGGCGCGTGCCGAGGACGGCACCCCGTGCACCACCCACATCGGCCCGGACGGCGCGGGGCACTTCGTGAAGATGGTCCACAACGGCATCGAGTACGCGGACATGCAGCTCATCGCCGAGGCGTACCACCTGCTGCGCGGGGTCGCGGGCTACTCCCCCGCCAAGATCGCGGAAGTGTTCCGGAACTGGAACACCGGGCGGCTGGACTCGTACCTGATCGAGATCACGGCGGAGGTGCTGGCCCACACGGACGCGGCCACCGGGAAGCCGTTCGTCGATGTCGTGCAGGACCGCGCGGAGCAGAAGGGCACCGGCCGCTGGACCGTGCAGATCGCCCTCGACCTGGGGGTTCCCGTCTCGGGCATCGCGGAGGCGGTGTTCGCCCGGTCCCTCTCCGGCCACGCCGACCTGCGCGAAGCGGCCCGTGACCTCGCGGGGCCCGCCCCTGCTCCGCTGCCCGAGGCGGAGGCGGCGGCGTTCGCGGACCGGGTGGAGCAGGCCCTGTACGCGTCCAAGATCGTCTCGTACACCCAGGGCTTCCACCAGATCCGGGCGGGCAGCGAGGAGTACGGCTGGAACGTCGACCTGGGCGCGGTCGCGGGGATCTGGCGGGCGGGCTGCATCATCCGGGCGGCCTTCCTGGACCGGATCAGGGCGGCCTTCGACAGCCGGCCCGAGCTGCTGAGCCTCCTCTCCGACAAGGACTTCGCCCGGGAGATCGGCGCGGCCCAGGACGACTGGCGGGCGGTGGTCGCCCAGGCGGCGCTGCAGGGGGTGCCGACGCCCGGGTTCGCGGCGGCCCTCGCGTACTACGACGGGCTGCGCGCCGAGCGGCTGCCGGCCGCGCTGACCCAGGGGCAGCGGGACTTCTTCGGAGCGCACACCTACCGCCGTACCGACCGGGAGGGGTCGTTCCACACCCTGTGGGGCGGCGACCGCTCGGAGGTGGAAGCGGGCTGAACGCTCCGGCCCGGCAGGGGCGCGGCCGGTGCGGCAAGGGCCGGGGCGGTGCGCGTACGGGGCGCCGGAGGCCCGGGGCGGTTGCGCCAAGGCGCCGCCCCAGGCGGTGCGCGTTACGGCGCACCGCGGCCGGGTCGGTGCACCGGGCGCCGGGGGGTGCGCGTACGGGGCGTCGTGGTCCCCCGCCCGGACGGGCCGCGCCCGGGTGCGGCCGGATCGCTCCTGTGGGTGAGTGGCAGTAGCCCCCGTCCCCGATTCCCGCCCCGCCACCCCCTGGAGTGCGCCCGATGCCCGATGCCGTTCCGGACCCCGTCAAGGTGCAGCCGGTGGTGGCGCCGCTCACCGAGGCGGCGCTGATCCTCGTCGGCACGGTCGAGCCGGGTGGTGAGGAAGCCGTACGCTCCGTGCTGCCGGAGGTCGCCTCGATCGCCCGGTCCCTGGGCTTCCGCTTCCCGGACGCCGGGCTCTCCTGCGTGCTGGGTTTCGGCTCCCACGCCTGGGACCGGCTCTTCGGCGGCGGGCGTCCGGCCCGGCTCCATCCGTTCCAGGAGCTGCGCGGACCGCGCCACACCGCCCCGGCCACCCCGGGCGACCTGCTGCTGCACATCAGGGCCGAGCGGGCGGACGTCTGCCACGAGTGGGCCGCGCAGCTGCTCGACCGCCTCGGCGGGGCGGTCCGGATCGTGGACGAGACGCAGGGGTTCCGCTATCTCGACCACCGTGACCTGCTGGGGTTCGTCGACGGTACGGAGAACCCGGTGGGCGACGACGCCCGGGCCGCCGCGCTGGTGGGCGACGAGGACCCCGCGTTCTCCGGGGGGAGCTACGTCGTCGTGCAGAAGTACCTGCACGATCTGACCGCCTGGAAGGCGCTCAGCACCGAGGAGCAGGAGCGGGTCATCGGCCGTACCAAGGCGGACGACGTCGAACTCCCCGAGGGCGTCCAGCCCGCCGACTCGCACGTCGCCCTCAACACCGTCACCGGCCCGGACGGCACCGAGCGGGACATCCTCCGCGCCAACATGCCGTTCGGAAGCTTCGGGCGGGGCGAGTTCGGCACGTACTTCATCGGGTACGCGGCCGATCCCGGCGTCACCGAGCAGATGCTCCGCAACATGTTCCTCGGTGACCCGCCCGGTACGCACGACCGCATCCTGGACTTCTCCACGGCCGTCACCGGCACGCTCTTCTACGCCCCCGACGCCGGCTTCCTCGACGACCCGCCCCCGCCTCCCGCCGCCGTGGGCGCCCGGCCGCTGCCGGAGACGGCCGCCGCCCCGCCGGTCCCGTCCACGGCGACGCTCCCGGACGACTCCGGACTCCCCGCCCTCCCGGGCGACGGTTCGCTGCGCATCGGCAGCCTGCAAGAAAGCGCCCAGTGATGAACAATCTGCACCGAGAACTCGCCCCCGTCACCGAAGCCGCCTGGCAGCAGATCGAGGAGGAGGCGCGGCGGACGTTCAGCCGCCATGTCGCGGGCCGCAGGGTCGTCGACGTCACGGACCCGGAGGGCCCCACCCTGGCGGCGGTCGGCGACGGCCATCTGCGGCCCATCGACCCGCCCACCCCGGACGTGCTGGCGCGGGCCCGTACGTCGATGCCCGTGATCGAATGGCGGGTGCCGTTCACCGTGACCCGGCAGGCCGTGGACGACGTGGAACGCGGCTCGGACGACAGTGACTGGCAGCCCGTCAAGGACGCGGCGCGCACCTGTGCGTTCGCCGAGGACATGGCGGTCATCGACGGGTACCCGGCGGCCGGGATCACCGGTCTGCGCGACGGCTCCTCGCACGATCCGCTGCCGCTGCCCGCCGACGCGCGCGACTACCCGGCGGCCGTCAGCCAGGCGCTGACCCGGCTGCGGCTCGCCGGTGTCGACGGCCCGTACCGGCTGCTGCTCGGCGCCGACGCCTTCACCGAGGCGACGGAGACCTCCGACCACGGTTACCCGGTGGCCACGCACATCGGCCGCCAGCTGGACGACCCCATCCTGTGGGCGCCCGCGATCAGGGGCGGGGTGCTGCTCTCCACCCGGGGCGGGGACTTCGAACTGCGGCTCGGCCAGGACCTGTCCATCGGCTACCAGAGCCACGACGCCACCGACGTGCACCTCTACTTCCAGCAGGCCTTCACCTTCCGGCTGTTGACCCCGGAGGCCGTGGTCCCGCTCATCGCCTGACGCCTCCGGGTCGCCGCCGCACCGTCTCCGTACACGGTGACGCACCCGTCCTCACCGGGCAATTGCCCCGAGGACGCACCCCTCGCCCACGCCCCGGGACGATCTGGTCGATACTCGTCTCCCGTACCGGTCGCGGTCGGGGTGTGTACGAGGCGAAATGAGGGGCCACGTGGCGGAGAAGAGCCCGACCGGGCGTCGGACGGAACGCGGACCGGTGGACGACCCCACAACGATCGGCCGGCGCGTCCACCGGCTGCGCGCGGAGCGCGGTCTCACCCAGCGCGAGCTCGCCGAACCCTCGTACACACCCGCCTACATATCCACCCTGGAGGCCGGCCGGGTCCGGCCCTCCGAGGCGGCCGTCCGGCACCTGGCCGAGCGGCTCGGCGTGAGTTACGAGGAGATCGCCACCGGGCGCCCCGCCCACCTCGCCACCGAACTGCGGCTGCGCCTGGTCGAAGCACAGCGCACCCTGGCGACCGGCGCCGCCGAGGACGCGGTGGCCGACTTCACCGAACTGCTCGCCGAGGCCGAGCGGCTCGGACTCGACCAGGAGAGCGCGTCGGCGGCCCTCGGGCTCGGCGAATGCGCCCTGGAGACCGGCGATCTCCCCACCGCCCGGCGGCACTTCGAGGCGGCCGAGGGCCTGCTCACGGACGCCCCGCTCCCCCAGCGGGCGCGAGCCGTCCGGGGCCGGGCCGTCGCGCACCTGCTGGCGGGCGAACTCCGCTACGCCTGCTACCTGCTGGAGAGCGCCATCGAGGAGCTGAACTCCTCCGGCCTCCCGGACCCCGGCGCGCTCCTGCTGCTGTACACGGCGTCGATCGCGCCCTACATGGACATGGGCGCCCACGCACGGGCGGCGCAGGCGGGCGAGCTGGCGCTCGCGCTGGCCCCCCGGGTCGACGATCCGGAACTGGTGGCGGGCATGCACCGCGGGGTGGCCAGGTCCCTCATCGCGGCCGGACGCACCGCCGAGGCCGACGCCTCGCTGGCCCGGGCGGCGGAGATCTACCAGCAGCTCCAGATCCGTACGGAGATGGCGCACTGCCACTGGATGCGCGGCTACGTACGCGCCCAGGGCGGCGACCTCGCCGGAGCCGAGAGCGAACTGCTCGCCGCCCGGGACATGCTGGCCTCGAAGCGGGCGGCCCTCTACACGGCCCAGGTCGAGGTGGAGCTCGCGGACGTCCTGCGCCGCCGGGGCAAGGCGCGCCAGGCCGAGGACCTGCTGCACCGCCTGCTGGGCGAGCTCCAGCCGGACCGGGGCGCGGTGCACGCTGCCGGAGCCCACCGGCTCCTCGGGCTGATCCACGAGGAGGACGGCGAGACCGACACGGCCGAGGAGCACTACGTCAAGGCGCTGGCCCTGCTGGAACGCGCCGGGGCGGCCGGGGACCTGGCGGACATCTGCCGGCTCCTCGGCGACCTGCTGCGCCGGGCGGGGCGCACGGAGGCCGCCCTCGACGCGTACCGGACCGGCCTCGGCCACCGGGCGGCCCCCGGTTCCACGACCCTGGGCCCGGCGCCGGTGAGCCCGCGCCCGATCCTGGGGGGCGCCGGACAGTAGGGCCGCGGCGGCGGACGGGGCCCGGCACCACGAGGGTTCACCTCCGGTCCGGCCCGGTGCCGATGACGGGAGACCTGCCGATCGGCCATTCTCGCCGTATGACTCAGACGATTTCCTTCACCGGCGCCCGGCCCGCCCCGAAGTTCGCCCCCGTCGTGCGGCGCGCGGTCGCCGACGGTCTGCTCGGCGAGACGCAGCCCGTCGTCGGATTCATCGACACCGAGGGGGTGCGGGGCTCGGTCGAGGCGCTGCGCGAGGCGTTCGCCGGGGCCCCGCAGGTCCTGCACACCTTCGCCGCGAAGGCCTGCTCGCTCGTCCCGGTGCTGCGCCTGCTCGCCTCGTACGGCATGGGGTGCGAGGTGGCGAGCCCCGGGGAGCTCCGGCTGGCCATGGACGCCGGGTTCGCGCCCTCCATGATCGTGCTGGACTCCCCCGCCAAGACCCGTGAGGAGATCCGGCTCGCGCTCGCGCTCGGGATCGCCGTCAACGCCGACAGCCTCGACGAGCTGCGCCGGATCGACGCGCTGCGCTGGTCGACCTCCCCCTCGGTGCTCGGGCTGCGGGTGAACCCGCAGCTCGGGGCCGGTGCGATCGGGGCGATGAGCACGGCCACCGCGACCTCGAAGTTCGGCGTCCCGCTGCGGGACCCCGGGGCCCGCGCGGCGGTCGTGCGCGCCTTCGCGGAACGCCCCTGGCTGACCCGGCTGCACGCCCACGTGGGCTCCCAGGGCTGCCCGCTGGAGCTGCTGGCGGCCGGGGTCGCGGAGACGTACCGGCTGGCCGAGGAGATCAACGCGCGCGTCGGCGAGCGCCGGATCACCAGCCTCGACATCGGGGGCGGGCTGCCGGTGAACTTCGCGGACGACGAGGTACGCCCCACGCACGGCGACTACGTGACCGCTTTGCGCAGCGCCGTACCGGGCCTCTTCGACGGGCGGTACGCGCTGGTGACGGAGTTCGGCCGGTCGCTGCTGGCGAAGAACGGGTTCATCGGGGCGCTGGTCGAGTACACCAAGGACGCGGGCGGTCGGCGCATCGCCCTGACCCACGCGGGCGCGCAGACGGCGACCCGTACCGTCCTGATGCCCGGGTCCTGGCCGCTGCGCGTGGGGGCGTTCGGGCCGGACGGCCTGCCCAAGGGCGGGCCCACGCTCGTACAGGACGTCGCCGGTCCCTGCTGCTTCGCAGGGGACGTGGTCGCGCACGGCCAGGAGCTGCCGGAGCTGCGCGAGGGCGACTTCGTGGTGCTCTACGACACGGGCGCCTACTACTTCTCGGCGCCGTGGGCGTACAACAGCCTGCCGCGGCCGGCGGTGTACGGCTTCCGCACGACGGACGGGGGCGACGGCGACGACGGGTGCGACGGGGACGACGGGGTGCGTTTCGCGCCGGTGCGCGACGCCCAGACGCTGGAATCGATCGCGGCGGAGAACGGGCTCGTGCACGCCGACGCGCTGGTGGGCCTCGGCGGTGTGAACAGCGCGTCGAGCAGAGGGACGGGCAGCAGCGCCCTGGTGTGACGGCGGGTTCGCCCGCGGAAGCCCTCCAGGACGGCCCGCCAGGGCGGCCCTCCCGGGCGGGCCTCCCGGGCGGGCCCGCCCGGCACGTCGCGCCGGACGGGCCCGCAGCCCGGGATCAGCCCGCGGGCTGCGGGGACGGCTCGGGCTCCGGTACCGGTTCGGGGCCCGGCGCCGGAGGCTGCGGAATCGGGTCCGGAGCCGGGCCGGGCGGTACGGGCCCGGGCCCCGGCGGCACCGGCGGCGGAGTCGGCACCGGCGTCGGCGGCCCGGGCACCGGCAGCGGGCTCGGCACGGGCGACGGATGGACGGGATCGGGGTACGGCTGGGTCATCGCGACCCTCCCATGGTGCGTACGGTACGAGTGGGGCTCATCCCCACCGTCTCCCGCTGCGGCTGCCCGCGCCTGCCGGGACCACACCTCGCACGCCCGGTCCGCCCCCGATCGGCCCCGGCCGGTCCCGACGCCCCGCGTTCCGCCCGGCGGCCGGCCGTACCGCCGCCGGAGTGCGGACCGGTCGGCGTCAGCGGGCCGACGGGACCGCGTGCGGGCTGCGCTCGGTGGGGGTACCCGGTACCGGCGCCGAGGCGTCGTTCCCCAGCTCGACGATCCGGTTGTCCGCGTCGACGTGCACCACGCTGGGAACCAGCGTGCGCGCCTCGGCGTCCTCGACCTGCGCGTAGCTGATCAGGATGACCAGGTCGCCGGGGTGGACGAGGTGCGCGGCAGCACCGTTGATCCCGATCACACCGGAACCCCGCTCGCCCTCGATGACGTAGGTCTCCAGGCGGGCACCGTTGGTGATGTCGACGATGT
Source organism: Streptomyces sp. NPDC060184 (assembly GCF_042728795.1). Classification (NCBI taxonomy): domain Bacteria; kingdom Bacillati; phylum Actinomycetota; class Actinomycetes; order Kitasatosporales; family Streptomycetaceae; genus Streptomyces; species Streptomyces sp. NPDC060184. The sequence continues at coordinate 14,889 of NZ_JBHWYX010000055.1, forward strand.
GCACCAGCTCACCGGGGAGGAGGTCGGCGGCTTCCATCAGCTCGGCATCGATCGTGACCGATCCCACGTAGTGCAGGTCGGCCTGGGTCACGGTGGCGCGGTGAATCTTGGATTTGAACATGGTGCGGATCATCGATGAACTCCTGAACTTAGGCTCCCTGCCTGCGTTTTCGCAGGTCAAGTGCTGTCCGCCCACCCTACAACGATTCGCATGTCCGGGCAGCATTCCCCAGGTTTTTCTGGACTCATGCTGACCACTTGCCGACGTGACCGACAGATCATCAGGTATGGCGAGAGGCTTCGTGAGCCCTCCCGGACCTCCACCGCTACGGCGTCAGACCTTCGCAGCACCTCCGGGGCCGCCCGCGCCCACCGTCGCCCGCCGGCTCGGCGGCAATTCTGCGTTCGCTCCGCCGGGCAATGATCCAGACTGAGAAATCCGGCCGCTCCCCCAGTGTGCGTGTGTAGGGGTCAGTCGGCCGGCCGGTGCTTGCCGAGCCGCCCGGCAGCGGCGGCGGTCCGGATGGAGAAGGAAGAAGACGGCGAGCCCCCCGCGAGGCCATGGTTCTCGGCCACGCCCCGGCGGCGTCGTCCGGCGGGCTCTGGTCCCACCTGTCGCCTTCTTCTGCTCAGGTACGGGCCACCGGGCGGAGCAGGAAGCTCGCTGCGGTGGTGAGCAGAACCGCGACGGCGGCGATGCAGAGGCTGGTGTCGAGGCCGGTCGAGAGCCGGTCGGGGTGGGCGATGAGCGCGCCGAAGATCGCGACGGCGAGCGCGCCGCCGACCTGGCGGGAGGTGTTGAGTACGCCGGTGGCCGTACCGGCCCGTTCGGGCGCCACGTGGTCGAGGAGCAGAGAGGTCAGGGCGGGGACCGCCAGGGAGCCGCCCGCGCCGACCGGGATCATCGCGGCGACCAGCAGCCAGACCGGTGCCGACGCGGGTACGAGCGCAAGCAGGACCAGCCCCGCCGCCATGGCGACCTGTCCGGTGATCACCGGCATGCGGGAGCCGAAACGGGAAGCGAACCAGGCCGCGGTGGGGCTGACGGTGGCCGTCAGCAGCGTCATCGGCACGAACGCCAGCCCGGTGGCGAGCGCGGACATCCCCTTGGCCTGCTGGAGGTACAGGCTGAGCAGGAAGATCATTCCGTAGAAGCCCACGTTGAGGGCGAAGCCGATGGCGGAGGCGAGCACCATGGTCCGGTCGCGGAGCAGGGCCGTGCCGACCATCGGGTGACGGCCGTGGGCCTGCGCCCGTGCGAAGACCACGGCGGCGGCCACCGCCAGCAAGAGTGCGACGATCACCCGCAGAGCGGTGAAGCCCTCGCCACCGGCCTCGATCGCCGCGTAGGTCAGGGCGCCCATCGCGATCACGGCCGTGAGCTGCCCGGTCCAGTCGAACGGCGCCTTCGCCGCGCGGGGCGAGTGTTCGGTGCGCAGCAGCAGGGCCAGGGCGATCAGGCCGACGGGTACGTTGACGAAGAAGATCAGCCGCCAGTCGAGCTGGCTGAGGAGCCCGCCCGCGACTGGTCCCGCCGCCGATCCGGCGGAGCCGCCCAGGGCCCAGACGGAAATCGCCTTCGCCCGCTCGCGCGCGTCCGGGAAGGCTTCCCGGATCAGGGCCAGGGAGGACGGGACGATCACCGCGGCACCCGCGCCCTGCACCAGACGCGCGCCGATCAGCAGGCCCAGGTTCGGTGCCAGACCGCAGACCGCGGAGGCCGCGACGAACAGGAGCAGCCCCGCCCCGAACGTACGCCGGGCCCCCATCCGGTCGGTCAGTGAGCCCGCCGAGAGCAGGAAGGCGGCGAACATCAGGGTGTAGCCGTCCACCACCCACTGCAGCCCCGTGATGCCACCGCCGAGGCTGTCCCGGATGGACGGCAGTGCCACGTTGACCACCAGGGCGTCCAGCGTGATCACGAAGAAGCCCAGGAGTGCCGCCCCCAGCGCCACACCGGCACCGGGACGGTGCGGACGCGGCGTGGCTGCGGCCTGTTCCGCCCTGGGGGCGGTCGGGGCGAGGGGGGTGGGCATGGGAGGACGCTCCTGGTGAACGGTGGAGGGGGTGACCTGACCCACCGTGCCTGGTTCCGTCGCGCGCAGGCAGGCCGAGCCTTGCCGGGGCGTGGCCAGCCTGGGTGTGGCAGGGCCCCCCTCGTGGCCCGCCCGTCCGGGGCCGCGGAGCGACACTGGAACCATGGCATCCGAGCAGACGAACGGCGACGAACTGGCGCGCTTCCTGCGTGCCCGCCGCACCCAGACGAGCCCCGAGAGTGTCGGTCTCACCCCCGGGTCCGGCGTGCGGCGCACTCCCGGCCTGCGCCGCGAGGAGCTGGCGACCATCGCGGGGGTCAGCATCGACTACTACACCCGCATCGAACGCGGCAAGGAGACGCGCCCCAGCCCTGCGGTCGTCGATGCTCTGGCCCGAGCCCTTCACCTCGACGATGCCGAGCACCACCATCTGCGCGAGCTGGCGGCACGGGCCGCGCGCTTCGCCCCCGAGCCGCCTCCCGCACCGAGCCGGACCGTTGCCCCGCACTTGACGCTGCTGCTGGAGACGATGCGGCCGAATCCCGCCTACATCGTGAGCCGCAGCATGGACCTGCTCGCCTGGAACCCCGGCGGGCTGGCGCTGTACGCGGGCATCGCCGACTGGCCCGTAAAACAGCGGAACCTGGCCCGCTACCTCTTCCTCCACCCCAACTCACGGCAGCTGTTCCCCGACTGGGACACCCAGGTCCGCGGCTGCGTGGCACGGCTGCGTGCCGAAGCCGGCCTCAACCCCGACGCTCCCGATCTCACCAGCCTGGTCGGCGAGCTTCTTCTGAAGAGCCCCGACTTCGCGAAGCTGTGGGACCGCTACGAGGTCATCGGACGAAAGAAGATCCAGAAGACCTTCAACCATCCGCAGGTCGGCATCCTCACCCTCAGCGGCCAAAGCATGAACATCGAAGGCACACCCGGTCAGCGCCTCGGCGCCTACACCGCCGACCCCGGCACACCCGACCACGACGCCATGCTCCTGCTCGACATGACAGCTCCCGGCCCCGACCCGCAATCGACCGTCCAAGGTGGCCGACCGCACTCCCGGCCCTGATCACGACCTGGGCCACGAGTAACCCGAGAGACCATCGAACCCGCACGGGTGCGTGCTCGCCGATTCGACATCATCGGCCCCGGACCGGCGTGCGGACCGGCGTACGGGACTTCGACGTACGACGTCACCATCCCGAGCCGGACCAGCCTGAGGCTCTTCCACGAAGGACGAACCGGTCTCTTCGCGAGCATGCCCTCAGGCGACAGTGGCTGTTTCAAGCCGCCGACCTCCGCCCGCGCGGAGAGGACCCCGTCGGATCGAGCACCATGACCGGCCCGTACGGCTCACCTCCGCCCGCGCGGAGAGGACAGGCGGGAGTCCTCCTGCTTGAGGATCGCCTGCGGCTCACCTCCGCTCGCGCGGAGAGGACGCGGCCGACCACTGCCCGATGGACGCGTTGTTCGGCTCACCTCCGCTCGCGCGGAGAGGACCCTTCGCGACCTGCCCTTATCCGACCGCATTGCAGTCTCTTTGCCGAGCTTCGCTGCCCATGCTTCCCACCCTATTGTCGTAGCGAAGCGAGTGTAAGGCTCGCCCGTAACCATCGTGCCCGCTCGGGCGGTTGTCGGCGGGTGATGCCATCTCCTGGGCACCGGAGCGGTGTTCCAGAAGCTGTGGGAGGTCGCCTGCTCACTTTACGGCTTCATCACCAGCCGGTTCACCGTCGGCGCTCCTCTGGCGAGGCGAGGTTCAGAAGCTCCAGCCCTCACGCCCCGTCGATCACACACGCCACCTCCGGCAACGGTCACGCGCCGAGGTGAACCCCGTGTCACGGAACCCAGTTCCCGCGTCAGGGGGCCGCCGTACAGGATCCGGTTCAGGGGCGGCCGGCGACGAACCAGCGGGCGGGGAGTTCGACCGGGGAGCCGGTGGGGTGGGTCTCGCTCATGGTGAGGGCGGTGGCGCCTTCGCCGAGGATGGTGAGTCCCGCTGCCCGCAGCAGGGCGGCAACCTCACCCTCGGCGACTTCGCCCGGGCGCAGGTCATGTTCGATGACCTGGCGCAGTTTGGCGGAAGGGCCGCCGGGCTGAGCGGCGACGGCGGCGATGACGGCCTTGGCCTGGCCCGTCGGCTCAAGGATCAGGGCTCGGCCGTGCGCGCCGACCAGCCGGGCGATGGCGGCGGCTACCGCGGGGCGGTCTTCGGGGTCGCTCTGGTGCAGGACGGCCCGCATGTAGACGTTGGTGTCGCCGAGGCGCTCGTGCAGCCTGCCGGCCTGCACCGGGTCGACGAGGTTGAGTTGCTCATACGTTGCGGCTCCGCCCGGATCGGTCCGGCGGGCGTGGGCGATGGCGGCGGCGGAGAGGTCGACGCCGACGGCGGGGGTGAAACGGGTGGCGAGGAAGCGGGTCTGGGTGCCGTTGCCGCACCCGAGGTCGGCGACCGGCAGGGTCGGGTCGGCGTACGGGTCGAGGTGTTCGAGGTCGCGGCGTGCGGTCAGGGCCGGATCCGCGTCCCAGAAGGGTTCGCCCTGCTCGCCTGAACTCTGCTCCCAGAAGCCTTCCCAGGCGGTGCGGTAACGGTCGGATACGGTCATGGAATCTCCTCGCGCTGTGCAGGCGAATCGGCATGCGGGTGGGTCGGCACGCGGGCGAATCCGTGTGCGAACGGACCGACGTGCGAACGAACCGGCATGCGGACGGATCGGTGTGCGGGGGCCGTCGGAGTGACGGGCCCCGGCGGACGCCCCGCCAGGCTCCGAGCCGCCCGGGAAGGGTGTTCCGTCCCGGGCGCCGGTACCGAGGGGCGACCATGCCCACAGCCTGGCATGTCCGGCCACCGGACAGCCGCAGGACAGCCGCAGGACAGCCGCCCCGGGCGAGCCGCGCGGTCCCGGCATGCCGCCGGCCCACGAACGGGCGGGCCGGCGGCGCGGGGTTCACGACCCGTTCGCGGTGTCCTCGGCGTACTCGGCGTACTCGGCGTACTCGCCACCGAGGCCGAACAGCCGGTCCTCGCTCCACCATTCCGGCGTCTCGTCGACGACCGGCGTGAGCTCCACCAACGTCACCTCGTGGCGGCTCAGGACGAGGTCCACGTCGGCGCGCCCGGCGGTGACGGGCACGCTCCAGTGCGAGCGGGCCGGCTCGGCGGCCTCGCGCAGGGCGTCGAGCAGGCGTTTGCCGGGCGCGAGCGGTCGCCCCATCTCGCACCAGGCCGCCCAGGAGTTGCCGGCGTCCTCGCTGACGGAACGGCGTCGGACGAAGGCGGAGTTGGGCGTGTCGGGAGCACCGACGGGCAGGGACAGCCGGACAGTGTGGCCGTTCACGGGTTCACCGCCGGCGGGGTCGGCCGGCGCCCAGGCCAGCACCGTGACGCGTCCGTCGCCGTGTCGGGTCACCAGGTGGTCCTCGCCGCGGGCGAGGACTTGCTCGCCCATCTCTGCCATGAACGCGTACAGGTGGTAGGTGGGTTTCTTGATCTGCCGGTGTGTCAGCAGACCGAATCCGCCGTGGAACGGTGCGGTGGGGATGCCCACTTCCTCGAACACGTCGCTGAAGGTCCAGTACGAGAAGGAGTCAGCGAGGTCGCCTCCGTTCACCAGCACTGGTGCCAGGTACGCCGCGTGGAACGCGGTGTCGTGGATCGGGTTGTCCGGCCGGTACGAGGAGTTGAACTCGGTGATGTGCAGGGGCAGGTCCGCGAGTCCGGTGCCCGCCAACTGCCTTCGCGGGGCGCCGAACTGCTCGAGCAGCGCCGACGCGGGCATGAGCGTCTGGTGCGCGCCGAACGGCACGGACTGGACGGGGCCGGACGAGTAGGCGTGGCGGCTCACGAAGTCGATGGGCACGTCGTGGGAGTCGACGAACTCGGCGAAGCGCTGGATCCATCCGTCCTCGTAGCCCGGCGCCAATGAGGGTCCACCGACTTGGAGTTGGGCATCGACCTCCTTGACGGCCAGCGAGGTCACCTCGTAGAGGCGGTGGTAGGCGTCCTGGTCCGAGGCCCAGAACGGCACCAGGTTGGGCTCGTTCCACACCTCGATCGGCCACTGGCGCACCTGGTCGATGCCATAGCGGTCGACCAGGTGCCCGATGACGGCGCGGACGAGGTCGGCCCACTCCTTCTCGTCGCGAGGAGGAGTGACGTTGCCCTTCCACCAGAAAACGGTGTCCTCGCCGGAGGCGAGCCCGGACGGCATGAAGCCGAGTTCCAGGAAGGGCGCGATCCCCATCTCCAGGTAGGCGTCGACCACTTGGTCGACGTACGTGAAGGCGTGACGCACGCGCCGCTCGCCCGCGTAGTCGTAGGGGCGGTGGACGCCCATGCCGTCGCTGAGCAGACCGTGTCCCCGGATGTACCGGAAACCTATCTCCCGCTGGACGAGATCGAGCGATTCCTGGTAGTCGCGCCGCAGCGCGAGGTCGAGGCGGCCCGTGCCGACGCACTGGCGCCAGGCTTCGGAGAGCCGGGCAATCGGCTGCCGGGGGACGACGATCCGCATGGTGGGGGTTCCTTTCCCGTGGTGTGGTGCGGGACGCGCCGGGACGGACGGGCGGAACGACCGGCTCTCGCTCAACGTGCCGCGCACCGTAGGGAGATCGAGAAAACGGTGTCAAGACGTCGAGCGGTCCGCCTGCCGGTCTCCGGCGTCCTGGCGGCGCGCGTGGCCCGGATGACCGCGACCGGGTACGTCCCTGATCGTCGCGGCACCCGCTCATACTCGCGCACGATGGCCGGCGCGATCGATAACGATCGCGCATCTTGCGAAAACTATCCGTTGCCTCATGCTCATTTCAGGCGGTACACCTGGCTCCGGCTTCGCGGACGCCCCATGAATTTGCGCAAAACCAACCGCACTTGAACCACTCACAACAGATCAGGGAGTTCCCACGATGACGAGGAGAACCCGCAGCGCGAGCGCTGCCGCGATCGGCTTGTGCGTCGCACTCGTCGCTGCCGGCTGCGCCGGCGGTGACGGCGGCGGCGGCGCTTCGTCCGACGGCCAGGGCACGGTGACGCTCTGGACGAACGCGATGGAAGGCCGCGGTGCGCAGTACTGGAAGGACGCCGCGAAGGCGTACCGAGCCCTGCACCCGGACGTCACGATCAAGATCCAGTCGGTCCAGAACGAGGACCTCGACGGCAAGCTGCAGAACGCGCTCAACTCGAACTCCGCGCCCGACATCTTCCTCCAGCGCGGTGGCGGCAAGATGCAGGCCATGGTCGAGGCCGGGCAGATCCAGTCGCTGGAACTGACCGGTACCGACAGGGAGAACGTGGGCGAGGCGGCCCTCGAAGGTGTCTCGATCGACGGCAAGGTCTACGCGATGCCGCTCGACACGCAGCCCGAGGGCATCTACTACAGCAAGGACCTGTTCAAGCAGGCCGGTATCACCTCGACGCCGACGACGATGGACGGACTCAAGGACGCCGTCGCGAAGCTGAAGGCGATCGGGGTGGCGCCGATCGCGGTCGGCGCCAAGGACGCCTGGCCGGCCGCGCACTGGTACTACAACTTCGTCGTGCGCGAGTGCAGCCAGGAGACCATGCAGAAGGCCGCCAAGTCGCTCACGTTCGACGACCCGTGCTGGGCCGAGGCCGGGGACGACCTGGCCGTACTCCTGAAGGAGCAGCCCTTCCAGAAGGGCTTCCTGACGGCGACCTCGCAGCAGGGCGCCGGCTCCTCGGCGGGCATGATCGCCAACCACAGGGCGGCCATGGAGCTCATGGGCAACTGGGAACCCGGTGTGGTCAGGGACCTCACCCCGCAGAAGAAGCCGCTTGCCGACCTCGGATGGTTCCCCTTCCCCGCCGTGCCCGGCGGCCAGGGCGACCCGACCGCCATCATGGGCGGCGCCGGCGGCTACTCCCTCTCCAGGAACGCTCCGAAGGAAGCCCTGTCCTTCCTCCAGTTCGTCGTGACCAAGGAGCAACAGGAGTCCTACGCGCAGGCGTTCGACACCGTCCCGGTGAACAAGAAGGCCCAGGGCGTCGTCACCGAGTCCTACAACATCTCGGCACTGGAGACCTTCAACAAGGCGGCCTATTCGATGCAGTTCCTCGACACCGTATACGGCCAGAACGTCGGCAACGCCATGAACATCGCCGTGGTGAACCTCATGGCCGGAAAGGGATCCGCATCCGACATCGTCGCGGACGTCAAAGCTGCCGCCGAGAAGGGCTGAGTAAGCAGACATGAGCGACACCCTGGGTACTGACACGGCCGACGGCCGCCAGTCGCAGGGCACGCACGGAGCCGGGGACGCCGCCACGTCCGTGCCCCCGGCTCCGCCGCGAGCGGCTGCGCACCGCCGGGGCCGTGCCAGGATGCGACTCGAAATAGCGGTCCTGTCCGCGCCGGCGGTCCTCACGTTCCTGGCGTTCGTGATCTTCCCGGTCGCGCTCGCCGCCTACTACGGCTTCTACCGGTGGAAGGGCTACGGAGCCCCCACCGACTGGGTGGGCCTGAACAACTACGAGCTGATCCTCACCGACCCCGCGTTCCACGACGTCCTGTGGCACAACGGCCTGATCCTGGTGCTCTCACTGGTCGTCCAGGGTCCGGTGGCGATCGTTCTCGCGCTCCTGCTCAACCAGAAGATCCGCGGACGCTCGGTCATCCGCGTCCTGGTCTTCGTGCCCTACATCATCTCCGAGATCATCGTCGGCACCGGCTGGGGCCTGATGCTCCAGAGCAACGGCGCCGCCAACGACCTCCTTCACCGGATGGGCCTGAGCTCCCTGACGGCCGACTGGATAGCCGACCCGGACCTCGCCATCTGGACGCTGGTGGCCATCATCACGTGGAAGTACGTCGGCTTCGCGGTGATCCTGATGCTCGCCGGGCTGCAGTCGATCCCCGACGAGATCTTCGAGGCCGCCCAGATCGACGGTGCCTCCTTCTGGCAGATCCAGCGCCGCATCACGCTGCCGCTGCTGGGACCGACGATCCGCATCTGGGCCTTCCTGTCGATCATCGGCTCCCTGCAGTTGTTCGACCTCGTCTACATCATCTGGGGACCGTACGTCTCGGGCACGGCGGGCACCTCGACCATGGCGATCTACATGCTCGCCCAGGGCCGCAACGCGGGCAACTACGGTTACGGCAGCGCCGTAGCCGTAGTGATGTTCGTCATCTCGCTCGTCGTCGCGCTGATCTACCAGCGCACCGTCCTGCGCCGGGACCTCCGGGGCGCCGTCACCGAAGGGACCCTGTGATGAGCGCGAAGACCACGTTCCGGACCTCCCCCGCGCTGGAGCCGACGGCAGCCGCCGGCCGCCGCGGCACTCCGCAGAAGTGGGGCAGCCCCGTCACCTACTTCGTCGCGCTGCTCTTCGTCGGCGTCTGCGTCGCACCCGTGCTCTACATCGTGCTCGGTGGATTTCGCACCAACGCGCAGATCACCACTGATCCGGCGGCCCTGCCGCACCCCTGGGTGGTCGGCAACTACACGGGCATTCTGAAGTCGTCGGTTTTCTGGGGCGAGTTCGCCAACTCCCTCGTGGTCGCGATCGCCAGCACCGCGGGCATCGTCGCCCTCGGCCTGATGGTGAGCTTCGTGATCGCACGTTACGACTTCAGGCTCAAGGGCGCGATGTACTCCCTGTTCGCCGCCGGCCTGATGTTCCCCATGGTCATCGCGATCACTCCGCTGTACCTCGTCGTCAAGGACCTCGGTCTCGTCGACAACCTGCTCGGTGTGATCGTCCCGCAGATCGCCTTCGGCCTGCCGACGACCGTGATCATCCTGGTGCCGTTCCTCAGAGCCATCCCCAACGAGATCGAGGAAGCCGCCGCGATCGACGGCATGAGCCGGCTCGGGTTCTTCTTCCGCATGGTGATCCCGCTGTCGCTGCCCGGCGTGGTCACCGTCGGCATCCTCGGATTCGTCGGCAGCTGGAACAACTACCTCCTGCCCCTGTACGTCCTCAACTCGCAGGCCAACTACACCCTGCCGCTCGGCGTCCAGGTGTTCTCCTCCCAGTACTCCACGGACACCGCAAAGGTCCTCGCCTTCACCTCACTCGCCATGCTGCCCGCCCTGATCTTCTTCTCGGTCTTCGAGAAGCGCATCGTCGGCGGCCTCACCGGTGCCGTGAAGGGCTGACCCCGCCACCAGGACCCCGCCCGGACCTTCCTGGCGGGGGGCGGGACGCTGCCCGGCCAAATCCGCCCAGCCCCGCGCCATCTCCGCGAAAGGACCGCCGCATTGCCTCGCGCCCACATCGAACTCGACAGACAGGCCGTCGTCGCGCCCGTACGGCGGCGCACCTTCGGCTCGTTCGTCGAACACCTCGGCCGCTGCGTGTACACGGGGCTCTACGAGCCCGGTCACCCGAGCGCGAACGAGGACGGGTTCCGCATGGACGTCGTCGAACTCGTCCGGGAACTCGGCAGCACCACCATCCGCTACCCGGGCGGCAACTTCGTCTCCGGGTTCCGCTGGGAGGACGCCGTCGGCCCGCGCGAGACACGCCCGGTGCGCCGCGACCTCGCCTGGCGTTCGCTCGAAACCAACCAGGTCGGCCTCGACGAGTTCGCCCGATGGCTCAGGCTCACCGACTCCGAACTCATGCTGGCCGTCAACGTGGCCACCCGGGGCATCCTGCCCGCTCTGGACCTGCTGGAGTACGCCAACCACCCCTCCGGCACGGCCCTGTCGGACCTGCGCATCGCCAACGGCACACCGGAGCCGCACGACGTGCGGATGTGGTGCCTGGGCAACGAGATGGACGGGCCCTGGCAGACCGGGTTCATGACGGCGGACGACTACGGCAAGCTGGCCGCCCGCACCGCCGCCGCGATGAAAAGGGCCGACAAGGACCTCGAACTCGTCGTCTGCGGCTCCTCAGGCTCCGCCATGCCGACCTTCGGCGACTGGGAGCGCACCGTACTGGAGCACAGTTACGACCACGTCGACTACGTCTCCTGCCACGCGTACTACCAGGAGCACGACGGCGACCTCGGCTCCTTCCTCGCTTCGGCGACCGACATGGACTTCTTCATCGACACCGTCGTCGCGACCGCCGACCACGTGGGGCACAAGAAGCGCTCCACCAAGAAGATCGACGTCTCCTTCGACGAGTGGAACGTCTGGTATCTCAAGGAGCACCAGGAGTCCGACAAGGCCCAGCACGAGTGGCGTCACGCACCCCGGCTCCTGGAGGACGCCTACTCGGTGGCGGACGCGGTCGTCGTCGGCAACCTGCTGATGACTCTCCTGCGCCGCAGCGACCGCGTCACCTCGGCGTCCCTCGCCCAGCTGGTCAATGTGATCGCCCCGATCATGACCGAACCCGGCGGCCCGGCCTGGCGCCAGACGACGTTCTACCCGTTCTCGATCACGAGCCGGCTGGCCTCCGGCGAAGTGATCCGCCCACGGATCGAGGCACCGATCTACGAGACGGCGCGCTACGGGGAGGTGCCCGTCGTCGACGCCGTCGCGACGGCGGACGAGGACCGGGCAGCGGTCTTTCTCGTCAACCGTGACCTGGCGGAAGCCGCGCAGGTCACGGTCGACGTACGCAGCCTCGGCTCCTCGCGCGTCACGGAGGCGGTCACGCTCGCCGACCCCGACGTGTACGCCCGGAACACGCTGGCCCACCGGGACAGGGTGACCCCGGTCGCGAACACCGCGGCCGTGCTCGTCGACGGCCTGCTCACCATCGAACTGCCCCCGACGTCGTGGACGGCGGTCGCCCTGCGATGAGCGAGGGCACGAGCCCCGTCCAGGAGCCGTTCGCCCTCCCGTGCCCGGGTCCGGCGGGTGACCCGCCGGACCCCATCGCCGACCGCCGCGAGGTGGTCTGCACGGTGCGCGACGGCGCGCGCCTCCGCACCCTCCTGCTGGTTCCGCACGGGACCGGCCCGTGGCCGGCCCTGCTGACCCGTCACCCCTACGACGTGGCCCGTGAGGAGCACGAGGGGACGATCGACGTCAAACGCCTCGCCGCCGCCGGTTACCTCGTCGCGCTCCAGGACGTCCGGGGCCGCTTCGGTTCCGAAGGCGACTTCGTCCCCTGCGCGCAGGAGGTGGCCGACGGCGCCGACGCCGTGGCGTGGCTCGCGGCGCTTCCCGAATGCGACGGGACCGTCGGAATGTGGGGTGCCTCCTACGCTTCGGACACCCAGTTCAGCGCGCTGCTCGGGGGCGCACCGGCGCTGCGGGCGATCGCTCCCGCGCTGACGCCGGCGATGTCCGCGCTCGACGGTTTCCGGTTCCGCGGCGGGGTGCCGGAGATTGGCAGCACGCTGGCGTGGACGCACTACGCGATCGCCCCGGACATGATCGCGCGCATCGGTTCCGCCGACGACCGGGAGGCCGAACGGAATCGGTGGGAGGCGACCGAGCGGGCGATCGCGGGCGGCGACGCGTTCCGGGCCGGAACTCCGCACGGGCGACCTGACGTCGAGGCGATCGCCGGGTGGGGCCTGGACCTGTTGCGGGAGCCGCTCGGGTCGGCGCGTCACCGCGAGGGGAAGATCGTCGACCGGATCGACGCGGTCGACGTCCCGGTCCTCCTGATCGGAGGGTGGTTCGACGTCTTCCTCGGGTCGACCCTGGAACTCCACCGACGGCTGGTGCGCCGCGCGAAGGAGACCGGCGGGCCGGTGCCCCGCCTTCTGATCGGCCCCTGGACGCACGACAACCTCTCGGGCCGGACGGCCGGTGTGGACTTCGGACCGGGCGCGTCCGCCGACGGTCTCCACGGCGGGGACCTCACCGCGCAGCACGTGCGGTGGTTCGACGCCACCCTGCGCGGCGGCGCGGCGGAGGTGCCGCCGGTGCGCGTGTTCCTCATGGGCGCGAACCGGTGGATCGAACCGGAGGAGTTCCCCCCGCCCGGCACGCGGACGCTGGAGCTGTATCTGAACGAGGGGGGCGTGCTGGCGACGGCGCCTGCCGGGACCGGCGAACGGCTGCTGACCAGCGATCCCGCGTCCGCGGTGCCGACGTGCGGCGGTGCGGTGCTCCTGTTCGGGCCGTTCGAGGCGGGCCCCGCCGACCAGACGGCGATCGAGGCGCGGCAGGACGTGGCCTCGTGGCGCACCGCGCCGCTCGCCGAGGAACTCACGGTGATGGGCGCGGTCCGTGCCGTCGTCCACCTGGCGACCACCGGAACGGACGCGGACGTTGTCGTGCGGCTGTGCGACGAACCCCCGGAGGGCGGCAGCCGTGTCGTCGCCGACGGCGTGCAGCGGGGGTCGGCGCGGTCGGTCGACCCGGTCACGGGCGTGGGCGAGAGACGGCCGCTGGAGCCGGGCCGGGACCACGAGTTCGTCGTGGACCTCTGGTCGACGGCGCACACGTTCCTGCCGGGCCACCGGGTGCGCGTCGACGTCGCGCCGAGTTCGTCGCCCCGCTGGGACATCGGGCTCAATGCCTTCGCTCCGTCCGGGGAGCCGGCCGAGCCCACCGCGGCGGAGTACACGATCCGTCATGGCGCCGCCCGTCCGAGCCGTCTCGTCCTCCAGGCCGTGACGCCGGCACCGCGCTGACGCGGGAGGGGGCGGTCCTCCGGCGATCCGCCGGTACGGGTCGGGAGGACGGCGCCGTTACAGGTCAGGAGGACGGCGCCGGTACGGGCCGGGTGGGAGACGCCGGTACCGGTATCAGGAGGACGGCACCGGGCCGGGCCCGGTGGACGGCACCGGGGCGGGCCCGGTGGACGGCACCGGGGCGGGTCCGGTGGAGGCGCGGAGGACCAGCTCCGTGGCCAGCTCCATGCGGGAGGGCGACCGGACACCGGCGTTCTCGCCCCGGGAGAGCTCGATCAGACGTTTGACGGCCGCGGCGCCCAGCTCGGTACTGGGCTGTCTGACGGTCGTCAGGCCGGGGGTGATGTACTGCGCCTCGGGGAGGTCGTCGAACCCGATGACGCTGATGTCCTCGGGTATCCGCAGGCCCCGGGCCGCCACCGCGTCGTAGACGCCGAGTGCCATGGAGTCCGCGCAGGCGAAGATGCCCGTGATCCCCGGGTCGCCGTCGAGCAGGGTGTGGGTGGCGGACGCCGCCTTGGCGCGGTTCCATCCGCCGTGGGCCACCGACACCGTGGCGTCGCCGACGGCCGTGGTGTCGGCCGCCGCACGGAAACCGTCGACGCGCGCCCTGCTGAAGAGGTGGCGTGCATGTCCTGCGACCACCCCCATCCGCGTATGGCCGAGGGAGAGGAGGTGGTCGCAGGCCATGCGGCCACCCTCCCAGTTCGCCACTCCGATGCTCGCCACTCCCGAAGGGGGCGTGCTCATCGGGTCGATGAGCACCACGGGGACGCCCGCGGCGAAGAGTGCGCCGAACTGCCGCGACGCGGGATCGACCAATGTTCCGATCACTCCGATGGTGCGCCTTCTCAGCAGGCGCGACACCCAGTCGCCGTCCGGTTCCGCGAGGGTCAGGACGACGTCGATTCCCGCTGCCGCCGCTTCGCGTCCGACCCCGGCTATCAGCAGGTTCGCCCACGATCCCTCGAAGTGGGTGACCACGAGGTCGAGCGCGTGGGAGAGGCCGCCCTCTTCCCGTGCGGTCTCGCCCTTGGCCCCGGCCGGGCGGGTGTAGCCGACGGCCTGCACGGCTTCCATGACCTTCGCGCGGGTCTCCGACGAGACGTCCGTGCCGCCGCGCAGCACCTTGGACACGGTGGGAATGCTCGTACCGGCGGTCTTGGCCACCAGGGACAGTGTGGGACGCGATCCGGCTGGTCGAGGCGGCATGGGGGAAAGGTTAGCCCACCTGCCGAAGGGTCCTGCCGGGGACCGGGGAAGCGCTTCCGGCGGGGGCGGGCGGACCGGGTGCGGGCGCACCGGGGGTGCGGTGTCCGCCCGCCCCCGGCGTCACACGGACGGTGCCGGGGCCGGTGCGTACTCGAACCAGTCGAAGGCGACCGAGCCCCGGGTGGCGTACATGCCGATCACCCGGCCGGTGAAGCCGCAGGCGACCTCGGTGGACAGGTAGCGCCCGTCCAGTTCCGCGATCGGACGGGCGCCGGGGGCGTCGGGATCGCCGAGCCAGAAGCCGATGGTGTCGGGGCCCGTGGTGCCGCCGTCGGTGAGGTGGGGCGACGCGGGAATGAGGTCGGACGTCCGGATCGTCACGGTGAGGTGCAGCGGCCCGGCCGGGACCGGCCTGCGGGCCAGGGTCTGGCGCAGCGGCCCGATGCGGGCGACGACGGTGACCTCCGCGTCCCCGGCCTCCAGTTCGTAGTGGTGGGCCTCGTCCAGGCGCAGGCAGAGTCCCCCGCGTCCCGTGCCCGGGTCGGTCAGGGTGCCGGCGCGGCAGTCGTGGTGCTGCTGGCGGCGGCCGACGAAGGTGTACCCGGGGGTGTCCAGGGTGGGACCGGTGGCGTGGAGGACCAGATGGCCGGATCGCTCGGTGAGCGACCAGGAGCCTTCCGGGCGGGCGAACGGCGAGATCCAGTGCGGCGCGAGGACGCCCGCGCCGAAGTCGTCGCGGGCGGGCGGGGCCGGTACGGGGTGCCAGGCGCCGCCCGGGGCCGCGTGGCGCTCGGGAACGGGCGCCACGACGGGCCAGCCGTCCTCGTGCCACTCCACGGGGGTCAGGAACGTCTCGCGGCCGAGCACGTGCACGTCGGGCGTGAAGCCGCGGGGGCGGACGCCCAGCAGCACCATCCACCAGCTGCCGTCGGGGGCCTGCACCAGGTCGGCGTGGCCGGTGTTCTGGATGGAGCGGGCGGTGCCGCTGTGGGACAGCAGGGGGTTGCCGGGCGCGCCCTCCCAGGGGCCGCGCGGCGAGCGGCTGCGGGCGACGGAGACGCTGTGGCCGCGTTCCGTGCCGCCCTCGGCGATCAGCAGGTACCACCAGTCGCCGACGCGGTGGAGGTGCGGCGCTTCGGGGAACTTGAGGCCGCTCCCCGACCACGTGGGGAAGGGCCCCTCCAGCACTTCGCCCGTGACCGGGTCGATCCTGGCCAGGTTGATGCCGCCTTCGGGACCGGAGAAGGCGCACCAGCAGGTGCCGTCCTCCTCCCATGCCAGGTCGGGGTCGATCCCGGTCAGGTCGATCCACACGGGGTCGCTCCACGGCCCCTCGGGCCGCTCGGCGGAGACGACGAAGTTGCCGCCCCCGTCGATGTTGGTGTTGATCACCCAGTAACGGCCGTCGTGGTGGCGGATCGTGGGGGCGTAGAGTCCCCCGGACGCCTTGGATCCGGGGAGGGGCAGGGGCAGTTGTCCGGGCCGGTCGAGCACGTTGCCGATCTGCTCCCAGTGCACCAGGTCCTTGCTGTGGAAGAGGGGCAGCCCGGGGAAGTACTCGAAGCTGGAGCACACCAGGTAGTAGTCGTCACCGGCCCGGCACACGCTCGGATCGGGGTGGAACCCGCTGATCACCGGGTTGTCGTACATGTGCACAGAAATGCTTCCCTTCGGCCCGCCCGGCGCGGTGAGGCCAATCCGGGCGGCGGTTCGGTTCTCGCTCGTCCGTCCGTCCCGGGCTCCGCGTGCCGCGCCCCGGGGCGACTTCGCGGGCGGGGCGGCGGTCCACGCGGTACGGGCCGCCGCCGTGACGGCGGCGGCCCTCCGGGCGGTCGGCCGCCGTCCCTCTCGGAAGAGGAGGGCGGCGGCGGACCGTGTCAGGACGACAGGGTCCAGCGCTGGTTGCTGCCGTTCGAGCAGGTGTAGAGCTGGAGCTGCGTGCCGTTGCCGGTGCCTGCTCCCACGGCGTCGAGGCAGAGTCCGGACTGGACGCCGACCACGGAGCCGTCGGAGCCGAGGCGCCACTTCTGGTTGTCGGCGCCCCAGCAGCCGTAGATCTGGATCTTGGCACCGTTGCCGCTGCCCGCGGCGTCCAGGCACTTGTTGCCGTAGACCCGGAGTTCACCGGCGGAGGTGAGCTCCCACTGCTGGTTGGCCGCGCTGTGGCAGTCGTACAGCTGGACCGCGGTGCCGTCCGCGGTGGCGGAGTTGGGCACGTCCACGCAGCGGCCGGAACCGGCACCCTTGAGCTGTCCGCTCTGGCCGCCGCCGTCACCGCCGCCGTCACCGCCGTCGCCACCGCCGGACGAGCCGCTGTTGAGCGCGTTGAGGACGGCGCTGTAGGCGGACTTCTTGCTGCCGTCATTGTTGAACAGCAGCGGCGCGTCTCCCGATCGCCAGGAGTCGGAGTCGCGCACGCCCCAGACGGTGATGCCGAGGCAACGCGAGACGGCCAGGCAGTCGTTGACCACGTTGGCGTAGGTCGTGGACGAGGCGCCCTGGATGTCGAGTTCGGTGACGGCCACGTCGACGCCGAGGGCGGCGAAGTTCTGCAGGGTGGTGCGGAAGTTGCTGTCGTAGGGGCTGCCGCTGTTGAAGTGCGACTGGAAGCCCACGCAGTCGATCGGCACGCCGCGGGACTTGAAGTCCTTGACCATGTTGTACACGCCCTGGGTCTTGGCCCAGTTCCAGTTCTCGATGTTGTAGTCGTTGTAGCAGAGCTTGGCGGACGGGTCGGCGGCGCGCGCGGTGCGGAAGGCGACCTCGATCCAGTCGTTGCCGGTGCGCTGCAGGTTGGAGTCGCGGCGACCGCCCGAGTTGCCGTCGGCGAAGGCCTCGTTCACGACGTCCCACTGGACGATCTTGCCCTTGAAGTGGGCCATCACGCCGTTGATGTGGTCGTTCATCGCCTGGCGCAGCGAGCTGCCGCTCAGGCTCTGCATCCAGCTGGGCTGCTGGGAGTGCCAGGCCAGAGTGTGGCCGCGCACCTGCTTGCCGTTCTGCACCGCCCAGTTGTAGACGCGGTCGGCGTTGCTGAAGTTGAACTGGCCCCGCTGCGGCTCGGTGGCGTCGATCTTCATCTCGTTCTCGGCCGTCACCACGTTGAACTCGCGGGACGCGATCGAGGTGTACGCCGAGTCGCCGAGCCTGCCCGAGGCGATGGCGGTGCCGAAGTAGCGGCCACTCTGCGCCGCCGCGGTGCCGAGCGTGGTCTCGGCGGCGTGCGCGTTGGACGGTGCGACCAGCGCGGCGGACGCCCCCAGGACGCCGACGAGCAGCGCCGGCAGCAGAACGCGGAGCGGCCGGCCGAGAGCGGATCTCGGTAGGGAGTAGGAGCCCATGGCTGTGCCTCCAAAAATAGGGGGATTGCGGAAGGAACGAAGCGCAAAGGCCGCGTCGTCCGCTCTCGTGCGGTCGGCGGACGGGCAGACCGGCGGGTGCGCGCGTCCGTCGTGCGTGTCGTACACGGATCTGTCGTACGTGTCGTGCACGGATCTGTCGTGCCGGATCCGCCGATCGGCTGTGCGCGGATCTGCCGGACGGCAGAGACAGCCGGGAGCCGACGGGGGTGGGACGTGCCGAACCACGTCCGGTGTCCCAGACAGGGATGATTGAGGTATTGACGGTGACTCGTCAATACCTCGCGCACAGATTGTTTGCGCTAACACTTCGAAAAGTTTCGCACAATAAGCGAGCCCACATCAGGCGTCCGACACGGCCACCCATGACCGACTCGGGCCGCCAACAGGCTTTCCGCACAAGGTTCGACACCGGTGCGCACCGGCGCGGGCGGACTGAATCCCAGACAGATTTGCCCAACACCTTGACTGCGAGCGCTCACATTCCTAGCTTGTGGCGTCACGAGAACAAAGTTTTTGCGCAATGTTTCGAAAGAGCTTTGATCTTCCCGCACCCGCACCGCGGCCCGTCGGGTCACCTCACCCCGACCCCTCCCAGGAGGTCCTTTGATGTGGTTCCGCCACGCGTTCCCGGCCCGCCCGGAACGCCTGCTCGCGCTCCTCGCACCCTTGTTGCTCGTGGCCGGCTTCCTCGGGGCCCAGCCCGCCGAAGCGGCGACGGTCGATTCCGGCGCCTCGTACGTACTGGTCAACCGCAACAGCGGCAAGGCCCTGGACGTCTACAACCTGGCGACCGGGGACGGCGCCCGTATCGACCAGTGGACCCGGAACGACCAGAAGCAGCAGCAGTGGCAGTTCACCGACTCCGGTGACGGCTACTACCGCGTCAAGTCCGTCCACTCGGGCAAGGTGCTCGACGTCTACAACTGGTCCACCGCGAACGGCGGTTCGATCGTCCAGTGGACCGACCTGAACGCCACCAACCAGCAGTGGAAGCTGGCCGACAGCTCCGACGGCTACGTGAGGCTCATCTCGCGGCACAGCGGCAAGGCTCTCGAAGTACAGGGCGCCTCCACCGCCGACAACGCGAACGTCGTCCAGTACGACGACTGGGGCGGCACCAACCAGCAGTGGAAGCTGGTCAAGGTCGGCGGCGGCGACACCTCCGGCACGTGCGACCTTCCGTCGGCCTACCGCTGGGCGTCGACGGGCGCTCTGGCGCAGCCCAAGCAGGGGTGGGCCTCGCTCAAGGACTTCACCGTCGTCCCCTACAACGGCAAGCAGCTCGTCTACGCGACGACGCACGACACCGGGTCGAGCTGGGGTTCGATGAACTTCAGCCCGTTCACCAACTGGTCGGACATGGCGTCGGCCGGCCAGAACACGATGTCGTCCGCGACCGTCGCACCCACGCTCTTCTACTTCGCGCCGAAGAGCATCTGGGTGCTCACCTACCAGTGGGGCGGGACCGCCTTCTCCTACCGGACGTCGAGCGACCCCACCAACCCCAACGGCTGGTCAGCCCCGCAGGTGCTCTTCTCCGGGAGCATCAGCGACTCCGGGACCGGACCCATCGACCAGACGATCATCGGTGACGGGACGAACATGTACCTGTTCTTCGCCGGCGACAACGGCAAGATCTACCGGGCCTCCATGCCGATCGGGAACTTCCCGGGCAGCTTCGGGTCGTCCTCCACCGTGGTCATGAGTGACACGACGAACAACCTGTTCGAAGCGCCGCAGGTCTACAAGCTGCAGGGTCAGAACCGGTACCTCATGATCGTCGAGGCTATCGGTTCGCAGGGCCGCTACTTCCGCTCGTTCACGGCCACCGGTCTGAACGGGTCGTGGACACCCCAGGCCGCGACCGAGAGCAACCCGTTCGCCGGTAAGGCCAACAGCGGCGCCACCTGGACCAACGACATCAGCCACGGCGAACTGATCCGCACGAGCGCCGATCAGACCATGACCGTCGACCCCTGCAACCTGCAGTTGCTCTACCAGGGCCGCAGCCCCAGCTCCGGCGGCGACTACGGCCTCCTGCCCTACCGTCCGGGCCTGCTGACCCTGCAGCACTGACCGGACGG
Source organism: Streptomyces sp. NPDC060184 (assembly GCF_042728795.1). NCBI lineage: Bacteria > Bacillati > Actinomycetota > Actinomycetes > Kitasatosporales > Streptomycetaceae > Streptomyces > Streptomyces sp. NPDC060184. The sequence continues at coordinate 35,093 of NZ_JBHWYX010000055.1, forward strand.
CGCGACCGGCCCGGTCACGCACCGGGCCGGTCTGCCTACGGCTCCGGGCGGCGGCACGGCGTCCGCGCAGCACCGCCCGTCCGCGGCACTAAACCTGTGGGTTCTGACGTCGCTTCGGGTCCGGCAGGTAGCTCGCGAGGCCCCTCAGGATGATCTCCAGGCCGACGTCGAACCTCTCCTCGGAGGAGTCCGTCATCAGCAGCCCTGACAGGGCGCGCAGATGGGGGAATTCCGCCGCCGGCAGGGAGGCGAAGTAGGTCTGCATCTCCCCCGCCATCTCGCGCCGGTCGGACGGGGCCGGAGAGGGGTCGTCACCTTCGCGGCCCGCGCCCCGATCCCGGTCCCGGTTCCGATCCCGGTCCCGCCACAGGCCTTCCTCGAGGACGAAGCCGTCGATGTAGGTGGAGATGATGTCGCCCGCCCGGGCCGCGATGCGGTCGGGCAGGCCCGCGACGCGGAAGACCGCCAGCACGGCTTCGACGTGCGGCAGCAGTTCGGCGGTGAAGGGGGCGTGCGCCATCGAAATCCGGGCCATGTCCCGGTGGGCCAGGAGGCGTTGCCGTGCGGACCGGGCGTAGTCACGCACCTGCTCCTGCCATCGGGCGGGATCGGGCGAGGGGATCGAGAAACCGTCGAAGAGGCGGGCGTACATCAGTTCCAGGAGGTCGTCCTTGGAACTGACGTGGGCGTAGAGGGCCGAGGCCGATACGCCCAGTTCGGCCGCGACCTGACGCATCGACAGGCCGTCGAGTCCCGCACGGTCGAGCACGGTGAAAGCGGCGTCGACGACCCGGTCGCGCGACAGCGGCAGGCGCGCGGGAGCTCCTTGGGCACGCGCGGTACGCCCACGCTCCCAGGGAGAGGGCGGAGGAGGCTCGGGGGTACCGGTGGCCGGGTCGGTCATGGACACAGCCTAGGCACCGGGAGCGACGGAACGGGTTTCCGTCGGCGGAACCCGCCCGGCCGCGTGACGCGCGATCGCCGCGCCGGACGGTACGGAGCCCCCCGAAGCCCCCCACCGAGACCATGGCGGGTCCGCGTTCCGGAGAGGCGCGAACGCCCGCGTGGCGACGGACCACCAGGGACCGCCTGCGCCGCGAACGCGTGCCGTCGGGCCCTGTCGCGCGCAGCCGCCGGGCGGCACACACCCTCACCCACTCCCCATACCTGCCCCCTGCCCTGCCCCGCCCGCCCTGCCCACAGAACGCGATATATCTTGTCCCGGGGCCGACCGTTGCGCTATATCTTAATGAACGCCGTTCTCTGACTGAACACTGTTCTCCCGCGAGCCGTGTTCTCCGCTGCGGCATGCCATCAGCACGACCATCAGGCGCCCTGTCCGACCGTGACCGGCGCTGCCCTTCCACGAGGAGATCCGATGTCCACCACCGGTGTTGCGTCGTCCCCGACGCCCACCGACTCCCCGGCGCCCTACCGGTGGCGCTGGGTCGCGCTCTTCGTGATCCTCGCCGCCGAGGTGATGGATCTCCTGGACGCCGTAGTCACCAACATCGCAGGTCCCTCCATGCGGGCCGACCTGGGCGGTGGCGCGTCCACGCTGCAATGGCTCGCCGCCGCGTACACCCTCTCGATGGCCGTCGGGCTGGTCACCGGCGGGCGCCTCGGAGACATACACGGCCGCCGCCGGATGTTCCTGGTGGGTGCCGCCGGCTTCACCGCGGGCTCGCTGCTGTGTGCGATAGCCACCTCGCCCGGCATGCTGATCACGGCTCGGGTCGTCCAGGGACTGTTCGGCGCCGTGATGCTGCCTCAGGGGCTCGGCATGATCAAGGAGATGTTCCCGCCGAAGGAGTCGCAGAAGGCGTTCGGCCTGTTCGGCCCGGTCATGGGACTGTCCGCGGTGTGCGGGCCGATCCTCGCGGGCTGGCTCGTGGACGCCGACTACTTCGGCACCGGATGGCGGATGATCTTTCTGATCAACCTGCCGCTCGGCGCCGCGGCCTTCCTCGGCGCCCTGCGCTACCTGCCCAGGACCCAGGCCGGCGACAAGCCGCGCCTGGACATCCCCGGCATGCTCCTGGTCTCGCTCGCCGCGCTGCTCGTCATCTTCCCGCTGGTGCAGGGCCGCGAGTACGACTGGCCCGCCTGGACGTTCGCGATGCTGGCCGCCTCGGTCGCCGTCTTCGTCGCCTTCGCCCTGTACGAGTCGCGCCGCAGCAAGGCGGGGCGGGACCCGTTGGTCGTCCCGAGCCTCTTCCGCAAGCGCGGGTTCAGCGGAGGCATGGTCCTCGGGCTGGTCTTCTTCTCGGCCATGCAGGGCTTCATGCTCGTCTTCAACCTCTACACCCAGATCGGACTGGGCTACTCACCGCTCAAGGCGGGCCTGGTGATGGTGCCCTGGTCCGGCGGCATGATCGTCGGATTCGGACTGGCCCAGGCCGTGGCACGGTTCGGCCGGACCGTGCTGCAGGCAGGCGCGCTGGTCATGGGACTCGGCGTGTTCGGTGTCTGGCTCACGCTCGACGCCGTAGGCGGCGGCGTCGGCCCGTGGCAGCTCCTGCCCGCCCTGCTCGTGACCGGCACCGGCATGGGCCTGCTGATGGCCCCGTTCTTCGACATGGTGCTCGCCAGCGTCGAGCAGCACGAGACGGGCTCGGCGTCCGGCACGATGACCGCCATTCAGCAGCTCGGCGGCGCCTTCGGAGTCGCCATCCTCGGTACGGCGTTCTTCGGCCTGCTGGGCGGCTCGATCGCCAGTTCCGTCGACCACCAGGCGGACGGTCTGCGCGACCGGCTCAGCGCCGTCCACATCACGCCCGCGACCCAGGACCGTGTCGTCGCGGACCTGCGCCGGTGCGCCGCTGACCGCGCCGTCGCCAAGGACTCCGCCGCGACCCCCTCCTCCTGCACCCGCCTGGACAAGGACGCCCGCTCCGCCGTCACTTCACCCGAAGCCGCCGCCAAGGTGCCCGCCGTTCTCCAGGACACCGCGTCCTCCGCCTTCCGCGGAGGCTTCGGCTCGGCGATGAAGACCGTGCTGTGGATCGTGGACGGCATGCTCGTCCTCACCTTCCTCCTCGCCTTCCTGCTCCCCCGCCACGCACGCCCCGAGGAGACCCCCGCCCACTGAGACGGCCGCCTGGCCGATCCGCTGCTCCCGGCGGCGGACCGGCCAGGCTCCATTCCGGCGGGACCACACCGAGACGGGCGCGTTGAGACAGTGGTGGCTCGTGCGCGACGTGCAGGGAGCGCACCGGGGTTTACCCCCGCTCGCGCGGAGAGGACCAGGCGCGGCGACCTGAAGGGGTCTTCCTTCACCGGCTCACCTCCGCTCGCGCGGAGAGGACCTCATCGGGGGTGGCTGCTCGCGCCTCGACTGCGGTTCACCTCCGCTCGCGCGGAGAGGACCCTTCGCGACCTGGCCCGGCTCAAGGGCTTTGCAATCTCTTTGCCGATCCTCGTCGCGCACGCTCTCCGCCCCATCTCCCCCCGCATAGGTGTAGATGTCGCTCCCCATCACCACGCCCGGTCGGGAGTTCGGGGAGCGTACCGCGCTGGCCCATGGCCGATCGCTGCCGCGAAGCACTACCCGCGCGGGAGCCTGCCGAGGAACGCAGCCGCCGACCCCCGTGGGAGCGCAGGGGGTCCCCATGACAGCGCGCGCCCCGGGGACTCGCTCCCTCATCAAACAGCGGGAGAAGGGCAGTCCGTCCCCGCCGTCTCAGCGGCGGACGAGGGCCAGCACCTCGTCGCGCAGGGTCCGCATGGTGTGCGGTTCGCGGGCTTCGGCGTTGAGGCGGAGGAGGGGTTCGGTGTTGGAGGGGCGGAGGTTGAACCACCAGTCGGGGCCGCTCACGGTGAGGCCGTCGAGTTCGTCGAGGGTGACCCCGTCGCGGTCGCGCCAGGCGGCGCGGACGGCGGCGAAGCGCTCGGACTGGTCGGTGACGGTGGAGTTGATCTCGCCGGAGGCGGCGTACCGGTCGAAGCGGCGGGTGAGGGCGGACAGGGGGCCGTCCTGTCCGCCGAGGGCGGCGAGGACGTGGAGGGCGGCGAGCATGCCCGTGTCGGCGTTCCAGAAGTCGGCGAAGTAGTAGTGCGCGGAGTGTTCGCCGCCGAAGACGGCGCCGGTGCGGGCCATTTCTGCCTTGATGAACGAGTGGCCGACGCGGGTGCGGACGGGGGTGCCGCCGTTCTCGCGGATGACCTCGGGGACGGACCACGAGGTGATCAGGTTGTGCAGGACGGTCGCGCCGGGCCTGCGGGCGAGTTCGCGGGAGGCGACGAGCGCGGTGATGGCGGACGGTGAGACCGGCTCGCCGCGTTCGTCCACGACGAAGCAGCGGTCGGCGTCCCCGTCGAAGGCGAGCCCGAGGTCGGCGCGCTCGGCGAGGACCCGGGCCCGGAGGTCGACGATGTTGGCCGGGTCGAGCGGGTTCGCCTCGTGGTGGGGGAAGGTGCCGTCGAGCTCGAAGTACATCGGTACGACGTCGAGCGGCAGCCCCGCGAGGACGGTCGGCACGGTGTGGCCGCCCATGCCGTTGCCCGCGTCCACCACGACCTTGAGCGGCCGGATCGCCGTGAGGTCGACGAGACCGAGCAGGTGGGCGGCGTAGTCGGTGAGGGTGTCGCGCTCGGTGAGCGTGCCCCCGACGGCGGCCGGCGCGGGCGCCCCGTGCTCGGACCACCGCTCCACCAGGGCACGGATCTCGGCGAGACCGGTGTCCTGGCCGACCGGCGCGGCTCCCGCCCGGCACATCTTGATGCCGTTGTACCGGGCCGGATTGTGCGAGGCGGTGAACATCGCACCGGGCAGATGGAACGCGCCCGAGGCGTAGTACAGCTGGTCGGTCGAGCAGAGGCCGGTCTCGGTGACGTCGGCGCCCTGGGCCGTGGCTCCGCGTGCGAAGGCGCGGGCGAGGCCCGGTGAGGTGGCGCGCATGTCATGGCCGGTGACGAGGGCACGCGCCCCGGTGACCTGGACGAACGCGGCGCCGAAGAGCTCGGCGGTGGTCTCGTCCCACTGGTCGGGTACGACGCCGCGTACGTCGTACGCCTTCACGAGCCCGGACAGGTCGGTGCGGGGGGCGGGTTCAGTGGGCGCGGCCATGGCCGTCTCCTTCGGGGGACTGCACTTCGAGGGACTGCACTTCGAGGGACTGCGGTTCGGGGGTGGTGTCGAGGAGCCACACGGCGGTGTCGGGCGGGATCGCGTCGCCGTCGAGCGGTCCGCTGGCCAGGACCGGGCGGCCGGTCACGCCGAGGGTGGTCCAGGACAGCGGCCGGTCCGCGAGGTTGACGACGCAGGTCAGGCCGGAGCGGCGGAAGGCGAGGTACGGGTCGCCGGGCGCGGAGTGCCAGTGGGGCGGGGCCGTCGGGTCGGACGCGGGATGGTCGCGGCGCAGGCGCAGGGCCTCGCGGTACAGGGTGAGGGTGGAGTGGGGGTCGTGTTCCTGGGCGGCGACGGTGTGGGGCGCCCAGTCGTCCGGCTGCGGCAGCCAGGTGCGGTCGGGGTCCGCGGTGGTGAAGCCGTACGGGGCGCGGTCGCCGGACCACGGCAGCGGGACGCGGGAGCCGTCGCGGCCCCGCTCGGTGTGGCCGGAGCGCTCCCAGAGCGGATCGAGGATGCGGTCGTCGGGGATGCGGGCCTGCGGCAGGCCGAGTTCTTCGCCCTGGTAGAGGTAGGCGGAGCCGGGCAGGGCGAGCATGAGCAGGGCGGCGGCCCTCGCACGTGCGGCGGAGCCGAGGCGGGTGACCGGGCGGACCGCGTCGTGGCTGGAGAGCAGCCAGGTGACGGCCCCGCCGCCGGGTGCGCAGAGCGAGGCGTCGATGACGCGGCGCAGCTCGCCCGGTTCCCAGGCGGCTTCGAGGAACGCGAAGTTGAAGGCCTGGTGCATCTCGTCGGGCCGGGTGTAGCGGGCGAGCCGGGTCGGGTCGAAGACGGCGGACTCGGCGACCATGACCCGCTCGTGCGGGGCTACCGCGCCGGGCGGTGCCGGGTGGGTGTCGAGGAGGGTGCGCCACTCGCGGTAGAGCGGGTGCAGTTCCTCCTGGTCGTAGTAGGGCATGAGGTGGTTGCGCAGCGGGTCCCGGTGCTGTCCGGGGCCGGCGTCGGGAAGGCCCTCGGCTTTGAACAGGGCGTGGGCGACGTCGACGCGGAAGCCGTCCACGCCCCGGTCCAGCCAGTGCGTCAGGATGCCGGTGAAGGCCTGACGCACTTCGGGGGAACGCCAGTTGAGGTCGGGCTGCTCGGCCGCGTGGAGGTGGCAGTACCACTGGCCGTCCGGTACGCGGGTCCACGCGGGGCCGCCGAAGGCCGACTGCCAGTCGTTGGGCGGGAGTTCGCCGGCCGGTCCGCGGCCCGGGCGGAAGAGGTAGCGGTCGCGCGCCGCGGAGCCGGGTCCTGCCGCCAGCGCCTCCTGGAACCAGGGGTGCTGGTCGGAGGTGTGGTTGGGCACGAGGTCGACGATGAGCTTCAGGCCCAGGCGGTGGGCGCGGGCGGTGAGTTCGTCGAAGTCCTGGGGGCTGCCGAGGTCGGCGGCGACGCCGGTGTGGTCGGCGATGTCGTATCCGCCGTCGGCGAGCGGCGAGGGGTAGAACGGCGTGATCCAGACGGCGTCGGCGCCGAGCCCGGCGATGTGGTCGAGCCGGGCGGTGGCTCCGGCGAGGTCGCCGGTGCCGTCGCCGTCGGAGTCGGCGAAGGCGCGCGGGTACAACTCGTAGCAGACGGCGTCCTGCCACCAGCTCATGAGGACTCCTGGAGGTGCGGTGGTGCGATGGGGCGTGGGGCGATGCCGGGGGCGGGTACGGGCTGTTCGGTGCCGGTGTCGGCGGCGAGGGTGGCGGCCTCGGCGACGGCGACGGCGGTGAGCCCGGCGAGCGCGTCGGCGACCGGGGTGCCTCCGTCGCGTGCGACGCGGACCAGGTCGGCGACGGCGGCGCGGACGCTCTCGCGGTAGGCGTGCGGTTTACGGGCTTCGCCGCCGAGGTCGAGGACGGCCCGGACGTGGTGGGGCACGGTGCGTACCTCTCCGCGTCCGCTCGCGGTGGCGGAGTTCCCGGCGTCGCGCTCGACGGTGACGGTGACGCGTTCTCCGCCGTGCGGGCGGAAGCCGTCCACGTGCAGCAGGTCGGCGGCCCGCTCCGGCAGTTCTTCCCAGGCTCGGGCGCCCGCCTCGTCGGTCCAGGCCGAGATCTCGGCGCGGACCGGGATCCAGCCTTCGATCCTGGTCTCGGCGAAACCGTGGTCCAGGCGCATCGACTGGCGTTCGCAGCGGTGCGCGTGGGTGAAGGAGTGGAAGTGGGAGGCGAGGACGCCGCCGGGGTGGAGGACATCGGCGCTGACCATGTCGACCGGTCCGCCGGGCCGCCGTACGGCGGTCGCGCGCACGCTGACCGGGTCGGTGCCCAGCAGGGCGCGCGCCGCGTCGAAGAAGTGGACGCCGTGCTCGACGAAGATCCCGCCGCTGTGCTCGCGGTCCCAGAACCAGTGGCCGGGGCCGAGGTCCTGGTCGGAGGCGTCGTTCTCGAACATGAACCGGTGCGGGGCGGCGAGCAGTTCCTCGGCCGTGAGCCGTTCCAGGGCGCGCAGCAGCGGGTTGTAGCGCAGGACGTGGTCGACGACCAGGGCCCGCCCGGCGCGTTCGGCCTCGCGGGCCACGGCGCGGGCGTCCCGCGCCGTGGTGGCGAGCGGCTTCTCGCAGAACACGTGCCGGCCGGCGCGCAGCGCGGCGGTGGCCATCGCGGCGTGCGCGGCCGGCGGGGTGGCGATGGCGACGGCCGCCACGTCCGCGCGTTCCAGCAGCTCCTCCAGGGAGCCGAACGCGGGGACGCCGTGCCGTTCGCCGAGCGCCCTCGCCCGTGCGGGGTCGGGGTCGGCGACGGCGGCCGGGCGCAGCCCGGGCAGGCCGGCCACGGCGTCCAGGACGTACGTCCCGAAGCCGCCGCAGCCGACCAGTCCGAGGCCGAGGGGGGCCGGCGCCGAGGTCATGCCGCGCGTTCCAGGAGGGCGACGCCGATGTGGGCGTCGGCCATGCCGTAGAAGACGTACAACTCGCCGTCGATCTCCTCGATCGCGGTCGGGAAGACGACGTTCGGGACGGTGCCGGAGCGCTCTTCCTCGGTCTCGGGCGCCATCAGCGGCTCGTCGGAGCGGGCGAGGACCTTCGCGGGGTCGGCGGGGTCGAGGATCATCGCGCCCGCCGCGTAGGAAACCTTCTGGTTCTGGGCGAAGGGGTCCTCGATGTGACCGGAGACGCCGTGGTGGATGAGGAGCCAGCCCTCGGGGACACGGATCGGGGCGGGGCCGCCGCCGATCTTCAGGTCCTCCCACGGGTACGCGGACAGGGCGACGAGCCGGTGGTCGCGCGGGCGGGTCAGGGCGCGGATGTCGGCCTCGACCTCGGCGACGGGCACGTACGAGATCCAGATGCCGGGCCGTTCGTCGGTGATCCCGGCGGGCAGGTGGACGCCCTCGCCGGGGCGGAACCAGCCGAGGTCCCACATCGGGCGGTGCAGCATCGCGTAGGCGGGCTCGCCGTCGGGGCCGGGTACGGGCTCCGGGAAGTGGACGACGTCCTTGTTCGGGAAGAGGTTGAGGTCGGTGTCGAGGTCAGGCTGGTAGGCGAACTGGATCGGGCCGAGGCGGGTCCAGGTCGTCAGGTCCTCGGACACGGCGAGGGCCGGCTTGGGGCCGAGGGGGCCATAGGCGACGTACGACATGACGTGCTTGCCGAGCGAGGGGACCCAGGTGACGCGGGGGTCCTCGACCCCGGCGTTGTTGGTGCCGCGCTCCCAGCCCTCGTCGGGCGCGAGGACGACGCCGCGCCGCTCGACGCCGCTGGGGACGCCGTCGGTGAAGGTGACCTCGGCGAGGCCGACGCGGGAGACGTTGCCCTCGGCGACCAGGCGCGGAAGCAGGTGCAGACGGCCGTCGGGGGTGCGTCCCGACGCGGGGTTGAGGACTCCCTCCGCTTCGTCGGCCTCGCCGGGCAGCGGGGACATGACCAGGCCCTTGCGGACGAGGCGGTAGGGGATGGCCGAGGTGGTGCTGGTGGTGCTCATGCGGGGATCAGCCCTTTACTCCGGAGTCGATGTCGGTCGAGGTGAAGTGGCGCTGGAACAGGACGAACAGGGCCACTGCGGGGGCGGCCAGCACACAGGCGCCGGCCAGCAGGGCGCCGGTCGGGTTGGCGACCGTGCCCTGGAGGTTGGACAGGAAGCTGGCGAGGGAGACCGCCAGGGGCTGCATGTCGGCGTTCTTGGTGACCAGGAACGGCCAGAGGAACTCGTTCCACGGCCCGATGAAGGTCAGCAGCATCGCCGTCAGCACGGCGGGCCGTGCCATCGGCAGTGCGATCTTCCACAGGATGCGCAGTTCGCCCGCGCCGTCGAGGCGGGCGGCCTCGAAGAGGGACTGCGGCAGCTGGAGGAAGAACTGGCGGAAGAGGAAGACGGCCGTCGAGTTGATCGCGAACGGGAGGATCATCCCGAGGTAGTTGTCGCCCAGTCCGTAGTCGCGGACCACGAGGACGTAGAGCGGCAGCGTCAGGAGCTGGAAGGGCACCATCTGCACGAGCAGCAGCGAGGCGAAGACCGTGCCCCGGCCGCGGAAGTGCAGCTGGGCCAGTGCGTAGCCGGCGAGCACCCCGAGGACGAGGGTGCACAGCAGGACGCCGATCGTCATGATCCCGGAGTTGAGCAGCGAACGGCCCAGCGAGATCGCTCCGTCGACGGCCGTGTAGCTGCTGCCGGTGAGCCCGCTCGGCACGGCGGAGGACAGGTCGCCGGTGGTCGTCTTCCGCAGCGAGCCGACGACCATGTAGTAGAAGGGGAAGAGGAAGGCGACCGCACCGAGCGAGAGAACGGTGTACTTGGCGGCCGTTCCCCAGGGGCGGCGCCTGCCGGTCCGCCCGGTGGGGTCCGGCAGGTCCGAGGAGGGCCGGTCCGTCACCGGGGTGACCGGGGCGGTGGCGGGGTGGGAGGCGCTCATGTCAGTTGCCCCTCTCGGAGAGTTTGCGCGCGGCCAGCGAAATGACGAGGACGAAGGCGACGAGGACCACGCCCAGCGCGGCGGCGAAGTCGGGGTGCCCCTGTTCGATGCCCTTCTGGTACATGAGGAGGACGGGCGAAGTGGAGGCGTGGTCGGGGCCGCCGCCGCCGGTCAGCAGGTAGGGCTCGCTGAAGAGGTTGGCGCCGGTGATGATCGCGTAGATCAGCACGAGGGTCGTGGCGGGCCGTACTCCGGGCACGGTCACCGCGAAGAACTGCCGTACCCGGCCCGCCCCGTCGACGGAGGCCGCCTCGTACAGCTCCTTGCCGACGTTCTGGAGGGCGGCGAGGTAGAGCATCACGAAGAAGCCGAGCTGCTTCCAGGTGACGAAGAAGGCGATCATCGGCATCGCGAGGTGCGAGTTGACCAGCCACGAGGGGTCCGGCGCGTGCGAGCCGAGGAGGTTGTTGACGAAGCCGTCCGAGCCGAACAGGAACTGCCACACGGCGACCAGCGCGACGCTCGCCGTGATGTACGGCAGGTAGTAGGCGGCGCGGAAGAAGGCGCGGAAGCGGATCTTGGAGTTGAGCGCGGAGGCCAGCACGAGCGCCAGGATCACCGTGAGCGGCACGTTGATCACGAGGAAGACGGCGATGTTGAGGAAGGCGCGGCCCACGACCGGGTCGGTGAAGACGTCCCGGTAGTTGGAGAGTCCGACCCACGGCGAGTCGACGTGGGTTCCGGGGGCGGTGAAGTAGAAGCGGTGGACGGAGATCCACAGGGTGTAGACCATCGGGACCGCGAAGACGAACACCAGGAAGAGGACGTACGGCGTCACGAAGAGCGCGCCGGTCCTGGAGCGCACCCGCCGGTGGCGGATTCCGGCCGCTTGGCCGGAGGCGCCCGCGCCGATGGGGACGGTCGTGGTCGCGCCAGGGCCGACGGTCGCGGTGGCGGTCGCGGTCGCGGTCGCGGTCGCGGTGGGACGGAGCTTCGTCATGACGGGTCTCCGTACTCGTCGAGCAGCTTGGATATCTTGTCCGAGGCCTTGCGCAGTCCGGTTCCGGTGGGTTCCTCGCCGAAGACGACGGACTTCGTCCACTCGTCGCGGAACGCCTGCCAGATGTCGACGGAGCCCGGCACGTTGGGGACCTCGACGACGTGCTGGGCCTGCCGTGCGAACGCCGTGTACACGGGCTTCTCCGCGAAGAAGTCCGGATAGCGGGAGGCCAGGTCCTCGCGCATCGGCATCTGCCCGGTCGCGTCGAGGAACTTCCCGTCCTGCTGGGCGGAGGTGGCGAACTTCAGCACGTCCCAGGCGGTGGCCCGGTTGCGCCAGGCGCTGAACATGGCGGCGGACTTCTCGTCGCTGAAGGAGTACGTGTCGTCCGGCGACGTGCCCGCCGCGGTCGGTACGGGTACGACGCCGATGTCGACGCTGTCCTTGTACGCGGCCACCGCCCACGGCCCGACGGTGGCCATGGCGGCCTTCCCGTCGTTCACGGCGTCACCGGGATACGCCTCCTGGGGCGCCAGCTTCTCGGCGTACATCGTGCGCCAGAAGGCCGCGGCCTGGCGGCCGGCCGGTGAGTCGAACTGCGGCTTGCCGTCCTCGATCAGCTGCTTGCCGCCGCTCTGCGCGGCGAAGGCGGGGTAGAAGTCGTTCCAGGACTGGAAGAACTCGCTGCTGGGCGCGGGCCAGATCGCTGCCTTGGCGGCGCCGCTGTGCACGAGGGTGCGGGAGGTCTTCAGGAACTGGCCGTAGGTGGCCAGCTGCGGGTGTTCCGGGTCGAGACCGGCCTTCGCGAAGATCTTCTTGTTGTAGAGGATCATGATCGGGTTGCTCTTCCACGGCAGCTGGTAGAACTTGCCGTCCTGCGACGTGTACTGGTCGGTGAGTGCGCCGCCGCGCTGCCGGATGTAGGCGTCGCCGTCCGGGAAGTCGCTGAGCGGTACGAGGCCGTTCTGCTTCTCGAAGGTCGGCACCGAGGCCGGCGCGGTGTTGAAGACCAGGCAGGCGCTGGTGCCCGCGATGATCGAGGCGCTGATCGCCTCTTCGGACGTCTTGCCCGCCGGGATCTGCTGGGCGGTGACGTGCTGGTCCGGGTGGCTCTTGTTCCAGGCGGCGACCATGCTCTCACCCCAGGCCACCTCCTGGGCGTTGTTGGACAGCCAGACCGTGATGGGGCCGCGCGCGTTCGCCGCGGTCACCCCGTCCGGCGCCGACCGGCCGCAGGCTGTCGCGGCACTCGCGAGGGCGAGTACGAGCAGCGAGTACGCCGTTCTCCTCAGCATGCAAACTCTCCGAACTGTTCACGCCCGGCCTCGTCGCCGGACGGACATTCCTTGCCGCACCCCCACCGGGCCGCCGGCCCGGCCGTCAGGCACGGGGCGCCGGGCCCATCGAGGCGCGGGGGACGAACTCGGCGGGCGGCAGCACGACGTGCGCCACCTCCCCGCCGGCCAGCACCCGGTCCAGGGCGCGGGCCGCCGCCTCGCCCCAGCCGCGCGCGTCGGCGCGGGCCGAGGAGAGCGGCGGGTGGGTGTAGCGGGTGAGGCTGGTGTCGTCGTAGCCGACGACCGAGAGGCGGTCCGGTACCGGAACGCCCAGTTCCTGGGCCACGGAGAGCCCGGCCGTGGCGGCCAGGTCGTTCCCGTAGACGATCGCGGTGGGCGGTTCGGCGAGCGCCAGCAGCTCGCGGGTGGCCCGCGCACCGCCTTCCGCCGTGAAACCGCCGGACCGCACGGGCCCTTCGGGCAGGCCGAGCGAGTGCAGCGTCTCCTGCCAGGCCTCCCGGCGCCGGTGCGCGTGGCGGAACTCCTGGGGTCCTTCGACGTGGGCGATGCGCCGGTGTCCCAGCTCCGCCAGGCGCCGTACGGCCTCCACGTAGGCGGGCCGGTCGTCGAGGCTCACCGAGCTGAGGCCGTCGCTCCACTCGCTCTGCCCGACCACCACGGCCGGCAGTCCGAGCCGGTGGACAAGGGCGGGGCGGGGGTCGTCGTGGCGCAGGTCGGTGAGGAGCACCCCGTCCACCCGGCGGTCGGCGGCCAGCCGTTCGTACACGGACCGCTCCCGCTCGGGGGTGGTGAGGTGCACCATGAGCCCGTCGCCGCGCTCCCCGAGGACCACCTCGACACCCGCTATGAACGCGGGGAAGAACAGGTCGGCGCCGATGAGGTCGGGTTCCCGGGCGAGGACGAGCCCGAAGGCACCCGCCTTGCCGAGCGAGAGGGCCCGCGCCGGGCGGCTCGGCGTCCAGCCGAGTTCGGCCGCGGCGGCGAGGATGCGCGCCTTGGTCTCCTCGGCGATCCCGGGCCGGTCGTTCAGGGCGAACGAGACGGAACTGCGCGAGACACCCGCACGCCGTGCGACGTCGTCGATGGTGGGCCTGCGGGCCATGGCGCGCCTTCCGCTCTCCGCCTTCCCGGCAAGCGGGCAAAGCGGGTTGAAGTGTTTTTGATCGGATCATCCGGCCTCTAAACCGGTTTAAGTGATCAACTGGCCCTCACTAAACCGGTTTGAGTCAGGGGCGTCAATGGCCCTGCGAGGGTGATCTACGCCCTACCGCAGCGACGCGTCTTTCGGGTATGCGCGCGAGGCGGCGGCGAAGGAAGCGCGCACCGGTGCGCGAACGGCGGGCAGGTGCGGGACGTCGCGTCGCACCACGTCGAGCCGCGCCGATGAGCACACAGGGAGAAGTCCGCCCGGAAAACCGGGCCACGACCTGTTGCGGGGTACTGGTGGGCCGCCGTATGGTCGCGCGGGCGATGATCATCGCAACGGGGATCGCGCCGGCGGGCATCGCGAGGTCCTCCCCCGCTCCGCCACCCCGAAGGGCCGCCCCGGGGCCGACTCGCCGCCGTCCTCGCCGGAACGAACGCCGTGACCACCCGGCCGGCAGGCGCGGCCCGTACCGGGGACCAGGGTCCGCCGACCACGGCACGTCGTGCCGGGAACCGTTCCAGAACGGCGTGCCGGCCACCGCACACCGAACGAGGAGAGATCGTGCCCACCCATCCGCTCAATTCGCACGACGGTGAACTCAGCCCGCTCCAGCATGATTTCCCCTTCGACCCCACCCACGGACACGACCTGCCGCGCCTCCTCGCGGTGGAGGCTCCCGAAGGGCCGGACGATTTCGCCGGCTTCTGGCGGGAGCGCCACGCGCGTGCGCTGGGCGTCGACCCGGATCCCCGGATCGAGGGGCCCTGGACCACGGTGGACGGTGTGCGGATCGCCGACGTCTCGTACCTGTCGACCGACGGCATCCGGATCGGGGGCTGGCTGACCGTCCCGGCCGACGGAGGCGTCACGCAGGGCTGTGTGTCGACGCACGGTTACGGAGGCCGCGAGGCGCCGGACCCCTGGCAGGCCCCGGCAAGGACCGCGACCATCTGGCCCTGTCTGCGCGGGCTCGGAACGCGGAGCCTGCTGCCGGGCGTGCCCCCCAACTCGGCCGGGCACGTGCTGCAGGGCATCGGCTCCCGGGAGTCGTATCTCATCGGCGGGTGCGTGGCGGACGTCTGGTGCGCTGCCACCGCGCTGCAGCGGCTGGTGCCCGAGGCCGCCGCGCGGCTGACCTACCTGGGCACGAGTTTCGGCGGCGGCATCGGGGCGCTGGCGCTTCCCTGGGACGACCGTTTCCATGCGGCGGGCCTCACGGTGCCGACCTTCGGGAACCATCCGCTACGGGTGACGCTGCCGTGCACGGGCAGCGGAGAGTCGGTGCGTACGCGACTCGCCGAGGACCCCGCGGTGCTGGACGTCCTGGCGTACTTCGACGCCGCGACCGCCGCCCGTCACCTTCGCATCCCGGTCCATGTGGCCGCCGCCCTCTTCGATCCGTCGGTACCCCCGCCGGGGCAGTTCGCGATCCACAACGCACTGGCAGGACCGCGCGAGCTCCTCGTCCTGCGGGCGGGCCACTTCGACCACCCGGGCGAGCGGGCCGAGACAGCGGCCCTGGAAGAGGCGCAGCGGCACTTCCTGTCGACGGCGGGCCGGACGGAGGCACCGCACCCCGCCGCCTGACCGCGCTCACCGGGTCCGGCCGACCGGACATCTTCGCCCGGCGACCTGGCAGTTCCGCGACGCCGCCGGCGTGGGCTCCGCCCGGCGCGGCGGAACTGACGCGGTCGCCGTTTCCACGTACGGGCTTCGATCATGCGCGATATGCTGATGCAGATAGTGCAAGCCGTTTGCAAAACGAGGAGGGTCATGGCCACGCGGGGGACTGACGCCGGGACGAACCAGAGTGTCGAACGAGCGGTCTCGGTGCTGCGCGCACTCGACTCCGGACGGCCCGAACTCCGTGTCTCCGACGTCGCCGAGCTGACCGGGCTGGGCTCGTCGACCACCTCTCGACTGCTGTCCACCCTGGAGCGCCTCGACATGGTCGAACGCGATCCGGTCAGCAACCTCTACCGGCTCAGCCTCGGCCTGCTCCCCCTCGCCGCCACCGCCACCAACCGGCACCCCGTGCACCGGGCGGCCCGCATGGTGCTCCAAGCCCTCGCCACCAGCACCGGGCTCGGAGCCAACGTGGCCGTACGCCGCGGGGGCGAGCTGATGTTCCTGGGCAATTTCGAGGGCCCCCGCGCCCCGAAGTCGTACACGCAGGCGGGACACACCGCCCCGCTGCACGCCACGAGCATCGGCAAGTGCCTGCTCACCGGTCTCTCCCCCAAGGAGCGCCGCAGGCTGCTGGGCGATCCTCTCGACGCGCACACGGAGTACACGACCACCAGTCACGACCTCCTCGACACCGAGATCGAGACCGTCCGGCGGACCGGGTACGCCGTCGAGGCCGAGGAGCGCGCCCTGGGCCGCGCGTCGCTGGCCGCGCCCGTCCGTGACGCTTCGGGTGACGTGGTCGCCGCCATCTCCCTGTGGGGTCCGGCCTCGCTGCTCGGGGAGCGTTCCGAGGCCGCGGGGCAGCGGACCGAGGGGCAGCGTCTCGCCCTCGTCCGCGAGGTCATCGAGGCCGCCGACGCCATCAGTCAGGCGCTCGGCGCGCTCTGACGGGCACGGCGAAGGGGGCGGTGCGGCCGGGCGGGGGC
>NZ_JBHWYX010000056.1:0-50048 GCF_042728795.1 Streptomyces sp. NPDC060184
CATACCCGCCGGCCGCGCCTCTTGTTTTAACCACCCCGGGCGCACCCCCCCCCCCCCCCCTCCCGACGTGCGGCCCCCCCGGGTTTCCGGTGGGCGCCTCTCGTCGTACGTACGGGAGCCCGGGGCGCCGGAAGTACGGGACGTACGCGCCGTCCCCCGCGGCCTCACGCGGTCGGCAACGCGCCGTACCCGTCCAGGTGGAGCCTCAGCGCGCACTGGTCCTCGGCCACCACGTGGACCCGCTGCCCCCAGTGCTCGCCGAGCCGGTGGGCGACGTCGACGAGCCGTCGGCGTTCCTCCGGCGAGTACGCGGGGAAGCGGACCCAGCCGCGTTCGGCGATCACGGTGCCGAGTTCGTGGAAGAGCGTGGCGCGGGCGCGCCGCTCCTCGTCCTCGGTCAGGGGTGTGGGGTCGCCCTCCCGGGGCTGCGGGCGGACGTTGTACAGGTCCCGGATCACCGGTCGCGCACCCTTCGTTCGGTGGACGCGCCGTCCTCGGCCCGTTCTACGGGCAGGTTATCGGGCCGCGGGCGGGGCGCTGTCGGTGGTGCGTGCCGGAGTGGCTCCAAGCTGGAGATCAAGGTCAGGACCGAAGGCCGACAGACGTACACACGCCCCACGGCGGACGAGTTGACGGATCTGGTGCTCGGGATGGGCGGGGGTGAGCGACGCCGACCGGCTGGAGCACGCGTTCGCCGTCCTGGGGGCGGCCGGCCTGACCGCCCGGCAGAACTTCACGTGCTGCCGTTCCTGCGGGATGGGGGAGGTGTGGGCGGAGGACGAGTCGGCGCGCGGTTTCGTCTTCATCCACGCCCAGGGCACCGCGAGCGCGGCGGCGGGCCATGGACTCGCCCTGTATTACGGCGGGTTCGACGATTCCGAGGAGACCACCGGCGCGGTCGGCGGCGAGGTGGCGACGGCGCTCCGGGACGCCGGACTGACCGTGGAGTGGGACGGCGATCCGTCGAAGGCCATCGAACTGCCGCTGCCGGACTGGCGGAAGCGGCTGGTGGGCTGAGGAGTCGGACCAGGTCAGGGCGGGTGCGGGCGTGGTCCGGGGGCGGGGTGCGGGAAGCGCGACGCAAAAGGTCCGTATCGACGGGTGAGAGGAGACTGCTGCCGCGCCGCATTCTCTGCTTCAATGGGCCCATGGCCGGTCTCCAGTACACCTCATCGGGTCGCAGCGACCTTGAGCCGTTCTGGCCTTCCCGTCAGCACCACGACTTCGACCGGGTGTGTTGCCGCGCGAGGAACGCGCAGGCCCTCTAAAGCCGCTCACCCCGGTCTTCGGCCCGCGCGCACGACGTACGTCCCTCGACGACTCCTCGCGCGAAAGAGCTGACCCTCATGGCGAACGCCCGTACCCTCTCCGCCTCCGCCGCCACCGCGGCATCGGCGGCCCCCGCTGCGGCCACCACCACCGCCCGCACCCACTCCCCCAACCGCCGTCTCCGTGCCGTCGACCGTGACGACGTCGTCCGGCTCACCGACATGGCCGACTTCCTGCCGCCGGGAGCCACCTGGCTGCCCGCGCCGCAGCACTCCCTGCCCACCCTGCCGGGACGGCCGCCGATGATCGGCTACCTCGTCCTCGTACCGGCCGACCAGCAGGCCGCTCTCGCGGGCGCCTTCCCGGACGCCCGGCCCTTCACCGCGGGAGCGCTCCCGCAGGGCGCGCTCCTCCCGCAGACCGTGGTGCGCGAGGCTCCCGCCGCGCCCGCGCCGGACGGCCCGGTCCTCATCGACTCCACCCGGCGCATCGCCACCGTGGACGGTGTGGCGCTCGACCTCACGTACCTGGAGTTCGAACTCCTCGCCCACCTGGTCGCCCACCCCCACCGGGTGCACACCCGCGACCAGTTGGTGACCACCGTCTGGGGTTACGGTCACGTCGGCGACGGCCGGACCGTCGACGTCCACGTCGCCCGGCTGCGCCGCAAGCTCGGCACCCAGCACCGTCACGCGATCCAGACCGTCCGACGGGTGGGCTACAAGTACGCGCCCTGACAGGTCTGTTGCACGACCGGGCCCCGGTCCGCGCGGTTTCGCACCGCACGGGCCGGGGCCTTCTGCCGTCCACGGGCGGGCCTTTCGCCGCCCACGCCGGACCCGGACGGCAGAAGGCCCCGGCCGCGGAGCGGATCCGGCCGAGGAAGGGCCTGCACGCATCTGTTCCCGCGCCGTACCCGTCAGTACATTGACACCATGTCCAACAAGCAGCCGGCTGCGGTCACTTCGGAGCGGACCCCCCTCAAGCCCCGCAACGTCTCGTTCGACTGGGAGCGCACCCCGCTGCACTGGGTGCCCGGCGACCCCTTCGCCGCCCACACGATCAACGTCCTCCACCTGCTGCTGCCGGCCGGGGAACGCTGGTTCATCCACGTGTACCGGCAGGTGCTGCCGTACATCCGCGACGAACGGCTCCGCGCCGACGTCATCGGGTTCATCGGCCAGGAGGCCGTGCACTCGCAGGCCCACGACGACGTCCTGCCGCACCTGAAGAGGCTGGGGCTCGACCCGACGCCGTACACCGCGCAGGTGGACTGGTTCTTCGAGAAGCTGCTCGGCGACCGGACCCTGCCGCCCGGGCGGGCACGGGAGTGGTGGCTCAAGGAGCGGGTGGCGACGATCGCGGCGATCGAGCACTACACGGCGTTCCTCGGCGACTGGATACTCAACGCGGACGCCCTCGACCGGCGGGGCGCCGACCCCACGATGCTGGACCTGCTGCGCTGGCACGGCGCCGAGGAGGTCGAGCACCGCTCGGTGGCGTTCGAGGTGTTCCTGCACGTGGACGGCGGCTACCGGCGCCGGGTGCGGACCTGGGCCACCGCCTTCTCCGCGCTGGTCTTCCTCTGGCAGCGCGGGGTCCGCTTCTTCGTGGAGAACGACCCCGACCTCCCCGGCGGCCGGGCGTCGTTCCGGGAGTTCCACGCCTGCGGCAAGGAGGGCACCCTGCCCCCGGCCGCGGACATCCTGCGCTCCGTCCCCGACTACCTGAGCCGCCGTTACCACCCGTCGCGGACGGGCAGCACCGCCCAGGCCGTCGACTACCTCGCCCGCTCACCCGCGGCGCGGGGCGCTGACCAGCGGATCACGGCCGGACACCACCGGGCCGCCGAGGCCCGTACGACGGGAGACCACTGACCCATGGCCCTGCCCATCCCCCTGCCCCGTCCCCGCACCGTGCTGCTGATCGCCGGTGCGGGTGCCGCCCTGCTCGCCCGGCGGGCGCTGCGCGAGCGGGTCGCCGCCTCCCCGCTCTGGCCGATGCCCGCGCTGGAGGAACCCACCTCCGGACGGTCGGGGCGCGGCGCCACCACCACCCGGCACCTGCTGATCACCGAGCGGACCTCGCCCGCCGAGGGGGTCGTCCAGCTGCGGCTGGAGGGGCCCGGGCTGCCCCGGTGGGAGCCGGGCGCCCATCTCGACCTGGTGCTGCCCTCCGGTGCGGTCCGGCAGTACAGCCTCTGCGGCGACCCCGCGGACCCGGGGACCTACACGGTGGCGGTCCGGCTGGCCGAGGACGGGCGGGGCGGCTCCCGCGAGGTGCACGCCCAGCTGCACGAGGGCGAGGAGGTCGGCGTCCGCGCGCCCCGCAACCGCTTCCCGCTGGTGGAGGCGGACGGCTACCTCTTCGTCGCGGGCGGCATCGGGATCACCCCGGTCCTGCCCATGCTGCGGGCGGTCGCCGCGTCCGGGGCGCCGTGGCGGCTGCTGTACGGGGGCCGGTCGCGGGCCGCCATGCCCTTCCTCGACGAGATCGAGAAGCTCGGCGCGGACGGGGACCGGGTGACGGTCGTCCCGCAGGACACCGCCGGGCACCCCGACGTGGCCGGTGCGCTCGCCGCGCTCGCGCCGGGGACGGCCGTGTACGTGTGCGGCCCCGGCCCCCTGATGGACGCGGTCACCGCCGCCCTGCCGGACGGGTGCACCCTCCACCTGGAACGGTTCGCGGCCACCGGGCCGGACACGGACACCGGCGCCGGCTCCGGTGCCTTCGAGGTGGAGTTGGCGCGCTCGGGCCGGACGGTGTCCGTGGCGGCCGGGCAGTCGGTGCTGGCGGCCGTGCGCGAGGAGCTGCCCCATGTCTCGTACTCCTGCGAGCAGGGCTTCTGCGGCACCTGCCAACAGCGGGTGCTGGACGGCGAGATCGACCACCGGGACGAGCTGCTGACGGACTCCGAGCGCGCCGACTCGATGCTGATCTGCGTCTCCCGGTGCCGGGGCGGGCGGCTGGTCCTCGACCTGTAGGCCGGCCGGGCCGGTCCCGCCGCCCGCCGCGCCCCGGTTAGGCTGTTCGCATGACCACCGGGGTGCGGCGCCGTATGGGTGTCGACGAGCGCAGACAGCAGTTGATCGGCGTCGCACTGGAGTTGTTCAGCAGCCGCTCCCCCGACGAGGTGTCGATCGACGAGATCGCCGCCGCCGCGGGCATCTCCCGCCCGCTGGTGTACCACTACTTCCCCGGCAAGCAGAACCTGTACGAAGCCGCGCTGCGCCGGGCCGCCGACGAGCTGGCCGACCGGTTCGTGGAGCCGCACGAAGGGCCGCTGGGCACCCGTCTGTTGAGGGTGATGGTCCGGTTCTTCGACTTCGTGGAGGACCACGGGCCCGGCTTCTCCGCACTCATGCGGGGCGGCCCGGCGGCCGGTTCCTCCACCACCAACGCCATGATCGACGGGGTGCGGCAGGCCGCGTACGAGCAGATACTCACCCACCTTGAGGTCGAAGTCCCCTCGGCCCGACTGGAGTTGGTGGTACGCACCTGGGTGTCGCTCGCCGAGGCGACGGCGCTGCTCTGGCTGGACGGCAAGCGCGTCCCCCGCGCCGAGCTGGAACTCCAGCTGGTGCACGACTTCGCGGCTCTGGCCGCCGTGAGCGCCGCGTACGACCAGGAGTTGGCCTCCATCGTGCTGCGGGTCCTCGAACAGGAGCCCCCGGAAGGCCCGTTCGGCGAGCTGCTCACCCGGCTCGGGACACTGACCGCCGGGGCGCCCGCCGTCCCCCCGCAGCGGCAGCCGTGACGGGCGACCGCCACCGGGGGACGGGCCGGGGGATCAGTTCCTGCGGTACGAGGCGTCGAGGTCACGGGTCTCGACCGAGGCGTCGATCCGGAGGCCGTCGGCCGGCTTGAGGTGCTCGTCGAGCAGCGCGAGGACGGATTCGGTGAGCTCCGCCCGCACCTCTGGGGTACGGCCCGCCACGATGGCGATGAGGACGTGGATGACCGCCCCGTCCACCGCCCCCTCCCCGACCAGCGTCTGCTCGACCCGGCGGATCCTGGTCTTGCAGGCCGCCTCCGAGGTGCTGATCGTCCGTGCGATCAGCGGGTGCAGCTCGGCGGCGAAGCCCCGGCTGTCGAAGGCGTCCTCGAGTCCGGCGGAGTAGTCGATGGTGATGTGAGGCATTCGGGCTCTCCCGTTGCGGGTGGGGCGGGCATCTGTCGTTGCCCACCTTGACCGGGTGCGCCCCGGCCGCACAAGCGCGTCTCACCGGGTGCGACCACCCGGGACACGTGTGTCCCACCGGGCGCGAGCGCGCCGCCCGCGTGCGTCCCACCCGCCGGCCCCGCTCCCCCGCTCAGATGCGGGACTCGTCCCACAGCGCCGCGGCGAGCCCCGCCTCGGCGCTCTCGGTACGGCCGCTCTCGAAGGCGCGCTGATAGGCGGCGTCTCCGACGGCCTCCCGGGCCCGGCGCTCGCAGGTCTCGCGCACCGGGGCGACGTCGGGGGTGCCGCGCTGGGGGTGGCCGACCATCCGCCAGTACACCTGCCCGGTGCCGTACACCCGGGCGGCGCGGGCGCCCTGGCCCTGGGCGGCGATGGCGGAGGCGAGGATGTCCAGGCCGAGGGCGATGCCGAAGCTGTCGCGCAGGCGGTGCTTGCCCTGGAGCATGGTGCGGGCGTGCGCGGCCGAGACGTCCGGGCGGCCCTGGAGCAGGGCGATCAGGGCGAGCTGGTAGTCGGCGTAGCTGCGGGTCCAGTGCTCGTCGTGCTCCTCGCAGGCGGCTCTGAGCACGGCGGCGGCCTCGGCCGCCTCGTCGAGCCGGCCGAGGCCGCTGAGGG
Source organism: Streptomyces sp. NPDC060184 (assembly GCF_042728795.1). Lineage (NCBI taxonomy): Bacteria > Bacillati > Actinomycetota > Actinomycetes > Kitasatosporales > Streptomycetaceae > Streptomyces > Streptomyces sp. NPDC060184. The sequence continues at coordinate 6,068 of NZ_JBHWYX010000056.1, forward strand.
AGAAGACCGTGATGAGGTGGCAGCGCAGGCGGTAGGCCGATTCGACCGCCCGCGCCTCGGTCAGGCGCAGGGCCCGGTCGGCGGCTTCGAGGGCGGTCCGCGGCTCGCCCCTCATGATGTGGGTGAGCCCGGCCAGGTAGGTGGAGTTGAGGATGCCCTCGTCGTCGCCGTCGGTCTCCGCGTGGGCCGTGCACTGGGCGCCGAGGCGTTCGGCGGCCTCGAAGTCGCCCTGGAGCAGGGCCGCGACGCCCATGACCCAGAGCAGCCGGGTGCGGTCGGGGCCGTCGACGGGGCCGCTCTCCAGGGCGCGCCGGGCATAGCTCCGGGCGGCGGTGAGGTGGCCGCAGCAGCCCCAGAAGAAGCCGACGCGTCCGGCCATCTCCTGGGCGGCGCGGACGTCGTGGACCAGCAGGTGGTCGAGGGCGGCGCAGAGGTCGAGGTGGCTTTCGGAGACCTTGTGGTACCAGGCGACCTGGTCGCGGCCGGTCCATCCGGTGTGGGCGCGGCGGGCCAGGCTCAGGAAGCGGGCGGCGTGCCTGCGGGCGGCTCCGGCCACTTCCTCCTCGCCGAGTTCGCCGAGCCACATGCGGCCGTACTCGCGCAGGGTGTCGAGCATGTGGTGGCGTTCGCCGTCGCGTTTGACGACGGACTTGGTGACGAGGCCGCGCAGCGCTTCGGTGACCCCGTCGGGGGTGAGCGGCCCGCCGGCGCAGACCTCCCGGGCGGCCTCTTCGTCGAAGTCGCCGCGGAGCGGGGTGAGGCGGGCCCACAGGAGGCGTTCGAGCGGGGTGCAGAGCTCGTGGCTCCAGCCGATGGTGGTGATGAGGGCGCGGTGGCGGCGGGGGCGCGGGGAGTCGTCGCTGAGGACGTCCAGGCGGGAGCCGAGGCGGTCGGCGATCTGGCTCAGGGTGTGGCGGCGGGCGGAGGCGGCGGCCAGTTCCAGGGCGAGCGGGAGTCCTTCGAGGCGGCGGCAGATCTCGTCGGCGGCCCTGGTGTCGGCGGGGCGCCGGAAGGTGATGCCGGGGGCCGCGACGCGGACCCGGTCGCGGAAGAGGGTGAGTGCGTCGCTCTCGCCCTCGTAGGGCAGCGGGGGGACGTCGACGACGTTCTCGCCGCGGACGCCGAGGGGCTGTCTGCTGGTGGCGACGACGGTCAGGCCGGGTGCGATGGTGAGGAGTTCGCCGAGGAGGTGGGCGGTGGGGGCGCGCAGGTGTTCGCAGGAGTCGAGGACGAGCAGCATGTTCTTGTCCGCGAGCCATTCGCAGAGCGCGTCGACGGGCATCCGCAGGGCGTGGTCGGCGAGGCCGACGGCGTCGGAGACGGTGGGCAGCAGCAGGTCGTCGTCGTAGAGGGGGGAGAGGTCGGCCCAGCGGACGCCGTCCTGGTAGCGGTGGCCGACGAGGCGGGTGGCGCGGCCGGCGAGGCGGGACTTGCCGACGCCGCCGGGGCCGACGAGCGTGGTCATGCGGTGCGGGGTGAGCCGGTGGCCGACGAGGTAATAGGGCGTCAGGGCCGATTCCAGCCGCAGGAGTTCGACGCCCCGGCCGATGAAACTGCTCGTCTCCTCGGGCAGGTTTCCCACGATCTTCATCATCACCGTCCGGCGTGCTCGGGCCTGGTGCGCCGACGGCTGGACGGTGTCCGCCACCCGGCCGGACCGGCCGGCCCCGGCGCCCTCCCGTGCGGGAGCGGCGCCGTGACCGGCCGGTTTTCCGCGGAGTTACGGTGCTCGCCGCCGGGCCGCTGCGGCTCCGTCGCCGACGCGTGCGGTCACACCGTAGCCCGTCGGTGTCAGCGATGTGAAAAGACGGCGACGGTCCGTCCGGGGACGGTGAAGCTGCCGGATTCCGCTTCGTACCGGGACTGCTTGACGGTAGGGTCGGCGCCCGCCGCCTGCACCGGGTGCAGGGCGTACGTCCGGCCCGCCGCGGTGTCCACCTTCTGGGTGGTGGTGGAGGGGGTGGCGTTGATGACGACGACCAGGTCGCCCAGGGTCATGGTGATGACGCCGGGGGTCTCGTCCTTGCCCGAGAGCGGGAAGGCGAGGGTGGACTGGACCTGGGAGGCGGTGGTGAGGGCGAACGCCTTCTCGGTGGTCCGGATCTTCAGCAGGTCCTGGTAGGCGGCGGACGCGCCGTCGATCTGCGCGCAGCCGGGGGTGAGGGTGGGGTTGGTCAGCAGCGGTGCGGCGTACGGCCACTTGTCCTGGTTGTCCGTGGCGGGCGGCAGGCCCCGGCCGAAGCCGTTGCCGTCCTGGCAGTTCCAGTGGATGGCGTTGTACCAGTCGCCGCTGTCGAAGGAGTTGCGGTCCAGGGACTTGGAGCGCAGCTGGTCGGTGCCCGCCTGGGAGAGCGAGGGCCCCTGGGAGAGGGTGGAGACGCCCATGGCGAGGACCTGCATCCTGGCCCGGTCGGCGGCCGAGGTGTCCGCGGGAAGCTTGAACGCGAGGGCGTCGTAGAGGCTTTCGTTGTCGTGGGCGTCGGAGTAGGCGAGGGCGTCGCCGGGCGCGGCGGCGTATCCGGCGGGCTGGCCGTTGTAGTCGACGCCCGCGCCGGTGACCTTGTTGCCGGAGGTGTCGGTGAAGGTGTAGCCGGCGAGGCTGCCGGAGAGGCCGACCTTGATCAGGTCCTGGTAGTGCAGGAGGCGGGCCTTCTGCTCGGCCTCGGTGCCGTTGGAGGTGGAGTCGTTGGGGTCGGTGTAAAGGCCGGAGGCGAAGCCCTGGACGCCGGGGTCGCTGTCGAAGGGTCCGCCTCCGCGCACGGCGTCGCGGGCGCGGTCGTCGAAGGTGGCGATGCCGGTGCCGGCCATGTTCTTCTGGGTGGCCTGGACGAAGCGGGCGTCGTCGGCGATCTCGCCGAAGTTCCAGCCCTCGCCGTAGAGGATGATCTTCTTTCCGTCGACGCCGTCCTTGGCGGGCGTCAGGCCGTCCAGGGCCTTGCGCACGGCGAGGATGTTCGCCTTGGGGTGGTGGCCCATCAGGTCGAAGCGGAACCCGTCGACCTTGTACTGCTTGGCCCAGGTGACGATCGAGTCCACGACGAGCTTGCCCATCATGGCGTTCTCGGGCGCGGTGTTGGCGCAGCAGCTGGAGTTGGCGACGGAGCCGTCGTCCATGAGCCGCTGGTAGTAGCCGGGCACGATCCGGTCGAGGACGGACTTGTCGTCCTGGCCGGAGGCGACGGTGTGGTTGTAGACGACGTCCATGACGGTACGCAGTCCGGCGTCGTTGAGGCCCTGGACCATCCGGCGGAACTCGACGGTGCGCTTGGTGCCGTTCGGGTCGGAGGCGTAGGAGCCCTCCGGGACGGTGTAGTGCAGCGGGTCGTAGCCCCAGTTGAAGCCGTCCTTGGCGGCGGCGGCCGTGACGCAGGCCTGCTGCTGGTCGGAGTCGGGGGCGTAGACCTTCAGGTCACAGGCGGGCTGCTGCTGGTCGGACTTCTTCTCGGAGATGGTGCCGATGTCGAAGGCGGGCAGCAGGTGCACGTAGGAGGTGCCGGAGTCGGCGAGCTCCTTGAGGTGCTTCATGCCGTCGGAGCCGGTGTCCGTGAAGGCGAGGTATTCGCCCGGGTGCTTCGAGGTGGGGTCCGCGATGGAGAAGTCGCGGATCTGGAGTTCCTGGATCTGCGCGTCGCTGATCGGGACGGCGGCGGGCTTCTTCTGGGTGGACCAGCCGGCGGGCGCGAGCTTCGGGTCGGCGAGGTCGACGACGAGGCTGCGGGCGGAGTCGGTGGTCAGGGCGGTGGAGTAGGGGTCGGTGACCTTGTTGGTGACGAGCTTCTGGACGGTGGGTGCCCAGACCTGGACGACGTAGCGGTAGGGCTTGCCGTTCCATGCCTTGGTGCCCTTGACGGACCAGACACCGGTGGCGTCGTCGCGGCGCATCGGGACGGTCCTGCCGTCCAGTTCGAGCGCGACGGTGCGGGCGGTGGGGGCCCAGACGGAGAGCGTGGGCGTGCCCTTGTCGAAGACGGGGCCGAGGGCGGCGCCGGTGGCCTTCGGGTACAGGCTGTCGAGCACGCCGGGGATCTGTACGCCGGTGGCGGCGAGGAGGGCGCCGTTGGCGGCGCGCTGGGTGGCGATCAGCTGGCCGCGCAGGGACGCACGGACGCGGTCGCGGTCGCGGACGTCGACCTGGAAGGCCGGGTAGTCCTTGAGGTGCGGGTACTTCGCCTTCTGCGCGTCGGTCAGGGCGGTCGGGGCGAGCCGCAGCCACTGGCCCTCGTCGGAGAGCGCCCCGTCGACGACGGAGATCCCGCCGTCCTCGGAGTAGACGAGCTGCTCGCTGGTGGCGGCGGTGGCCTTGACCTTCCAGACGACGGTGTCGGCGTCGATCCACTGCGCCTCGGCCTTGGTCAGGTCGGGGGCGGGGACCCCGGCGGCTGCCGGGAGGAGGTAGTTCGCGGTGGAGCCGAGCATCCAGACCTCGTGGCCCTTGGCGGCGAAGTCGAGGGACTGGTCGCTGGGGAGGTCCTTCTCGTCACCCTTGTGGAGGATGTAGCTGAGCGAGGTGGCGCCCTCGGCGAGCGGGACCTCGAAGGTGACCCCGTAGGCGTCCTTCTTCACCGGCTGGAGCGGCTTGGCCCAGTCGGTCGGGTCCTTGGCGCCGGTCCAGGTGTGCAGGCCCCAGCCGTCGTAGTTCCCGTCCTCGCGGTGGTAGTGCAGGACGGCCTTGGTGGTGTCCGTGGAGGGGCCGGCGCCGTCGGGGACCTCGGTGACCTGGCCGTCGTCGCCCTGGGCGACCCAGACCTGGCCGGTGGTGGCGAGGTCGACGGTGCGCTCGGGGCCGTCGGCGGTGCCGTCCTTCTCGATGGTGTACGGGACGGTGGAGGTGCCTTCGGCGAGCTTCAGCCAGGCGAACGCGCCGTACGCGTCGCGGCCGGTGAAGTCGGCGGTGGTGTCGCCGGACTTCAGCTGCCAGCCGGTGTAGTCGCCGTCCGCGCGCCGGTAGTGGACGACGGCGTAGTCGCGCTCGACGGCGACGGGCTTGGCGGCGGGCGGTGCCTGACCGGCGGTGGTGGAGGCGAGCGCACTGGAGGTGCGGCCGGTGCGGTCCACGACGACGGCTTTGTACCGCAGGGGTGTTCCGGCGGCGACGGTGTCGTCGACGACCTGGGTGACCTTGTACGGGGCGTGGTCGGCGGTGCCGAGGGTGCGCCACTTTCCGTTGCCGGTCTGGGCGGCGAAGACCACGCGGTCGAGCTGGCCGCCGGTGACCTCGGCGGAGATCTCGACGGTGCCGGTCGCGCCCGCCGCCGGGGCCTTCAGGGTGAGCGAGGGCTTGGTGGCGGGGGCGGCGAGGGTCTGGTCGGCGCGGAGCACGATGCTGGACAGGGCGGGCACGGTGACCGTGACGTGTCTGTCCGAGCCGCTGCGCACGGTGGCGGAACCGCCGTAGATGGTGCGGAAGTTCATCCGGGCGGACTCGGTGGTGAGCTCGACGGTCCGGGGTTCGGTGCCGTTGTTGACGGCGACGAGGTACTCGTTGGAGTGCTGGGCGTCGATGCGGGAGTACGCGTAGACGGAGCCTTCGGCGTAGCGCTCGGTCTGGACGCCGTCCCGCAGGGCCGGGTTGTCCTTGGTGAGCTTGGAGAGCGCGGCGATCGACCGGTACAGCGGGTGCGTGGTGTCGTACGCGTCAAAGGCGTGCGTACGGTCGGTGCCGAGCTGGTCGTCGTCGAGGTAGTCGGCGACCTTCGTGGCGAAGAGCGGCTGGCGGGCGTCCTTGTCGCCGCCGGCGCCGGTGTAGCCCTGCTCGTCACCGGAGTAGACGACGGGGTTGCCGCGGCCGAGGAACATCAGCTCGTTGGCGAGCTTGTCGCGCTGGACGAGTTCGGCGTCGGAGGCGTTCGGGTTGTCCTGCTTCAGGAAGGTCCCGATGCGGCCCATGTCGTGGTTGCCGAGGAAGGTGACCTGCTCGTAGGCGTTCGCCTTGTCGGTGGTGTACCGGTAGTCGTCGGCGTAGAGCGCGGCGAGCTTGGCGGCCGGGGCGCCCTGGGAGGCGTACTGGCGGGCTGCTTCCTGGAAGGGGAAGTCCAGCGTCGCGTCGAGCCGCCCCTGGGTCACGTAGGGCGAGGTGATCGCGGTGTCGGCGGAGTAGACCTCGCCGAACATGAAGAAGTCGTCGCGGCCGTGCTTCGCGGCGTACGTGTCGAGGGCGGTCGCCCACTGGGTCCAGAAGTCCAGGTCGACGTGTTTGACGGTGTCGATGCGGAACCCGTCGATGTCGAAGTCGCGGACCCACTTCTCGTAGATCTTCTCCATGCCGGAGACGACCTCGGGACGCTCGGTCCACAGGTCGTCGAGCCCGGAGAAGTCGCCGTAGGTGGTGGACTCGCCGGCGTAGGTGGAGTCGCCCCGGTTGTGGTACATCGTCGGGTCGTTGAGCCAGGACGGGACCTTCTTGCCCGTCACCACCGGGGTGTACGGGAACGAGTCCGCGTCCACCTTCGCCATGCCGTCGCCGTCGTCGAAGGGGCGGCCCTCGGTGTCGAGGTAGGGGTAGGCGCCCTTGGGCTGGTAGCCGTAGGTCTTCTCGGTGTAGTCGACGGTGTCGGCCGTGTGGTTGGTGATGACGTCGAAGAAGACCTTCATGCCCTTGCCGTGGGCCTTGTCGATCAGCTTCTCCAGGTCGGCGTTGGTGCCGAAGTGGGGGTCGACCTGGGTGAAGTCGGTGATCCAGTAGCCGTGGTAGCCGGCCGAGGCGTCGGCTCCGGTGCCCTGCACGGGGCGGTTCTTGAAGATCGGGGCGAGCCAGATCGCGGTGGTGCCGAGGCCCTTGATGTAGTCGAGGCGGTTGGTGAGCCCCTTGAGGTCGCCGCCCTGGTAGAAGCCCTTGTCCGTGGGGTCGTACCCGGTCTCCAGGCGGGAGCCGGTCAGGCCGCCCCGGTCGTTGGAGGTGTCGCCGTTGGCGAACCGGTCGGGCATGACGAAGTAGAACTGCTCGCGGGTGAGGTCCTGGCGGGACGACTCCTTGGCGAGGGACGCGTCCGAGGGCGGGGAGGGCGGTCTGGTCGCGGCGGACGCGGACGCCGCCGGTACGACGGGGAGCAGCGCGGCGCACAGCGCGGCGACGGCTCCCCGGCGGAGGGTGGTTCGGGACACGGAGGGTTCTCCTCGGACGGTGGGTGGGGCGGTACGGCCGGCCCGGCGGGGGCGGCACGGAAAGGGGCGGGCCGGGAGGCGTCGAGCGCTCTCCCGGCCCGCCCCTGGTCGTTCAGCTGCGCCAGACGTCGCTGGTCAGCGAGATCTTTCCGGTGGCGGGCACGGTGGCGGTGCGGTTGGCGCCGCTCTCCCAGGTGACGTTCCCCGCGGCGTCCTTGCGGAGGTACTTGTACTCGAAGGAGGTGCCCGCGGGCAGGGCCACGTCGAGCTTCCAGACGGGGTACGTGGCCGGGTCGAGCTTCAGGGCGCTGTTCGGGTCCCAGTTGCCGAGGGCCGACTGGTTGCCGGTGACGTAGATGTTCTGGCCGACACTGGTGGTGGCGTTGACGCCGAAGGTCGCCCCGGAGGCGGTGGTGCCGGTACCGGTGTCCGTGCCGTTCCCGGTGCCCGTACCGGTGCAGGTGCGGGCGTTGACGTGCAGGGCGAGGGCGGTGTCGGCGCCGAGGGTGGCGGTGAACTGCCCGGAGGAGTTGACCGTCACGGCGTTTCCGGTCTGCACGTCGCAGTAGGAGCCGGCGGGCAGGCCGGTCTGGAAGGTCCGGGTCAGCGAGGAGGACTCGTGGTTGATGGCGACGTACGCCTTGGCACCGCGGCCGAAGGCGATCTGGTCGGCGCCGTTGTCCCACCAGTTGGTGACGGCCTCGCCGCGCGCGGTGTTGCGGAAGGCGACCATGGAGGAGATCTGCGGCCAGGCGTGCTGGCACTTCCAGCCGTCGGTGTAACAGGCGTTGACCTGGCCGCCGTTGGGCGGTCCGGCGTCGACGTCGCTGAACTCGTAGCCGGAGTGCACGTCCGGGGAGCCGTACGGATAGGCGAGCATGAAGACGTTGGCCAGCGTGTAGGAGGCGCCCGCCTTGTAGTTGAGGGTGTCGCCGCCGCGCTCGGTGTCGTGGTTGTCGACGAAGACCGCCGACTGGGCGGAGGGCATGAAGCCCCAGCCCTCGCCGTAGTTCTTCAGGTAGGCGAGGTTCTCGCTGAGGAAGACCTGCTTGAGGCCGCGGGCGTAGCGGAACTCCTGGACGTCGCCGTTGCCGGTGTACTCGGAGGGCTGGACGGCCTCGCCCGCGCCGTAGATGGCCTCCTGCTTCCAGTACGCGTTCGGGTTGGTCAGCCGGGACTTGATGTTGGCGAGGTCGGCGGCCGGCATGTGCTTGGCCGCGTCGATCCGGAACCCGTCGACGCCGAGGGAGAGCAGGTCGTTCATGTACCCGGCTATCTTGCCGCGTACGTACTCCTCACCGGTGTCCAGGTCCGCGAGGCCCACGAGTTCGCAGTTCTGGACGTTGGCACGGTCGCCGTAGTTGCTGATCTGCGACTGGCAGTCGTTCATGTCGTTGACCGAGTAGACGCCCGGGTAGTCGTACTTCGTGTACGAGGACCCGCCGGTGCCGGTGCCCGAGCCCGCGGACATGTGGTTGATGACGGTGTCGGCGACGACCTTCACCCCGGCGTTGTGGCAGGTGGTGACCATGTTCTGGAAGGCGGTGCGGTCGCCGAGCCGGCCGGCGATCTTGTAGCTGACCGGCTGGTAGGAGGTCCACCACTGGCTGCCCTGGATGTGCTCCATGGGCGGGGAGACCTGGACGAAGCCGTAGCCCGCCGGGCCGAGGGTGCTGGTGCACGCCTGCGCCACGGAGGCGAACTTCCACTCGAACAGGACGGCGGTGACGTCCTTGGTGCCCGGGGCCGCGGCCTGGGCCGTACCGGCCCCGACGCCCGCGGGGACGACCAGCGCGGCGACTCCGGCCGCGAGGGCGAGAGCGGCGGACAGCGGTCTGCGTGCCATGTTCTTCCTCCTGCTGTGGGGGAAACGCGGGTGACCGAGCAGCCTCACGTGACAACGCGCCGTGCCGGAAGGCTTTGAATGTTCTTGCAGCAAGACTGGAAACCCAGTCGCAGCGCAGACCGTACGAGCCCGTCAGGCCGGGGTCAACCCTTTGGACATGACCCGCTCACATCCGTGAAACGCTGCATTTTTCTGCCTGCAAGGCCTTACGCAAGATATTGCGAGCCTGTTACGTTCTGGGTGACTCCGGTCCGGCCGGCCGGGGGTCCGCGCTCCGGCGCAGGGCCCCACGCGCCCGGCCGGCCGGGCCGGTCGACGCTGTCGAGGGGCGCCGGGAGTCACACTCCCCGCCGGCCCAATCCTGGGCCGATTCCCGGCGCCTCTCCTCCGCGTTCGCAGGACCCGCACCGGGTCCGCACCGCGTCGCACCTTCCTGCCGGGGGCACAGGGCCCCCGTGCGGCACGCGACCCCCCTCCGGCCGCGCGCCGCCCGTTCACATCCCCCGTACCGCCCGCGCCGCGCGCAGCGCCGCGGTCGAACCGCGGACGACCAGCTCCGGCTGGAACACGTACTCCGTGCGCTGTACGGGACTTCCGGCGATCTCCTCCAGCAGCGCCCCCACCGCGGCGGCGGCCATCGCCTGCACCGGCTGGCGCACGGTGGTCAGCGGCGGGTCGGTGAAGGCGATCAGCTGCGAGTCGTCGAAGCCGACCACGGAGACGTCGCGCGGGACCTCCAGGCCCCTCCCCCGGGCCGCGCGCACCACGCCCAGCGCCATCAGGTCGCTGCCGCAGACGATGCCCGTGCACCCCTGGTCGAGCAGCGCACCGGCCGCCACCTGGCCGCCCTCCACGCCGAACAGCGTGGAGCAGACCAGGAGTTCGGCCTCGTCGCGGGTCATCCCCAGCGTGCGGACCGCCACGTCGAGGAACCCGTCCCGCTTGCGGCGGGAGGGCACGTAACGCTGCGGCCCGACCGCCAGGCCGATCCTGCGGTGCCCCAGGGCGGCGAGGTGGCCGACGGCCATCCGCACCGCGGCGGCGTCGTCCGGCGAGACGAACGGGGCGCTGATGCGCTCGTTGTACCCGTTGATCAGGACGAACGGGACGCCGCGCTCGGAGAGTTCGGCGTACCGCGACGGGTCGGCCGAGAGGTCGGCGTGCAGCCCGGACAGGAACACGATGCCGCCGACGCCCCGCTCGACGAGCTGTTCGACGAGCTCGTCCTCGGTGGCGCCGCCCGGCAGCTGGGTGCAGAGCACCGGGGTGTAGCCGTGTCCCGCCAGGACCTGCTCGACGGACTGCGCGAAGGCCGGGAAGATCGGGTTGACGAGTTCAGGTGTCACCAACCCGATCAGCCCGGCGCTGCGCCGGCGCAGCCGCACGGGACGTTCGTAGCCGAGGATGTCCAGCGCCGCCAGCACCCGCTGCCGGGTGCTGTCGGCGACGCCCGGCTTGCCGTTGAGCACCCGGCTGACGGTGGCCTCGCTGACCGCGGCCTGGCCGGCGATGTCGGAGAGCCGCAGCGCCGAGCCCGTCCGGGGTGCGGGGACGGTCACACCGTCCACCACACCGTGGTGTCGGCGGGAACCTCGGCCGAGCCGCCCTCGACGGTGACCGGGGCGCTGGAGACCAGCACCGTGCCGGGCGCGGGGACCCGCACCGGGGCGCCGGTCGTGTTGACGGTGCAGACGAAGCCGGGGCGGGCGAAGGAGAGCACGCCCTCGGGGCCGTCCAGCCACTCCACGTCGCTGCCGGCGCCGAGGCCCGGCAGGTCGCGGCGGGCCGCGATGGCGGAGCGGTACAGCTCCAGCGTGGAGCCCTCCACGCCGGTCTGCGCCTCGATGGACAGCTCGCCCCAGCCCTCGGGCTGCGGGAGCCAGCTGCCGCCGTCGCCGAAGCCGTAGCTGCTGCCCTCGCGGGTCCACGGGATCGGGACGCGGCAGCCGTCGCGGTAGCCGTCCTGGCCGTCGGCGCGGAAGAACGACGGGTCTTGGCGGGCCTCGTCGGGCAGGTCGGTGACGTCCGGCAGGCCGAGCTCCTCGCCCTGGTAGACATAGGCGGAGCCGGGCAGCGCCAGCATCAGCAGGGTCGCGGCGCGGGCGCGGCGCAGGCCCATCTCCCGGTCGCCGGCGGTACGGATCTGGGTGCCCAGGCCCGGCTCGTTGGCGAAGCGGGTGGCGTGCCGGGTGACGTCGTGGTTGGAGAGCACCCAGGTGGTGGGGGCGCCGACCGGACGCATCGCGGCGAGCGAGGAGTCGATGACGTTACGCAGCGCGTCGGCGTCCCAGTCGGTCGACAGGTACTGGAAGTTGAACGCCTGGTGCATCTCGTCGGGGCGCACGTAGTTGGCGGTGCGCTCGACGGTCGGGGTCCACGCCTCGGCGACGGCGATGCGCTCGCCCGGGTACTCGTCGAGGATGGTGCGCCAGCTGCGGTAGATGGCGTGCACGCCGTCCTGGTCGAAGAACGGCATGACGTCGTTGCCGAGCAGCTTGAGCTGGTCGTGCGAGCCGAGGTCGGGCAGGCCCTCGGCCTTGACCAGGCCGTGCGCGACGTCGACGCGGAAGCCGTCGACGCCCATGTCGAGCCAGAACCGCAGGATCGAGCGGAACTCGTCGGCGACGGCCGGGTGCTCCCAGTTGAAGTCGGGCTGCTCGGGCGCGAAGAGGTGGAGGTACCACTCGCCGGGGGTGCCGTCCGCGTTCGTGGTCCGGGTCCACGCCGGGCCGCCGAAGATGGACTCCCAGTCGTTCGGAGGGAGTTCGCCGTTCTCGCCCTTGCCAGCGCGGAAGTGGTAGCGCTCGCGCAGGGCGGAGCCGGGGCCCTCGGCCAGCGCGCGCTTGAACCACTCGTGCTGGTCGGAGGAGTGGTTGGGGACCAGGTCGACGATGATGCGCAGACCCAGGGCGTGGGCCTCGCGGATGAGGGCGTCGGCGTCCAGGAGGTTGCCGAACATCGGGTCGATGGCCCGGTAGTCGGCGACGTCGTAACCGGCGTCCGCCTGGGGGGAGGCGTAGAAGGGGCTCAGCCAGACGGCGTCGACACCGAGGTCCCGGAGGTACGGGAGCCGTGCGGTGACGCCCGCGAGATCGCCCATGCCGTCGCCGTTGCCGTCGGCGAAGCTCCGTGGATAGACCTGGTAGATCACCGCATCCTGCCACCAGCCGGTGCGGTTGCCCGGGGCGTCGTCGGACGTGCCGGTGGAGGGGGCAGCGAGGTGCTGGGTCATGTCGTCCCTGGGGTGTCTGGGTGGGGAGCGGCGCCGGGTCCCGGTCGGGGGGGCCGGCGCCGCCGTGACGAATGCGGTGACGCGTGGGGGTGGGTGACGGTTCGGCGGTGTCCGCGGGTCAGGGTCGAACGCCGCCTCCGGTCAGCCCTTGACTGCTCCGGCCGACATTCCGGTGACCAGGTGCTTCTGCGCGAACAGGAAGACCAGGGCCGCCGGGATGGCGATGAGGACCGACGCGGCGGTCATGGGGCCCCACTGGGCTCCGTACTGGTTGACGAACTTCTGCAGTCCGCCGGCGAGCGTGAGGTTCTCGTCACCGACCATGAACGCGGAGGCGTACGCGACCTCGCCCCAGGCGGTGATGAAGGAGTAGAACGCGGTGACCGCGAGGCCGGGCTTGGCCAGCGGCAGGACGAGCCGCCAGAACGTGCCGAACGGGGTGAGCCCGTCGACCTGTCCGGACTCGTCGATCTCGCGCGGGATCGTGTCGAAGAAGCCCTTCATCATCCAGGCGCAGAACGGCACCGAGATGGTGAGGTAGGTGATCACGAGGCCGGCGGGCTGGTTGAGCAGTCCGAGGCTCGCCATGATGTTGTAGATCGGCACGATCAGCACGGCGACCGGGAACATCTGCGTGACGAGCAGGGTCCACATCAGACCGCGCTTGCCGGGGAAGCGGAACCGGCTGACGGCGTATCCGGTGGTCGCGGAGACGAAGACGCCGAGGAGCGTGGAGAGCCCCGCGACGAGCACCGAGTTGCCGAACCAGGTCAGGAACTCGGTGTCCTTGATCAGGTTGGTGTAGTTGACGAACGTCGTCTCCTTGAAGAAGTCCGTCGTCGTCGCGTACTTGGCCGGCTTCAGCGAGGTCAGCAGGACCCAGAGCACCGGGAAGACCGCGATCACCGAGGCGATGATCAGCGTGACGTGCAGCGCCACGGAGGCGATCGGCGAGCGCTCGCCACGCAGGCGCGGCTTGCGTGCGGACCGCCCGTGGGTGGGGGTGAGGGTGGTCACCAGGCATCTCCCTGCTTGCGGAGCACTCGCCGGTAGACCGCGGCGAAGATCATGAGGAGGACGAGGATCAGCACGCCCCACGTGGAGGACTGCGCGTAGTCGCGCGGGCTGATCTCGAAGGAGAACTTGTACGCCTGGGTGACGAGGATCTGCGTCGACTCACCGGGACCGCCCCGCGTGAGCAGGAAGATCACCGGGAACATGTTGAAGGTCCAGATGGTGGAGAGCAGGACCACCGTCGTGGAGACCGGGGCGAGCCCGGGCACGGTGATGTGCCGGAAGCGCTGCCAGGCGGTGGCGCCGTCCATCTCGGCGGCCTCGTACTGCTCCGCGGGTATGGACTGCAGACCGCCGAGCAGGGCGACCATCATGAAGGGGACGCCGAGCCAGACGTTGACGGCGATCACGGAGAACTTCGCCCAGGTGGGGTCGTTCAGCCACGGGATGCCGTCGATGCCGACACCGCCGAGCATCGCGTTGAGGATGCCGCGGTCCTCGTTGTAGAGGAAGCGCCAGGCGAAGACGGAGACGAAGCCCGGCACGGCCCAGGGAAGGATCAGGGCCATGCGGTAGGCGGAGCGGCCGACGATGCGCCGGTTCAGGATGTTGGCGAGCGCCATGCCGAGGCAGAACGTGATGCTCACGCAGGCGATCGTCCACACCAGGGTCCAGCCGAGCGTGGAGACGAACTCGCCGCCGGTGAGCGCGTCCTTGTAGTTGTCGAGGCCGACGAACTTGTAGGTCGCGGGGATCTCGTTGACACCGATGGAACGCGCCACGTTGCGCTCATTGGCGTCGGTCAGCGACATCCAGATGCCGCGGACCAGCGGGTAGCCGATGATCACGCCGATGACGAGCACCACCGGGGCCACCATGACCCAGGCGTACCAGTGCGTGGACAGGGAGCGCCGGAGCTTGCTCGGCGAGGGGGTACCAGTAGCGCGGCTCCGGCCGCGGGCGACGTCGTCGCCCGCGGCCTTCGCCACCGACTGGCTGGTGTGGACAGCCATCAGTCGGCCAACCTTCCTGTTACTTCCAGCCCTTGAGGAGCTTGCGGTAGGCGTCGCCGCTCGCCGCGGCGGCCTTCTCCGGCGTGGTCTGGCCGGTGAGGACCTCGGTGTACTGGGTCACCAGCGGGGCGAAGAGGCTGCCGCCCTCGGGGATCCACGGGCGCTCGACCGAGGTCTCGACGACCGGCTTGAAGAAGTTGACGATCTCGCTGTCGACGGCTTCCTTGCGGGCGTACGCCGAGGTGCGGGTCGGGAGCAGGTTCAGCTCACCGGCGACCGTGGCCTGGGACTCCACCGACGTCATGTAGTCGACGAAGGCGTAGGAGGCGTCGAGGTTCTTCGAACCGGCGTACACGGCGAGGTTGTGACCGCCCTGCGGCGCGCCCTGGGCGACGGAGCCCGCCGGGACGTTGGCGATGCCGAGGTTGGAGGAGTCCTTGAACTGGTCGCCGGTCAGCGTGTCGGCCACGGCCCACGGGCCGTTGATCATCATGGCGACATCGCCGCTCTTGAACGACTGCATCATGTTCTCCCAGCCGTCCGTGGCGTCCGTCTTCGCGGCACCGGAGTCGACCAGGTCCTTGACGACCTTGAACGCCTTGACGGCCTCGGGGTCGTCGATCTTCACGGTCTTGCTGCCGGCGTCGACCAGGTCGCCGCCCTCGCCGTACAGGAAGGAGAGGAAGTAGTACGCGTCGTCGCCGCGGAGGTAGAGGCCGGTCTTGCCGGTCTTCTTCTTGATGGCGGCGGAGGCGGTCTTCAGCTCGTCGACCGTGGTCGGGACCTTGACACCGGCCTTCGCGAACATGGCCTTGTTGTAGAAGATGCCCATGGAGTCGATGACCTGCGGCACGGCGTACGTCTTGCCGTCGTACTTGGTCGACGCGACGGCCTGCTTGAGGAAGTCGTCCTGGTCCTTGAGGGCCGGGGTGCCGTCCAGCGGGGCGAGGTAGCCGAGGTTCGCGAAGTCCGGGGTCCAGGCGACCTCGGAGCGGATCACGTCGGGGGCGCCGTCGCCGGCCTGGGCCGCGTTCTTGAACTTGTTCTGCGCGTCACCGAAGGGCACGTTGACGTACTTGACGTCGACCTTGGGGTGCAGCTTCTCGAAGCCTTCGGCCAGCTTCTTGAAGACCTTGTCCTCACTGCCGACGCTGGAGGTGTCCCACCAGGTGACGGTGCCGGAGAGCTCGCCCGAGCTCTTGCTGCTGCTGCCGGACTTGTCGTCGCTGCCGCACGCGGTCGCCGCGAGCGCCAGGGCCGCGACCAGGACGGTGGCCGTTATGCCACGTCGCATGTGAACTCCTTCAACTGCCGTACCGCTCCGTCGCGGCGCCGGGTCGTCCAGGAACGTAACAAGGATGAAAGAAGTCCGAAAGACCTTGCGGAACTTTTCTGCAAGACGCGGCGATCGTTACATGCGCGTGTCCTCAAGGTTGCCGTCGTGATGCTTGACGCGGACTGCATACCCCTGCTGCCGCAGGTCACACACGGGTTCCTATTGGTGTGACGATCCGACTGCAAGGTGCGCAGGGGTGACCGCAAGGCCTTGCAAGATGTTGCCGCGACCGCCCCGCGGCGGCGCCGGAACGCGCGCCGCGAGCGCCGGAAGCGGCTGGAACCCGGGCCCTGTGGGCAATCCGGGGGGCGCCCGGTACAGTCCCCTTTCATGACCGCACGGCTTGCCGATATCGCAACTCAGGCGGGGGTCAGCGAAGCGACGGTCAGCCGGGTCCTGAACGGCAAGCCCGGTGTAGCGGCGGCCACCCGCGAATCCGTCCTGGCGGCACTCGACGTCCTCGGGTACGAACGCCCCGTCCGGCTGCGCCGGCGCAGCGCCGGGCTGGTCGGCCTGATCACGCCGGAGCTGGAGAACCCGATCTTCCCGGCGCTGGCCCAGGTGATCGGCCAGGCCCTGACCCGCCAGGGGTACACGCCGGTGCTGGCGACCCAGACCCCCGGCGGCTCCACCGAGGACGAGCTCACCGAGATGCTCGTCGACCGGGGCGTCTCCGGCATCATCTTCGTCTCCGGCCTGCACGCCGACACCTCGGCCGACATGGGCCGGTACGAGCAGCTGCGGGCGCAGGGCGTCCCGTTCGTGCTCGTCAACGGGTTCTCCTCGAAGGTCCAGGCGCCGTTCATCTCGCCGGACGACCGGGCGGCGATGCGGCTGGCGGTCACGCATCTGGTGTCGCTCGGCCACACCAGGATCGGCCTGGCGGTCGGCCCCAAGCGCTTCGTCCCGGTGCTCCGCAAGATCGAGGGCTTCCACGCGACGATGCGGGAGCAGCTGGGTCTGAGCGAGGAGCGGACCGAGGAGCTGGTGCAGCACTCCCTGTACACCCTGGAGGGCGGCCAGGCGGCGGCCACGGCGCTGATGGAGCGCGGCTGCACCGCGGTCGTCTGCGCGAGCGACATGATGGCGCTGGGCGCGATCCGGGCGGCCCGCCGCCTCTCGCGGCAGGTGCCGCGCGACCTCTCGGTGGTCGGTTACGACGATTCGCCGCTCATAGCCTTCACGGATCCGCCGCTGACCACCATCCGGCAGCCGGTGACCGCCATGGGCCAGGCCGCCGTACGGACGTTGCTGGAGGAGATCGGCGGTACGCCCGCCCCGCACAGCGAGTTCGTCTTCATGCCCGAGCTCGTCGTCCGCGGTTCGACCGCGGCGGGGCCGGGACCCTCCTGACGCCTCCCCCGGTGCCTCTCCCGATGATGGCATCCTCCTCCGCGAGACGCAGGACGTGCGACCGGAACCCGACCGGAGGATGATCGGGCGGTGGGGGGCGTATCTGGCAGACTCTGTGCCCATGGGTGATTCTCAGGTGAGTACACAGGAAGGCCCGTCGGTGGCCTGTCCGTCACCCACCAAGGACAAGACGGACAGCACGGACGAAAACGGCAGGAAAGGCCTGACGGCGCGACTGCGGACGACGCGGTCACCGCGCCGGCCACGCCTGTGGTTCGAAATCCTTCTGATCGGGGTCAGTTACTGGCTCTACTCGCTCGTGCGCAACGCCGTCCCGGAACAGCGGACGGCCGCGCTGCGGAACGCCGACTGGGTCTGGTCCTTCGAGAACTCGATCGGCGCGGGCTTCGAACACAGCGTCAACCACGCGGTCAACTCGGTGACATGGCTCATCGTGTCGATGAACTACTACTACGCGACACTCCACTTCATCGTCACCATCGCGGTCCTGGTGTGGCTGTTCCGCCGTCATCCGGGCCGTTACGCGGCGACCAGACTGGTCCTCTTCGCGACCACGGGCGTCGCGCTGCTCGGCTACTACCTGGTCCCGCTGGCGCCACCGCGCCTCATGAACGGCGGCTCCTTCGTCGACACGGTGCTGGTGCACCACACCTGGGGCTCGATGGCCTCGGGCAACCTCAAGAACATGTCGAACCAGTACGCGGCGATGCCGTCGATGCACATCGGCTGGTCGCTCTGGTGCGGGCTGACGATCTTCGCCCTCGCCTCGGTGCCGTGGGTCCGCGTGCTGGGCCTGCTCTACCCGCTCGTCACCCTCACGGTGATCGTGTCGACCGCCAACCACTTCTGGCTGGACGCGGTGGGCGGCGTGGTCTGCCTGGGCTTCGGTTTCGCCGTCGCGTCCCTCGTGTACGGCACGCTCCCGTACCGCCTGCCGCGCCGCGTCGAGCCGCCCCGTACGCCGTTGCGGACCCGGCTCGTGGGGCTCGGTACGGACCGGGGCGCGGGCGCGGTGGGCCGGGCCGCGCGGTGGTCCTCCCACCGCGCCGGGAACACCACCGCCGTGCCGCCCGTGCCCGGACCGTCCGCGGCTCCTTCCGCCGTGCCCGAGGCCTCCCCGCGCTCGGGCTCGTGACGACGGCCGGGCGCCCGCGCTCCCCTTTCCGGGACGTGCGGACGCCCGCGCTCCCCGGGTGTGGCGACGCCCGCGCTCACGCTCCGTAGAACCGCTCGTCCACCACCGCGCGCGCCCGGCGGGTGATGCGCCGGTAGTCGTCGAGCATGGTTCCCGCGGTCCCCGGTTCGTAGCCGAGGTAGCGGCCGACCGCGGCGAGCTCGCGGGGGCTGGACGGGAAGGTGTCCCCGGGGCGCCCGCGGACCAGCATCACGGCGTTGCGGACCCGGGTGGCCAGCACCCACGCCTCGTCGAGGATGCTCACCTCGTCGGCCGGGATCAGCCCGGCCGCGCCGGCCGCGGCCAGCGCCTCGCGGGTCCTGGTCGTACGGAGGCCGGGCTCCGCCCAGCCGTGCTGCATCTGCATCAGCTGCACGGTCCACTCCACGTCGCTGAGGCCGCCCCGGCCCAGCTTGGTGTGGAGGGTCGGGTCGGCGCCGCGCGGCAGGCGTTCGGACTCCATGCGGGCCTTGAGCCGGCGGATCTCGCGCACCGCGTCGTCACCGAGCCCCTCCGCCGGGTAGCGGAGCGGGTCGATCACGTCGATGAAGGCGCGTCCGAGATCCTCGTCGCCCGCCACCGGTTCGGCGCGCAGCAGGGCCTGGCTCTCCCAGACGAGCGACCAGCGGCGGTAGTACGCCTCGTACGACTTCAGGGAGCGGACCATCGGGCCGCTCTTGCCCTCGGGCCGCAGGTCGGCGTCGATCAGCAGCGGCGGGTCGGCGGTGGGCAGCTGGAGGAGCCTGCGCATCTCGGCGATCACCGTGTTGGCGGCGCGGGTGGCCTCCTCGTCGCTCACCCCCTCGCGGGGGGCGTGCACGAAGAGCACGTCGGCGTCGGAGCCGTAACCGAGCTCGTGCCCGCCGAAGCGGCCCATGCCGATGACGGCGAACCGGGTCGGCAGGGTGTCGCCCCACTGGGCGCGGACGGCGGCGCGCAGGGCGCCGGCCAGGGTGGCGGCGTTGAGGTCGGTGACGGCGGAGCCGATCCGGTCGGCGAGGGCTCCGTGGTCGGGCTCGGCCGGGTTCTCCTCGGTGCCGTAACTGCCGATGAGGTCCGCTGCCGTCGTACGGAAGAGCTCGCGCCGGCGCACGCCGCGTACGACGGCGACCGCCGACTCCGCGTCGGGCGCCCGGCCGACGGCGGCCAGCACCTCCTGGTCCAGGTGCTCACGGCTGCGCGGGGCGAGGCCCCCCGGGTCGCCGAGGATGGCGACGGCCTCCGGCGCCCGCATCAGCAGGTCCGGGGCGAGCCGCCCGGCGGAGAGCACCCGGGCGAGGTTCTCGGCCGCCGCGCCCTCGTCGCGGAGCAGCCGCAGGTACCAGGGGGTGCGGCCCAGCGCGTCGGAGACCTGGCGGAAGCCGAGGAGCCCGGCGTCCGGGTCGGCGGAGTCGGCGAACCAGCCGAGCAGCACCGGCAGCAGCGTCCGCTGGATCGCCGCCTTGCGGGAGACCCCGGACGACAGGGCCTCCAGGTGCCGGAGCGCGGCGGCCGGGTCGGCGTACCCGAGGGCTTCCAGGCGGGTCCCCGCCGCCTTGGCGGAGAGCCGGCTCTCGCCGGGCGCGAGCTGGGCGACGGCGTCCAGCAGCGGCCGGTAGAAAAGCTTCTCGTGCAGCTTGCGGACGACCGAGGCGTGCCGTTTCCACGCCCGGTTCAGCTCGGTCACCGGGTCGGTGCGCAGCCCCAGCGAGCGGCCGAGCCGCCGCAGATCGGCCTCGGCCTCGGGGACGAGGTGGGTGCGGCGCAGCCGGTAGAGCTGGATGCGGTGCTCCATGAGACGCAGGAAGCGGTAGGCGTCGTCGAGCTGGGCGGCGTCCGCGCGGCCCACGTAACCGCCCTCGGCGAGCGCCCGCAGCGCCTCCAGGGTGGTGCCGCTGTGCAGGGAGGCGTCGCTGCGGCCGTGCACCAACTGGAGCAGCTGCACGGCGAACTCGACGTCGCGCAGTCCGCCGGGGCCGAGCTTCAGCTCCCGGTCGACGCGGTCGGCGGGGATGTTGTCGACGACCCGGCGGCGCATCTTCTGCACGTCCGGGACGAAGTTCTCCCGGTCGGCGGCGTGCCACACCAGGGGGGCGACGGCGTCCACGTACGCGGCCCCGAGCTCCGGATCGCCGGCCACCGGGCGGGCCTTGAGCAGCGCCTGGAACTCCCAGGTCTTCGCCCATCGCTGGTAGTAGGCGAGGTGGGAGGAGAGGGTGCGCACCAGGGGGCCGTTGCGGCCTTCGGGGCGGAGGTTGGCGTCGACGGGCCAGATGGTGCCCTCGACGGTGGTGTCGGAGCAGATCCGCATCATGTGGGAGGCGAGCCGGCCGGCCGCCCGCATGGCCGCCGTCTCGCTCTCCGCGGTGGCGTCCGCGCCGACGGGTTCGCCGACGAAGATGACGTCGACGTCGGAGACGTAGTTCAGCTCGTGGCCGCCGCACTTGCCCATCGCGACGACGGCGAGGCGGCAGACCGCCGCGTCCTGCGGGTTCGCGGTACGGGCGATGGCGAGCGCCGCCCGCAGGGTGGCCGTCGCGAGGTCGGCCAGCTCGGCGGCGGTCTGGGCGAGGTCGGTGGTGCCGCAGACGTCCCTGGCCGCTATGGCCAGCAGGCACCGGCGATAGCCGACGCGCAGCGAGTCGGGGTCCGTGGCCTCTTTGAGGCAGCGCTCGAACTCGGGCACCCCGGGGTGCAGGTCGGCCGCCTCGTAGGTGACCAGCTCCTTCCAGTCGTCCGGGTGGCGGGCGAGATGGTCGCCGAGGGCCTCGGAGGCGCCGAGGACACCGAGCAGCCGGTCCCGCAGCGGCTTCGCGGTCACCACGGTGTCGAGCAGCAGCCGCTGCTCGTCCTCCGGCTGCGCCTCGACGATCCGTACGAGGCCCCGCAGCGCCAGGTCCGGGTCGGCGGAGGCACCGAGCGCCTCCACGAGGACCGGGTCCGACCGTACGGCCGTGAGCGCGGGCAGCTGCAGCAGCCGTTCCGCGCCCGAGGGGTCCGTGAAGCCGTGGCGCAGCAGCCTGGTGAAGGTGCTGCTCCTGCGCCCCGGATTCGGTACCGGCACCGTCGTCATACCGTGCTCTCCTGCCCCGCGAACCCCGCGTGTGGTGGGGGTTCGAGCGTAGCCCCGTGCCGGTGGGTTCGTCCCGGGGGCGGGGGGCCGGGAGCCGTCACGGTCACGGTCGCCGGGGCCGGGTGCCGATGACGACGGTGGCCCAGAGCTCGTCGGAGGTCGCCGTACGGGCGTCGAGACCGCCGCCCCGGACGGTGGCGAGCGCGCTCTCCGCCTGGCGTTCGCTCGTCTCCATGAGGAGGCTGCCGCCGGGCGCGAGCCACCCCGGGGCGGCGGCGACCACGCGGCGCATCACGTCCAGCCCGTCGTCGCCGCCGTCGAGGGCGACCAGCGGTTCGTGGTCGCGGGCCTCGGACGGCAGCAGGGCCACGTCGCCGGTCGGTACGTACGGGACGTTGGCGAGGAGTACGTCGATCCGGCCCCGCAACCCGGCGGGCAGCGCGGTGAAGAGGTCTCCCTCGTGGACCTGGCCGACGCCGTCGAGGTTGCGCCGGGCGCACCGTACGGCAGCCGGTTCCACGTCGCAGGCGTGCAGCTCCACCCGCCCGAGGACCCGGGCGAGCGCGGCGCCGAGGGCGCCGGAGCCGCAGCAGAGGTCGACGACGACGGGGGTGCGCGCGGTGCGGCTCCCGGCGCCGTGACCGGTGGTGCCGCCGACGGTGGCGGCGGCCTGGTCGACGAGGAACTCGCTGCGGCGGCGGGGCACGAAGACCCCCGGGTCGACGGCGACCCGCAGCCCGTGGAACCCGGCCCAGCCCAGGACGTGTTCGAGGGGCAGCCCCTCGGCGCGGCGCCGGACCATGGCGGCGGTCTCGGCCGGTGAGCCGGCGGTGGAGAGGATCAGTTCCGCTTCGTCCTCGGCGAAGACACAGCCGGCGGTACGGAGCGCGGTGACGATCGTGGAGCGGGAGAGCGGAGGAGGAAGAACCGACATGACGGAGCCTTTCGGAAGCCGATGGGCGCTCCGCGTTCGCTCACGTCCGGTGGACGTCGCGACCGTACGGGGTGAGCACCCAGCCTGACGCAGCGGTAATGGGAGCTCACCTCCTCGGTCCTGGTCCCCGTGCGGGGACGGTGCCCCTGTGTCGGGGCGGTTCCCCTGTGCGGGGGTGCCGGTCACACTACCGCAGTCCCACGGGGGCCGGACGCGCCCGTGCCCGCACCGGACCGGATCAGATCGGGGTGCGGGCACGGGTCTTGAGGGATCCGGGCTGTCCGTCAGAGGTCCACGCTGTCGCGGAGCTTCGTCGGGGTCAGGAAGGACGCCGCCAGCACACCGACGACGGCGATGCACGCGGCGATGAGGAAGATGTGGCCGGTCGCGTCCCCGTAGGCGGCGCGGACCACCTCCTGGATCTGCGGCGGCATCGCCTTCAGGTTGAGCGTGGACCCGCCGGAGGAGGAGGCGGCCGGGTCGATGCCGAGCTTCTTCAGCCCCTCGGTGATCTTCGTGGTGACCTGGGCGGCGAGCACCGCGCCGAGCACGGAGACGCCCATGGTGCCGCCGAGCGACCGGAAGAAGGTGATCGCCCCGCTGGCCGCGCCGAGTTCCCTGAGCGGCACGGTGTTCTGGAGGACCAGCACGAGGTTCTGCATCGACATGCCGACACCGGCGCCGACCGCGAACATGCCCGCCCCCACGAAGACCAGGTTCGTGGTGTGGTCGATGGTCGACAGGGCGAGGAAGCCGAGGGTGAGGACGATGACACCGGTGAGGATGAACGGCTTGACCTTGCCCGTACGGGAGACGAGCCGGCCCGCGATCGTGGAGGAGAGCAGCACGCCGAACATCAGCGGGATGGTGAGCAGGCCGGACTGGATCGGCGAGTAGCCGCGGCCGGTCTGGAAGTACTGGCCGAGGAAGACGGCGCCGCCGAACATGGCCATGCCGACGGAGAGGCTCGCGACGATGGCGAGCGCGGGGTCCCGGCGGCGGACGACGTGGAGCGGTACGACGGGCTCCTTGACCCGCGCCTCCACGAAGACGGCCGCACCGAGGATCAGCAGGCTGCCGGCGACCATCGCGGCGGACTGCCAGGAGATCCAGTCGAAGTCGTCGCCGACGAAGGTGACCCAGAGCAGCAGGAGGCTGACGCCGGCGGCTATCAGGGAGGCGCCGAGGTAGTCGACCTTGGCGTCCGGGCGGCGCTTCTCCACCAGGTGCAGGGTGCGGGCCAGCATCACGAAGGCGACCACGGTGAACGGCACGGTGATGAAGAAGCACCAACGCCAGCCGAGCCACGAGGTGTCGGTGATGAACCCGCCCAGCAGCGGGCCGCCGACGGTGGCGACGGCCATGACGCCGCCGAGGTAACCGTTGTACCGGCCGCGCTCCTTGGGGCTGATCATCGCCCCGATGATCACCTGGACGAGCACCTGCACCGCGCCCATGCCGAGGCCCTGGATGACCCGGAAGGCGATCAGCTGGCCGGTGGACTGGGCGAATCCGCAGGCGACGGAGGAGACGACGAAGAGGCAGATGGCCGTCTGCAGCAGCAGCTTCTTGCTGAAGAGGTCGGCGAGCTTGCCCCAGATCGGGGTGGAGGCGGTGGACGCCAGCAGGGTGGCGGTGACCACCCAGGTGTACTGGGACTGCGTGCCGTTGAGCGCCCCGATGATCTGCGGGAGCGCCACGGAGACGACGGTGCTGCTGGTCAGGGCGACGAAGAGCACGAGAAGCAGACCGCTCAGCGCCCGCAGCACCTCGCGGTGCGTCATCGGCACGGCTTCGGTCGGCGTGGCCGTTTCTGCGCTCACGCGCAACCTCCGGATTTTCGTAGGGAGATGGACGAACGTCGACGGGCGCACCCCGGTCGGGGGCGCCCCGGACGGGCGCTTCCCGTGAACTCACGGGTCAGGCCCCGGAGTTCATGACTCAGGCCGAGGGGCATTTCCCGCGGGGCGGAGCGAGGCACCCAACACCCCGGCCTGGCGCGCGGAACGACAGGAACAAGATGACAGGAACACTTCACCATACATGCACCATGGGCAATCTTGCCGCGTGCGCAATAATCAACGGCCAAGGGACAATGGCCCGATGGAGAACTCTGTGGGACTGCGGGAGCGCAAGAAGGAAGCCACCCGTCAGGCGGTGCACGAGGCCACACTGAGGCTGACCGTCGAGCACGGCTTCGACCACGTCACGGTGGAAGCGGTCGCGGACGCGGCCGGCATCTCGCGCAGAACCTTCTCCAACTACTTCACCAACAAGGAGGACGCCCTCCTCTACGGGGAGGAACGGCAGATCAGAGCGCTGGTCCGCCTGGTGCACGACCGCCCCGCCACCGAGCCCGCCTGGACCGCCCTGCGCGCCGCGATGCTCCAGTTCACGGACCGGCGACCGCCCCTGAACCGCGAATGGGCCGTCCACACCCGACTCGCCCTGCGCCATCCCTCCCTGCTGGCACGCCAGTTGGCCAACCACGCGGCACTCGAACGCGACCTCGCCGAAGCCGTCGCCGACCGCCCCGGCCCCACGGCCCGCCCGGTACGCCCCCTGATCCTGGCGGCGGGCTTCCTCTCGTCCCTGCGGATCGCGATGCGCACCTGGATCGAAGAGGCCCCGGACCGCGAGCCGTCCGAGCTGATCGCGGAGATCCTGGAGGAGATGGGGCGCAGCTTCGAGTGAGGGCCGGACCGCGGCCCGGTCAGGCGGCCTGTCCGGCACGCGCGCGGGCGCGCCGGTCCATGGTCAGCAGCGTGGTGTTGGCCGCCACCACGGCGGCGTACGACAGGGCCGACACGGTGCCGCCCCGGTCGTACAGGGCGGCCACCGCGCACACGAAGACGAGCACCTTGACCGCTACGACCCCCGCGACCGGCAGGGTGTACCGCGCCTTGGGCGAGGCGAACATCCCCCAGACGACCGCCGCCACCACCGGAAGCCCCACGGCGAGAACGATCCGCAGCACCGCGTTCCCGGAGGCGTGCCACCCCCAGCGGGCGAACGCGACGAGCGCGACGACCTCCACGAAGAACGCCAGCAGCTCGTTGACCGTGCGCACGGGGGTGGGGAGTCTCATCGGGGGCCTTCCGGCGGAGAACGGAGAGGGGCGGGTGTCGGGAGTAGGACTCCTCGGGCGGGTGCGGGGTTGCCCTGGCGGGGGCCTGGCATCCCACAGACGTACGCCGTCTTCGCTCCGAAGGGACGGCCCTCGATGTCGAGCCCCACGCGGAACGGCTCCCACTCGACCCGGCGTTCCGGATGGAGGGGAGGCGCACGGACGCTCCAACAGTCACTCCTGCCCGTTCACGGACGGATCAGTAGTGCCAGCGGTTCCTGCCGGACGAGAAGCCGCACGTGATCGCCCGCCCGGCCTCGTCCGTGGTGGTCGCACCCACGTCGGCGTTCCGGCAGAACTGACCGGCGCGGTAGCAGTTGCCCGCGTTGGAGCGGATGCTGCACACCTGCGTCGTGGTCGCGCTGCCGCCGGTCGCCGTACTGCCGCCCGAACTGCCGCTGCTCCCACCGCTCTTCGACGTACCGCCGCCGGAGCTGCCGCTGCCGCCGGACGAGGAGGACCCGCCACCGGTCGCCGTACTGCCGGACGAACCACTGGACGATCCACTGGACGACGAGGCGGTCGGCGGGTTCGAGCAGGACTCGCTCACGCCCACGATCGTGAAGGCGACCTTCGTGGACGTGCTGTACGTGCCCGGGGACGGACTCTGCGCGCACACCTTCCAGTTGGAGGTGTGCACCACGGAGCGGTGCAGTTCGCTCGCGTCGGAGTACGTCACCGAGGCGACGTGGTGGGCGCGGGCGTCCGCCACGGCCTTGGCGAGGTTCCATCCGCCGTAACTGCCCACCGCCGCCTCGACGACCGGCTTCTCGGAGGGAGTCGCGGACGGCGAAGCCGTGGCCGTCGGTGACTCCGAAGCGGACGTGCTCGGGGACGCCGTGGCCGAAGCCGTGGGCCGCGTGCTCACCGACGTCGCACCGGTGTCCTGGTCCCCGTCCGAGCACCCCGCGAGACCGACGGCGAGGGCCACCAGCCCGGCCACCAGGCCGCCGTAGGTCCGGCGGCCCTTCCTCATGTTGTTCCTCATGCCCCGGGCACCGTTCGATCCTGACGATCTCGGCGCATACCGAAGAGACATGCCACCCCCCTGGGTTCTCGTTCTCGGCAGGTGGCGCGACCGGGCCATCGGCGTGTGCCGCGCCGGATGCGCGTCGGAACCCGACGCGACGCCACTGCGGAGGCCAGACTAGAGGAGATCTAGATGATTTTATGAGGATCTTGTGAAGTTTATTTCGCTGCCGTACGACCGCGCCTCCGAGAAGCCGTCCTCCGCTTGCTCCACGCCCCTCGACCACGCGGCGCGGTCCGGGCCTCTCGCGTCCGGCCGCTCCTCACCGGGACGTGCGGGTCCGACGCCGGTGCAGATACCAGCGAAGGGGCAACCAGCAGGCGCACACGCCCGAAAGCGCGTACACATAGACGCTTTGCGACGTGTATCCGGCGCGATGGACCAGGACGGCGGAGCTTGCGACCCCCAGGACGACCACGAGGATGCAGAGGTTCTCCCATCCGCGCGTTCCGCTCTCCGCCGCCACGCGCGCCTCGAAGTCCTGGCGGCCCAGGTGCTCGTACCGACGAGCGGTTTCCATGGCCGCGGAGGTTTCCCGGGGGTGGCGTTCGGGCGAGGGCTCGGATCGTCGGCGCTCCCGCCGGGGCAGCCGGGGCAGCCGGACTTGAGCGAGCAGTTCCGCGACGACGTAGAGGACTGCGGCTGCCGCGGAAAGCAGGCGCCGCCACCGGGATATCGGTTCCGGCGGGACCTGCTCCTCGGAGAGCGGGTCCGGGGAGGCTTGGTCCGGAGGAACCTGGTCCGGAGGAACCTGGTTTCCCCGGTCCGGAGAACCCCGGTCCGGGGGCACCGGGTCCGGGGGTGTCGAAGCCGGGGGGCTGCCTGCCATGGGTCGGGTCCCTTCACTTCGTGAGGGCGAAGGTCGCGGCGAGCAGCCCGGCCACCGACTGCATCAGCACGACGTGCTCGGCGGTCAGATCGGTTTCCAGGGGGGCGTCGACTATGAGGACGCCGTATTCCTCGCTGCCCGCGGCGACGGCCACGGCGATGACGGACTTGTAGGTCGGACTGAACGGATCGATGCGGCTCACGTATCCGGTGGCCGCCCCCACGTGGAAGGGGGTTCTGCTCTCCAGGATGTCGTGCAGCAGATGAGATCCCGCAGCCCCGTCGATGGTCGTCCGAGGGCCGGGGGACGCACCGGCCCAGTCGTCGAGCGTGAACTCGTGTCTGGTTCTGGGCGTCTCCAGCCGGTAGTAGGAGCAGCGCGCCCTGGGGAGCCCCGAGCTGGGATCGGGATCGGCCGTGAGCACGGCCGCACCGGTGAGTACCGAGGTCCTCACCGTCGTCCACTGCGCGGTCTGAGCGGTGGCCAGCGCGGGGGGCGCGGCGGCGCCGCCGAAGGCAGCGGCGTACTGCTGCGCCAGCTCACCGAGCGCTGTCGACAGCGGCTGGAGCGTGCTGTTGTAGGTGACACCCAGCGTGCGCGCGGCGCGGGCCACCTGCTGGCGGGCCTTCGCCTTCTCCCGCTCGTTGAGCGCCGCGTCGGCGGCGGTCACGAGGACGACGACGAAGGCCGCGACACTGCCGAGTTGCAGCATGAGTTCTCTGTCTTTGAAGTTCTCTTCGCCGGCCTTCACCGACGTGGCGAACACGACGGCACCGAGGAAGCTGGAGAAGAGGAGGAGCAGCGCCTTGGTCGCGTACCTGGCCAGCCATGTCTTCATCGACCCTCCGTACACCATGCGGTCCCACCAGTCGCCCGCTGACCGGTGGAGCGCGGAGAGGGCTGAACCGTGCAGAGCCAGGACATTCAACAGCGCATCCTAGCTTGCCGGTTGGGACCGTGATGGGCAGAAACCCACCCACTTCTGCCGTCCTGGCGCGGTGGCCCACGGGCGGCCCGGAGCGTCGCTGCTTGCACCTCACTTGAGCGCGCACGCGTCCGCAGCGAGAAGGGCATCCGCTGGGGAGGCCGGAGTCTGGCCACCGCAGACCAAAATCGCGCGCCCGCCTGGCAGTCACGCCCTATGGTGGCGCACATGTCCGAATCCTCGACCAGGGACTTCTACGACGAGCTGGCCCGCGACTACCACCTGATCTTCCGGGACTGGGATGCGAGCATGGCGCATCAAGCTCAGGTGCTGGACGAGCTCCTGCACGCGCGTCTGGGGCCGGGACCGCACAGCATCCTGGACTGCTCGTGCGGGATCGGGACCCAAGCGATCGGACTGGCCCTGGGCCGGCACGAAGTCATCGGCAGCGACCTGAGCCCTCTCGCAGCCGCACGAGCCGCAGCCGAAGCGGCAGCCCGTGGCGTCAGCCTTCCGGCAACCGCCGCGGACATGCGTCAACTGCCCTTCACGTCGTCGGCCTTCGACGTCGTCCTGTGCGCCGACAATTCGCTCCCGCACCTGCTGTCCGCGCGGGACCTCCGGGCGGCGCTCATCGGCATGCGCCGCGTGCTCCGGGACGACGGACTGCTGGTGATCACCCTCCGGGACTACGACGACGCCCGCCTGGCCAAACCCACGGCGACACCACCCCAGGTCTCCGAGACCCCCGACGGCCCGGTGATCAACTTCCAGCTCTGGCACTGGCACGAGGACGGCGAGCGCTACGACCTTGAGCACTTCCAACTCACCCAGGCGCAGAACACCTGGAATGTTCGAGTCCGCCGCACCACCTACTGGGCACTGACCCGCCGACAGCTGACGGAGTTCGTCACCGATGCCGGCTTCACCAGCCTGACCTGGCACACCCCGGCCTCCAGCGGGTACTACCAGCCGGTACTCACCGCTCAGCGTGCTTCATCCCCGTAGTGGAGCAGGCGCGCATCCGGTCCGGCTCGCGGCGACCGCCACGGCAACCGGTGAACGTTGTCGGTCACGGCACTGGAACGACTTCGGGCCGACGGCGGGAGACCGTCGGCCCGAAGCCACGCGCAAGCGCCGTACCAGCGCTGACCAGCCCTTTACAGCACCGGCAGCAGCGCCTTCCGCTCGAACGCGGTGACCTCGCTGCGGTACTCCTCCCACTCGCGCTTCTTGTTGCGGAGGAAGAAGTCGAAGACGTGCTCGCCGAGCGTCTCCGCGACGAGTTCGCTCTTCTCCATCAGGGAGATGGCCTCGCCGAGGTTCTGCGGGAGGGGCTCGATGCCCATCGCGCGGCGCTCGGAGTCGGAGAGGGCCCAGACGTCGTCGTCGGCGCCGGCCGGGAGTTCGTAGCCCTCCTCGATGCCCTTGAGGCCCGCCGCGAGGAGGACCGCGTAGGTGAGGTAGGGGTTGGCACCGGAGTCGATGGAGCGGACCTCGACGCGCGCGGAGCCGTTCTTGCCGGGCTTGTACATGGGGACGCGGATGAGCGCGGAGCGGTTGTTGTGGCCCCAGCAGATGTACGAGGGGGCTTCGCCGCCGGCTCCGGCGCTGCGGGCGGAGCCGCCCCAGATGCGCTTGTAGGAGTTGACCCACTGGTTGGTGACGGCGGAGATCTCGGCGGCGTGGCGGAGCAGGCCCGCGATGAAGGAGCGGCCGACCTTGGAGAGCTGGTACTCGGCACCGGACTCGTAGAAGGCGTTGCGGTCGCCCTCGAAGAGGGAGAGGTGGGTGTGCATGCCCGAACCCGGGTACTCCGAGAACGGCTTCGGCATGAAGGTGGCCTGCACGCCCTGCTCCAGCGCGACCTGCTTCATGACGAGGCGGAACGTCATGATGTTGTCGGCGGTGGAGAGCGCGTCGGCGTACCGCAGGTCGATCTCCTGCTGGCCGGGGGCGCCCTCGTGGTGGCTGAACTCGACGGAGATGCCCATCGATTCGAGCATGGTGATCGCCTGGCGGCGGAAGTCCATGCCGACGTTCTGCGGGGTGTGGTCGAAGTAGCCGGAGCTGTCGGCCGGGGTGGGCCGGGTGCCGTCGACCGGCTTGTCCTTCAGCAGGAAGAACTCGATCTCGGGGTGGGTGTAGAAGGTGAACCCGAGGTCGGACGTCTTGGCGAGGATGCGCTTGAGGACGAAACGGGGGTCCGCGAAGGACGGCGATCCGTCCGGCATCAGGATGTCGCAGAACATGCGGGCGGTGCCGGGGGCCTCCGCGCGCCAGGGCAGGATCTGGAAGGTTCCCGGGTCCGGCTTGGCGATCATGTCCGATTCGTACACCCGGGCAAAGCCCTCGATCGCCGAGCCGTCGAAGCCGATGCCCTCGTCGAAGGCCTGTTCCAGCTCGGCCGGAGCGACGGCGACGGACTTGAGGAACCCGAGGACATCGGTGAACCACAGTCGTACGAACCGGATGTCACGTTCCTCAAGCGTCCTGAGGACGAATTCCTGCTGCTTGTCCATAGCCACATCCTTGCAGTTCAGACGGTCCGCGCACCACCGCCCGGGATAGGGGAGTCACTCCAGTATCACGACCCGGGATTTCACCCAGATTACGCACACGGTGTGAGAGAGAGCACGCGGCCACCCACTACGATCGGCGGCCCCCATGTGCTGGGGCACGGGCGTACGCGCAACCGGCTCTCGCACAGGGGTCCATGCGACTCGTTCGCTCCCTCCCGGCTCCTCGCAGAAGGACTCGACACCATGAGCCTTTCCCCGCCGCCTCCCCAGGTTCCGACGCCCCCGGCCCCGCTCCCCCAGCGGCGCCGCACGGTGGGCGGCAGGGTCCTGGCCATAGCGGCGGGCGTGGCCGTCGTCGCAGGTCTGGTGGGGTTCGGCGGCTCCGGGGTGCTGGAAGGACCGGCCTCGCGGGCCGGTCTGACGGCCGGTGCGGCCGGGAAGACCGGGCCGGCCGAGGACGCCAAGCCGGGCGGTGCGGAGCCCTCGCGGGCGGCCGGCGCGTCGGCGGTACCGGCGATCCGGGGCGTGAAGTCCTGGGACGCCACCACGCTCACCCGCAACCACGTGACCCACGAGGTGCACTATCCGATGACGCCTCCGGTGGGCGGTGACCACAACCCGACCTGGATGAACTGCGACGGCGACGTATACAAAACACCGCTCGCGGACGTGAACGCCGTCCACTCCCTGGAGCACGGCGCGGTGTGGATCACGTACAACGGCAGCGCGTCCACCGACGCCGTGCGCAAGCTCGCCGACCGGGTCGGGGAGACCCCGTTCACGCTGCTCAGCCCCTATCCGGGACAGTCCGGCGCCCTCATGCTCAGCGCCTGGGGGAAGCAGCTCACCGTGGACGGCCCGGACGACGCGCGGGTGGACCAGTTCCTCGCGGCGTACGTCCAGGGCCCGCAGACCCCGGAGCCCGGCGCGCCGTGCACGGGCGGTCTGGCGGCTCCCCGATGACCGGCGGTACGGCGCGCACGACGCGCCCGCGCTGGGTGGCGGCCGGAGTTCTGACGCTCGCGGTGCTGGTCGGAGGCGGTACGGCGGCGCTCGTGACCGCCCGCTCCGAGGGTGCGCGCGAGCAGGGCGAGGCGCGGACACCGGGGTACGCGCAGGGGTACGGGCAGGGGTCCGACCCGGGGCAGGGCCTCCCGGCGGTGGACTCGGCGGACGCCGGGTTCGCGCAGGACATGGCCGTCCACCACCAGCAGGCGGTGGAGATGTCGTTCGTGGTGCGGGACGGTACGCGCGACGAGGACGTGCGCCGCCTCGCGTACGACATCGCCCACACCCAGTCCAACCAGCGCGGGATGCTGCTCGGCTGGCTCGACCTGTGGGGACTGCCGAAGATCGCCCCGCCCGGACGGACCATGGCGTGGATGGGCGCCCAGGACGCCGCGTCCTCGTCGGACGGGACGGACCGGACGGCGGGCACGGACCACGACATGGCCGGGACGGACCACCCGGAGGGCATGGCCGCCGTGGACACCATGGACGGCATGGACGGCATGGGGCAGGGCGCGGCCCGCCCCGGGACCGGTCCGCGGATGGCCGGCATGGCCACCCGCGCCGAGCTGAAGCGGCTCGGCGCCGCGCGGGGACGGGCCGCCGAGGTGCTGTTCCTCCAGCTGATGACCGACCACCACAAGGGCGGTATCGCCATGGCCCGCAGCTGTGCGGAGCGGTGCGCGGTACCGGCCGAGCGGCGGCTCGCGCACGGCATGGTGGACGCCCAGCAGGCCGAGCTGGACCTGATGGCGCAGCTGCTCGCCGAACGGGGGGCGCGGCCCCGCGACTGAGCGCCCGCCGCACCCGCCCCTCACCGCCCCTCACCCGCCCGTACGGTTCCGCACCCACGGACGAGTGAGGGGCTTCGCACGTTCCGCACTCACTCGAATGGGTGATATCGCTCGGCGGCGGGTCGTGCCGCCGAGGACGATGGAGGATGGACTCGGGGCCGTACGGGGGTGTGCTCAGGCACGGATCGGTACGCAGGAGGAACCCCATGACCACGGCGAAGGACATCATGCATCCCGGCGCCACCTGGATTCCGGCGCACGAGACGCTCGACCGCGCCGCCCAGATGATGCGCGACCACGGGGTGGGCTCGCTGCCCGTCTCCGCCGAGGGCGCCAAGGACCGGATGGTCGGGATCATCACCGACCGGGACATCGTGGTCGCCTGCGTGGCGAGCGGTCACGATCCGGCGGAGGTGACGGCGGGCGACCTCTGCCACGGGACGCCGCGCTGGATCGACTCCGGCGCCGGGGTGGACGCGGTGCTGGAGGAGATGCAGTCGCACCGCATCCGGCGGCTCCCGGTGGTCGAGGACAAGAAGCTGGTCGGCATGATCAGCGAGGCGGACCTGGCGCAGCACCTCAGCGAGGACCAGATCGCCGACTGGGCGGGCCAGGTCTACGCACGCGGCTGACCGACCCCGGGCCGGCCGGCCCCCGAGAGCGCGACGGGCCGGACCCACGGAGCGCGGCGGGCCAACTCCGCTCAGCAGGGCCGGAATCCCCGCCCCCGGGACAGGGCCCGCCCCCGGGACAGGGCCCACCCCTTAGGACATCGCGCCACCCCCAGGACATCGCGTCAGTAAGACGATTACACTGCGGGCGTGCCTCAACTACGCCTCGCACTCAACCAGATCGACTCGACCGTCGGCGATCTCACCGGCAACGCCGAGGCGATCGTCCGCTGGACCCGGCACGCCGCCGAGCAGGGTGCCCATTTCGTGGCGTTCCCCGAGATGGTGCTGACCGGCTATCCCGTGGAGGACCTGGCCCTGCGGTCGTCCTTCGTCGAGGCCTCGCGGTCGGCGCTGCGCGCGCTCGCCGCCCGGCTCGACGCGGAGGGGTTCGGCGAACTGCCGGTGCTCGTCGGCCATCTCGACCGCTCCGAGCACCCCGCTCCCCGGTACGGACAGCCCGCCGGTTCGCCGCGCAACGCGGCGGCGGTGCTGCACCGGGGGCGGATCGCGCTGAACTTCGCCAAGCACCATCTGCCCAATTACGGGGTGTTCGACGAGTTCCGGTACTTCGTGCCGGGCGACTCGATGCCGATCGTGCGGGTGCACGGCGTCGATGTGGCGCTCGCCATCTGCGAGGACCTCTGGCAGGACGGCGGGCGCGTCCCGGCGGCCCGCGCCGCGGGGGCCGGGCTGCTGCTGTCGGTCAACGCCTCCCCCTACGAGCGGGACAAGGACGACACCCGCCTCGAACTGGTCCGCAGGCGGGCCCGGGAGGCCGGGTGCACCACCGCGTACCTGGCGATGATCGGCGGCCAGGACGAGCTGGTCTTCGACGGCGACTCCCTCGTGGTGGACGCGGAGGGCGAAGTGATCGCCCGCGCACCGCAGTTCGCGGAGGGCAGCGTGATCCTCGACCTCGAACTGCCGGCCGCGGCGGCCGAGCCGCCGTCCGGGGAGGTGGGCGACGGGCTCCGTGTCGACCACGTCGTCCTTTCCGGTGAGCCGCTCCCGGCGTACGTCCCCGAACTGGCGGGCGGGTACGCCGAGCGGCTCGACGACGACGAGGAGCTGTACTCCGCGCTGGTCGTGGGCTTGCGCGCGTACGTCGCGAAGAACGGTTTCAGCAGTGTGCTGGTGGGGCTCTCCGGGGGCATCGACTCGGCGCTCGTCGCGGCGCTCGCCTGCGACGCGCTGGGGGCGGGACACGTGTACGGCGTCTCGATGCCGTCGAAGTACTCCTCGGACCACTCCCGGGACGACGCGGCCGAGCTGGCCCGACGTACCGGGCTGAACTACCGCACCGTGCCGATCGAGCCGATGTTCGACGCGTTCATGGGGGCGCTGGAGCTCACCGGGCTCGCCGAGGAGAACCTGCAGGCGCGGCTGCGCGGCACCACGCTGATGGCGCTCTCCAACCAGGAGGGCCGGATCGTGCTCGCGCCGGGCAACAAGTCGGAGCTGGCGGTGGGCTACTCGACGCTGTACGGCGACTCGGTCGGTGCGTACGGGCCGATCAAGGACGTCTACAAGACGTCGGTCTTCCGGCTGGCGAGGTGGCGCAACCGGGCCGCCGAGGAGCGCGGGCAGATCCCGCCGATCCCGGAGGCGTCGATCACCAAACCGCCCAGCGCCGAACTGCGGCCGGGGCAGGTGGACACCGACTCGCTGCCGGACTACGAGGTGCTGGACCGGATTCTGGAGCTGTACGTCGACCGGGACCAGGGCCGGGACGCGATCGTCGCGGCGGGCTTCGACGAGAAGCTGGTGGTCCGGACGCTGCGGCTGGTCGACACCGCCGAGTACAAGCGGCGGCAGTACCCGCCGGGCACGAAGATCTCGCCCAAGGGGTTCGGCAAGGACCGGCGGCTGCCGGTCACGAACCAGTGGCGCGAGATGTCCGCGAAGGACCTTCCGTAGAGGGACGTCCCGAGGAAGGACATTGTGTGGAACGGGAGCGGGCCGGAGCACGTGAACGACGTGGTCCGGCCCCTCCCGTGCGGGACCCCGCGGGCGCGGGGCGCCGCCTCACTCCCCCGGTGCGCTCCGTACGGCCCGGCGGCTGTCCGCGTCCGCCGCCGCGCCGGTCTCCTCCGTACGCCCGGCGACGACGCGCGACGGGCCTCGGTCGCGGTCCAGGACGGTCGCGGTGACCGCGATGCCGAGGCCGGCGACGGCGAGGGCCGCGCCGACCAGGGCGGGCGAGGTCCAGCCCCAGCCCGCCGAGATGGCCGCGCCGCCGAGCCAGGCGCCGCCCGCATTGGCCAGGTTGAACGCCGAGTGGTTGGAGGCGGAGGCCAGGGTGGGGGCGTCCTTCGCCTTGCGCATCACCAGCATCTGGAGCGGGGTCGTCGTCATGAAGCCGACCGCTCCGAGCAGGACCACCATCACCAGGGCCAGCCACTGCACGTGCACGGTGAGCGGGAAGAGCAGCAGCACGACGGTGAGCGCGCCCAGGGAGCCGAAGAGCGTCGGCCGCAGCGCGCGGTCGGTGAGCGGTCCGGCGGCGAGCGCGCCGAGGGTCATGCCGATGCCGAACAGGGCCAGCACGAGGGTGACCGAGGACTCGCCGAAGCCCATCGCCTCGGTGGTCATGGACGAGAGGTACGAGTACACGGCGAACACACCGCCGAAGCCGAAGACGGCGGTGAGCAGGCCGAGGATCACCTGGCGGTTGCCGAGCGCCCGCAGTTCGTGGCGTACGTCCTGGTGCTCGGCGACCGGGATTTGCGGGATCAGCCGGGCCAGGGCGGCCAGGGAGAGCAGCCCGATCACGGCCACCACGACGAACGTCGCACGCCAGCCGAGGTGCTGGCCGAGCAGGGTCGCCGCCGGTACGCCGACGATGTTGGCCACGGTCAGCCCGAGGAACATGCGTGCGACGGCACGCGCCTGACGGCCCTCCGGGACCAGACGGGCGGCGACGACCGCGCCGACGCCGAAGAACGCGCCGTGCGGCAGGCCCGCGACCAGGCGGCCCGCGACGAGCCAGCCGAAGCCGGGAGCGAAGGCGGAGGCGGCGTTGCCGAGGACGAAGAGCGACATCAGCAGCAGGAGCATCCGCTTGCGCGGCATGCGGGAGCCGAGGGCGGTGAGGAGCGGAGCGCCGAGCACGACGCCGATCGCATAGGCGGAGACGAGGTAACCGGCGGTGGGTACCGAGGTACCCAGGTCGTCCGCGACGTTGGGCAGCAGCCCCATCATCACGAACTCGGTGGTGCCTATGCCGAAGGCGCTCACCGCCAGGGCGAGCAAGGCCAGAGGCATGGGAAAGAACCTTTCAGCAGAAGGGCGCGCGCCTGCGCCCCGGGCGGACGGTCGGACCGTACGGGGACGTGGCGCAGCGGTCGGCCGTGCGGGCGTGCGCGCGGACCGGGCGGCGAGGGGGCGGGCGGAGGTCGAAAGGACGGGCGGCGGTGCTCCGGCGACTCTGCCAGGGGCTGTCCTCAGGCATGCTCAGGTCAGCAACCTGAACAAAGTGTGGCAGACAATCCGTTCCCGGAGGTGAACGGGTCGTTTCGACGGAGTCCGCCCCCGGCGTCGGCCGGACGTCGGCCGTCCCACGGTCCCTCGCCCCTCACCCGTCGGCCTTCACCGCACCCGCTCGCGCGGCCCCGGTCGGAGTGGGACGCGGTCGGAGCTGGACGCGGTCAGAGCTGGACGCGGGCGGCGATCGGCAGGTGGTCGCTGTCGGTCGCGGGAAGCGTCCACGAGGACATCGGCTCCACGCCCCGGACCATGATCTGGTCGATGCGGGCCATCGGGAACGCGGCGGGCCAGCTGAAGCCGAAGCCGTCGCCCGCGGCGCCCTGGGTGGACCGCATCTGCGAGGTGACGGCCCGCAGGGCGCGGTCGTTCATGGTGCCGTTGAGGTCGCCGAGGAGGACGACCCGGCTCAGCGGCTCGTCCGAGATGGCCTCGCCGAGGGCGTCGGCGCTGTTGTCCCGCTGGTTGGCGGTGAACCCGGCGTGCAGCTTGACGCGGACGGACGGCAGGTGGGCGACGTAGACGGCGACCTTGCCACCGGGGGCGGTGACGGTGGAGCGCATGGCCCGGACCCACCCCATCTTGATGTCCACGGGGCGTGTGTTGCTGAGCGGGTACTTGCTCCAGAGGCCGACGGTGCCCTGGACCGAGTGGTACGGGTAGGGGGCTTCGAGTGCCTTCTCGTACGCGGCGACCTGGCCGCTCGGCAGCTCCTGGAGGGCCACCACGTCCGCGCCGGAGCCGGCGACCTGTTCGGCGGTTCCGGCCGGGTCGGGGTTGCCGGCGTTCACGTTGTGCGTGGCGACGGTGAGGTTGCCGCCGGGGCCCGACTTGTCGTCGAGCAGCAGACCACCGAAGAGATTCAGCCACACCACCAGGGGCAGCAGCAGGGCGATGAGCGCCGTGGCGGAGCGTCGCACGAGGCCGAGGACCAGCAGGACGGGGAGGAGGACCCCGATCCACGGCAGGAAGGTCTCGGTGAGGCTGCCGAGGTTGCCGAGCCGGTTGGGGATCTCGGCGTGGAAGACCATCACCAGCATCACCAGGACCGAGCAGACCGCGAGCAGGATGCCGCGCCGCCAGATGCCCCGGTCCGCCTTCAGGCGGGCCAGACCGGCCCGGAAGCGGGAGCCGGCGCGCGGCGGCTCCGCGTTGTCGTTGCCGGTGTCCGCTCCGTACGCCTGCACCATCGCGCTTCCTCACTGCGTTGCCCTGCATGTCGCCGCGGACTCGACCCTAGGGGATCGGCGACCGTTTTCCCGCCGCCGGTGTCGGCGGCACGGAGAAGAGGACGACCGGAACGGGGCCATGGGTTCCGCTTTGTGCCGGACCGTCCGGGGCTGTGACCGACCCCTCATTTCCGGCCGGGCCGGTCCGGCGCGTCGGTACGCGCGTCCGGCGGCGCCCGGGGCGGTGGCGACGGGCGGTACGGCTCAGCCTCTGCGGGGGGCGCCGGGCGCGTCGCCGGGCGAGGACGGGGCGGCGGGACCGCCCGGACCGACGGGGCCGGGTGCGTCGCCGGGTCCGGGCGATCCTGCGGGGCCGGGTGCGTCGCCCGGTCCGGACGGACCGGCGGGGCGGGGTACCGGGGCCAGGCCCTGCATCAGGGCGTCGATGACCCGGTCGACGAGGTCGTCGGGGAGCGGTGCGTCGCGGCGGTGCAGTGTCCGTACGAGCATCGCGCCGATGAGCAGGTCGTCCATCAGCTCGACGTCGAGGTCGTCCCGCAGCTCGCCCGCCTCGACGGCGCGGCGGACCGCGTCGACCATCGCGGCGCGACGCGGCGCGATGACGGTGTCCTGGTACTCGGCCCAGAGCCGGGGGTGGCTCTTCATCTGCGCGAACACGTTGTGCAGCATGACCGACGAGCGCTGCGCCAGCCCCCGGGTGCGCTGGGACTCCATGAGCAGGCGCAGGTCGGCGAGTCCGGCGGTGCCGGAGACGACGGGGTCCGGCGGTTCCATGGCGCGGAGCACGTCGAGGAAGAGCTCTTCCTTGCCGTGCCAGCGGCGGTAGATGGTGGCCTTGCCGACCTTGGCGGTCCGGGCGATGCGTTCGATGGAGAGTCCGGCGAGGGGTTCTCCGGCCTCCAGGAGGGCGATGACGGCGTCCAGGATGGCCCGCTCGGCGGCGGCGCTGCGGGGGCGGCCCGGCCCCCGGTCGTGCTCGTGCGCCCGGGTGTGCTCCGGCTCGTGCGCCGGGTCCTCCTCCGGGCTCCGGCCCGGACCGGCGTGCGGACCGGGGGACGGGTCCCGCTCCGGACCTGGTTCCCGACCGTGCCCCAGGTCGTGCTCCGAGCCCTGCTCGCGCTCCTGATGCCGCACCCGATTCCGCCTCTCCTCGCCCGTACGACCGCTCCCCCGATTCTCGCCGACCGGAACCCCGCCCTCCCGCCGGGTCGCAGCCGCACCGGGCCTCGGCACGGCGAGACCCGGTGCGGCGGCGGATTCGGCGCGGCGGCCCCGTCGTCGGGCCGACGGGCCGACGGGGCTAGCTGCCCTGTCCGGCCGGGACCGGTGCGGGCTGCTCGGGGGTCTGCGGCCGGGGACCGGCGGCGGACTTGCCGGGCAGGAACAGCGCGACGACCACGGCGCCGACCAGCGCGATGGCGGCGGAGCCGAGGGCGGCGACGTGCATGGCGCCGATGAAGGCGTCGGAGGCGGCCACCGCGAGCGGCTTGCCGGCCGGGCCGAGCTTCGCGGCGACGCCGAGGGTGGCCTCGATCGACTCTCCGGCGACGTCCCGGGCTCCGGCCGGTACGGCCGAGAGGTGGCCCTCGATGTCACCCCGGTAGACGGTGGAGAGCACCGAGCCGAGCACGGCGATGCCGAGCGCCCCGCCGACCTGGCGGAAGGTGTTGTTGATGGCGGAACCGGCACCGGCCTTCTCGCGGGGCAGCGTCTGCATGATGGCGACGGTGACCGGCGGCATGATGTGCGCCATTCCGGTGCCCTGGACGAAGAAGACCACGCACAGCACCCAGACGGGCGTGTCGGCGTCGAACGCCGCGAAGGCGGCGAGCCCGGCGGCGACCAGGATCAGGCCCACGGTGCAGACCGCGCGGACGCCGAAGCGCTGGACGACGATCCGGGCGCGCGGCGAGAAGATCATCTGTGCGGCGGCGAGCGGCAGGACCAGCAGTCCGGACTGGAGCGCGGTGTAGCCGCGCACGCTCTGGAGGTAGAAGGCGGAGAAGAAGGTGACGCCCATCAGTGCGAAGAAGACCAGCGCGATGGCGGCGACGGCGGCGGAGAACGCCGGCTTCTTGAAGTGCGAGACGTCGAGCGCGGGGTGCTGGACGCGCTTCTCGTACAGGACGAAGGCGATCAGGACGGCCACGCCGCCGACGACCGGGGCGATCACGGTGACGTCGGTGAAGTCGGCGAGTTCGCCGCCCCGGATGATGCCGTAGACGAGCAGCACGAGGCCCACGACGGAGAGGACGACGCCCACCGGGTCGAGCCGGCCGGGCTTGGGGTCGCGCGAGTCCGGTACGAGGATCACCATCGCGACGAGCGCGACGAGGCCCACGGGCACGTTGACGAGGAAGATCGAGCCCCACCAGAAGTGCTCCAGCAGGAGTCCGCCGGTGATCGGGCCGATGGCGATGCCCAGGCCGACGCCGCCGGCCCAGATGCCGATGGCCTTGGGCTGTTCGGCGGGTTCGAAGACGTTCATCAGGATGGCGAGGGTGGCCGGCATCACGAAGGCGGCGCCGAGACCCATCACCGCACGCCAGGAGATGAGCTGGCCCGGCGTGTCGGAGAAGGCGGCGAGCGCGGAGCCGACGACGAAGACGGTGATGCCGCAGAGCAGCACGCGCTTGCGGCCGAGCCGGTCGCCGAGCAGGCCGGCGGTGAAGAGCAGGCCCGCGAAGACGAGCGTGTAGGAGTTGATCGCCCACTCCAGCTCGCTCTGGGTGGCGCCGATCCCGTCCGGGGCGGGACTGGCGATCGTCTTGACCGCGACGTTCAGGATCGAGTTGTCCAGCACCACGATGAGCAGGCTGAACATGAGCACGGCGAGAATGGCCCAACGGCGACGGTGGACCGCCTCCGGGACACGGGACACGGCGGCAGGCGCGCCGGACGGTATGGACATGGCGAAGAGCCTAGCGCCATTTCGATACGAGACCGTCTCGTATTGTAAAGTCTTTACCCTTCCGTCCTCCGCGCCCGTCCCTCCGTCCCTCCTCCGCACGCCCGTCCCCCGCCTCCCGAGGATCCGGCGGAAGGCGACCCGCGGGCCCACTTCCCGCGCACCGCCGGGGGATGCCACCATGGAAGGGATCCGGGGACGCCGTCAGGGCGCCTCGAGATGACGAAGGAGCCGTTGGCCATGTCGCTCAACGCTGCGCAGAATCAGTCTGCCCACCCCCCTGCCGGGACCTCCCCCACCGACAGCAGCAAGGCGCTGTACGGAGGAAAGAGCACCCGCCGCATCACCGTCCACGACATCGCCGCCGCCACCGCGCGCGGGGAGAAGTGGCCCATGCTGACCGCCTACGACGCGATGACCGCGTCCGTCTTCGACGAGGCCGGTATCCCGGTC
Source organism: Streptomyces sp. NPDC060184 (assembly GCF_042728795.1). NCBI lineage: Bacteria > Bacillati > Actinomycetota > Actinomycetes > Kitasatosporales > Streptomycetaceae > Streptomyces > Streptomyces sp. NPDC060184. The sequence goes on from NZ_JBHWYX010000056.1 coordinate 47,087, forward strand.
CTGCTCGTCGGCGACTCCATGGGGAACTGCCACCTCGGTTACGACACCACCGTGCCCGTCACGATGGACGAGATCACCATGCTGTCGGCCGCCGTCGTACGGGGCACCAGGCGTGCCCTCGTCGTCGGCGACCTGCCCTTCGGCTCGTACCAGGAGGGCCCCGTCCAGGCGCTGCGCAACGCCACCCGGCTGGTCAAGGAGGCCGGGGTCGGCGCCGTGAAGCTGGAGGGCGGCGAACGCAGCCACGAGCAGATCCGGCTGCTGGTCGAGTCCGGCATCCCGGTCATGGGCCACATCGGCCTCACCCCGCAGTCGGTCAACGCCATGGGCTACCGGGTGCAGGGGCGCGGCGAGGAGGCCGCGCAGCAGCTGCTGCGGGACGCCAAGGCCGTACAGGACGCCGGGGCGTTCGCGGTCGTCCTGGAGCTGGTCCCCGCCGAGCTGGCCGCCGAGGTCACCGCCACCCTGCACATCCCGACCGTCGGGATCGGCGCGGGCAAGGAGACCGACGCCCAGGTGCTCGTCTACACCGACATGGTCGGCCTGACGGGCGGCAAGGTGCCGCGCTTCACCAAGCAGTACGCGAACCTGCGCCAGGTCATGGGTGACGCGGCGAAGGAGTTCGCGGGCGAGGTCGTCGGCGGTACGTTCCCGGCGCCGGAGCACATCTTCCACTGACGGCAACGGGCGGGACCCGCCCCCGGTGCCGCCTCCGCGGACGGCACGGCGGGCCCCGCCCCACGCCGCCCCGTCCCACCCCCGGCCGTACGGGCACCACCCGCCGCGCCGGTCACACAGCCACCTCCGGCACCACCGTCAGCCCGCCGACTTCCCCCATCGGCGGGCTGACGCACGCCCGGCGCACGCCCTGCGCGTGATCCGGCGTACGCCCGGCGTACGGCTGCCCGTGACGGCTTGTCGACTCCCTGTCGGCGATCCGTCGGTCGCGCCGGCAGAACATCGGCACCCGGAAATCCGTTCCACACCTTCGTTGTCGGCGATATATCGGTGAGCTGTCGGCCGTGCCTGGTCCCATGGTGGACATGACGCGAAACGACATGAACCCCGGGCGCGGAATCGCCATCGAAGTACGGGGGCTGGTGAAGCACTACGGCACCACCAAGGCACTCGACGGTGTCGACCTCGATGTACGCGAGGGCACCGTGCTCGGTGTGCTCGGTCCGAACGGCGCGGGCAAGACGACGCTCGTGCGCGCCCTCTCCACGCTGATCGTGCCGGACGCGGGTCACGCGACGGTCGCCGGGTACGACGTGGTCAAGCAGCCCCGGCAGCTGCGCCGCACCATCGGCCTGACCGGGCAGTACGCCTCCGTCGACGAGAAGCTCTCCGGCTGGGAGAACCTCTACATGATCGGCCGGCTCCTCGACCTGTCCCGCAAGGAGGCCCGCAGCCGGGCCGACGAGCTCCTGGAGCGGTTCTCGCTCACCGAGGCGGCCCGCCGCCCCGCGATGGACTACTCCGGCGGCATGCGGCGCAGGCTCGACCTGGCCGCCTCCATGATCGGCCGCCCGGCCGTCCTCTACTTGGACGAGCCGACCACGGGCCTCGACCCCCGTACCCGCAACGAGGTCTGGGACGAGGTGCAGCGGATGGTCGCCGAGGGGGCGACCGTGCTGCTCACCACCCAGTACATGGAAGAGGCCGAGCAGCTCGCCAGCGAGCTGACGGTGATCGACAAGGGCCGCATCATCGCGCGCGGCGGCGTCGACGAGCTGAAGGCGAAGGTCGGCGGCCGGACCCTCCAGATCCGCCCGTCCGACCCGGCCGACCTGCAGGCGATGGCCCGCGCCCTCCACGAGACCGGCCTCGACGGGGTCTCCGGCGCGCAGGCGGTCCCGGACGAGGGCCTGCTGTACGTACCGATCCTGAGCGACGAGCAACTGACCGCCGTCATCGGCCTGCTGGGCACCCGGGGCTTCTCCCTCGCCCACGTCGCCACCGCGCTGCCCAGCCTGGACGAGGTCTTCCTCGCCATCACCGGCGGCAAGTCCACCTCCGCCACCGCCCCGACAGACGAGGAGGTCGCCGCATGAGCACGACCACGCTGACGAAGTCCCCCACCGACCGGGTGCCGGTCCGGCCCCCGGCCGACGAGGGCAGGATCGGGCTGCGCGCCAACCTGCGCCACATCGGGGCCCTGACCCGGCGCAACCTGCTCCAGATCAAGAAGGATCCGGAGTCGATGTTCGACGCGCTCCTGATGCCGGTGATCTTCACGCTGCTCTTCACGTACGTGTTCGGCGGCTCGGTCGGCGGCTCCCTCGGCGGTGGCCGGGAGGAATACCTCAACTACCTGATCCCCGGCCTGATGGCCATGATGGGGATGAACATCGCCTCCGCGGTGGGCACCGGGGTCAACGACGACTTCCGCAAGGGCGTCATGGACCGGTTCCGCACGATGCCGATCGCCCGGTCCTCGGTGCTGATCGCGAAGATCGTGGTGGAGCTGGGCCGGATGATGGTCGCCACCGTCATCCTGCTGGTGATGGGTTTCGCGCTCGGCATGGAGATCCAGACCTCGTTCCTCGGTCTGCTCGAAGCCGTCGCGCTCTCGGCGGTGTTCGGCGCCGCCATCATGTGGATCTTCATCCTGCTCGGGCTGGCCATGAAGACGGCCCAGGCGGTCCAGGCGACGGGAATGCTGGTGCTGATGCCCCTGCAGTTCGGATCCTCCATCTTCGCGCCGACCCAGACGATGCCGGGCTGGCTGCAGACGTTCACCGAGTACAACCCGCTGTCGAACCTCGCCGACGCGGCGCGCGGCCTGATGATGGGCGGCCCGATCGCCCACTCGGTCTGGGTGACCCTCGCCTGGGCCGGCATCATCACCGTCGTGATGGCGCCGCTCGCCGTCGCCAAGTTCCGCAAGGCGACCTGACGGCCGGAACCCCGCGTGTCGCGCCGTCCGCCCCGCGCGGGGCGGACGGCGCGACACGCGGGG